>NZ_CABFUZ020000078.1 GCF_902143385.2 Methylacidimicrobium cyclopophantes
CGGCGCCAGGACAAAATGACGCAATAGTTGCGTCATTTTGACTCAGTATTTTGCGAAGCTCGCCTCTTTCGCTAGTTCTATAACTAATTCGAGTCCAGTAGGTAATGCTGCGCCAGATTGCCTGGAACGGATCTTGCGGCTCTCTTGGCATGGCGCACGTCCTCGGAATCGATTTGGGCACGACGAACTCGTGCATGGCTGTAATGGAGGCGGGACAACCGGTCGTTTTGGAGAACTCGGAGGGAGCAAGAACTACTCCCTCGGTCGTTGCGTTTACGAGGACCGGAGAACGCCTCGTAGGCCAGGCCGCGAAGCGACAGGCGATTACCAATCCGCGAAACACGATCTTCTCGATTAAACGCTTCATCGGACGACGATTTTCGGAAGTCCAGGAAGAGGCGAAGCGAGTTCCCTACCGAGTAGTGGAAGGGAAAGGCGGCGGCTGTGCCGTCGAGGTCGAAATCGGGGCGGAGAGACGCGTCTATACGCCGGAGGAGATTTCCGCCTTCATTTTAATGAAATTGAAGGCGGATGCGGAAGCCAAGCTCGGTGAGAAGATTACGCAGGCGGTGATCACCGTGCCTGCGTATTTCAATGATAGCCAGCGACAGGCTACCAAGGATGCGGGACGCATCGCGGGGCTCGAGGTGCTTCGGATCATCAATGAGCCGACGGCGGCCTCCTTGGCTTACGGATTGGATAAGAAGAAGGACGAGCGAATCGCGGTATATGATCTCGGCGGGGGAACTTTCGATATCTCCGTTCTGGAAATCGGGGAAGGAGTTTTCGAGGTCAAGGCTACCAACGGCGACACCCATCTGGGAGGCGACGATTGGGATGCCGCCATCATGGACTGGCTGATTCAGGAGTTTCAACAGGAGACCGGCATCGACTTGCGCCGCCAGCCGGACGCGATGCAGCGACTCAAGGAAGAGGCCGAGCGTGCAAAAATTGCCCTCTCCTCGTCCACGGAATACGAAATCAACCTTCCGTTCATTACGGCGGACCAGACGGGTCCCAAACATATCCAGAAAAAACTGACGCGGGCGAAACTCGAGCAGCTTACCGATGCTCTCGCCGAACGCACGATCCGTCCGGTGACGAGTTGCTTGGCTGATGCCAAGCTCTCCGCGGCGGAAATCAACGAGCTGGTGCTGGTCGGAGGGATGACCCGGATGCCCAAGATCATCGAGATTGCTCGCAGGCTGATCGGGAAAGAGCCTCATAAGGGGGTGAATCCCGACGAGGTGGTTGCCGTAGGAGCCGCCATTCAGGGAGGGGTGTTGCGCGGCCAGGTGAAAGACGTTCTTCTTCTCGACGTCACTCCGTTGACGCTCGCGATCGAGACGGCTGGCGGAATCGCCACCCCGATGATTCCGCGCAACACGACGATTCCGACGCGGAAGTCACAGATTTTCAGCACATTTTCCGACAATCAGCCCAGCGTAGAGATCAAGGTGCTCCAAGGGGAACGGCCCATGGCCCGCGACAATAAGCTGCTCGGGGTTTTCCACCTCGACGGCATTCCTCCGGCTCCGCGGGGTGTCCCTCAGATCGAAGTTACCTTCGATATCGACGCCAACGGCATCTTGAACGTTTCCGCGAAGGATTTGGGAACTGGGCGGGAGCAGAAAATTTCGATTACAGGTTCCAGCGGCCTGTCCAAGGACGAGATCGACCGGATGACTCGGGAAGCGGAGGCTTCCGCCGAGGAAGACAGGAAGAGGAAGGAAGCGGCGGAAGCCAAGAACAACGCGGACAATCTTGCGTATCAGGCGGAAAAGCTCCTCCGGGAACATGGCGCACGGATCGATTCTGCGAAGAAGGTAGAGATCGAGAATGCGATTTCCCGCGTGCGCAGCTTGCTCGCCGGCGAGGATACGGCCGCCTTGCAGGCGGCGATGAGCGAGCTCAACGAGAAGATTCAAGCGGTATCCGCGGAGATGTATCGCGCGACCACATCCGGGGCGCAATCGGGCGGCTCCGCGGCGACCGGAGCTCCTCCTCCGGCTCCCGAGGAAAAGTCGGGGGAAAAGGGAGACGTGATCGAGGCCGACTTCGAAATGATCGACAAGGATAAGGATAAAAAAGCGTAGCGGTCCCGAAGGATTTTCAGGCGGACCGGTTGGGAAACCGGATGCCGCGATTGTAGCAAGTAACAGATAAGGAAGGAGAAGAAATGGCTGAACCGAACATTCGACCCTTGGGGGATCGAGTCCTCGTAAAGTTGATCGAGGAACAGGAGACAAAAAAGGGAGGAATTATCATCCCAGACACCGCGAAAGAGAAGCCCCAGGAAGCAACCGTGGTAGCCGTTGGGCCCGGGCGGCTGGAAGAAGGGAAGCGTATTCCGATCGAACTCAAGAAAGGGGATCGCATCCTCATCAGCAAGTATGGTGGTACCGAGGTGAAGATCGACGGGGAGTCGTATCAGATTCTTCGGGAAGACGACGTTCTCGCTGTTGTCGGATAGTGGAGGAAGCGTTTCAAAGGAATAAGGAAAGAAACATCGGAGAATCATACGTATGGCAGCTAAGCAACTTATCTTTGACGAAGCGGCTCGTCATGCCCTCTTGCGCGGCGTAGACAAGCTGGCCAAAGCGGTCAAGGCCACGCTCGGGCCTGCGGGTCGCAACGTCATCTTGGACAAGAAATTCGGCGCTCCGACGATCACGAAGGACGGGGTTACCGTAGCGAAGGAAATCGAGTTGGAAGATCCGTGGGAAAACATGGGTGCTCAACTCGTCCGTGAGGTGGCGTCCAAGACCAGTGATGTGGCGGGCGACGGCACCACCACCGCCACCGTTTTGGCGGAGGCGATCTATCGCGAGGGTCTAAAAAACGTCACTGCGGGAGCCAACCCGATGGATCTGAAACGGGGCATCGACAAGGCGGTGACCGCGGTCGTGGAGGAGCTCCAACGGGTCTCTCGGAAGGTTAAGGAAAAAGAAGAGATCAAGCAGGTTGCGACGGTTTCCGCCAACTGGGATGCCTCTGTTGGTCAGATCATCGCGGACGCCCTGGATAAGGTGGGTAAGGACGGCACGGTCACGGTGGAGGAAGCGAAGCAGATCGAAACCAAGCTCGACGTGGTCGAGGGTATGCAATTCGACAAGGGGTACATCTCCCCCTATTTCGTGACCAACGCCGAGGAGTTGGAAGCGGTCCTGGAAAATGCCTATATCCTCATCCATGAAAAGAAGATCTCCAGCCTGAAGGATCTTCTCCCCATCCTGGAGAAGACCGCCAAAGCGGGGAGACCCCTTCTGATCATTGCGGAAGACGTGGAAGGGGAAGCGCTGGCAACATTGGTGGTCAACAAGTTGCGCGGGACTCTCCAGGTTTGCGCCGTCAAGGCTCCCGGCTTCGGAGATCGGCGGAAGGCTATGTTGGAGGACATTGCGATCCTCACGGGTGGACGCTGCCTCACGGAGGACCTGGGAATCAAGCTGGAGAACGTCCAGTTGGAGGACTTGGGCCGAGCGAAGAAGATCGTGGTGGAGAAGGAGAATACTACGATCATCGAAGGAGCGGGCAGCACCAGCGCGATCCAGGGGCGTGCCAATCAGATCCGTCGCCAGATCGAGGAGACGACTTCCGATTACGATCGCGAGAAGTTGCAGGAGCGATTGGCTAAGCTCGCCGGAGGGGTGGCCGTGATCAGCGTCGGTGCGGCGACCGAGACCGAGCTCAAAGAGAAGAAGGCTCGGGTCGAGGACGCTTTGCATGCCACCCGCGCGGCAGTCGAAGAGGGGATCGTGCCCGGAGGGGGCGTGGCGCTGCTGCGGTGCCAGACGGCTATCGGCAAGCTCGACCTCAAAGGGGACGAAAAAGTGGGTTCCCATATCGTAGAGCGTGCTCTGGAGGAACCGCTGCGTGCGTTGGCCAACAACGCCGGCCTGGAGGGCAGCGTTATCGTGAATGCGGTGAAAGCTCGGAAGAACGAGGAAGGGTTCAATGTCGCCACTCGCCAATATGTGGACATGGTGAAGGAGGGCGTCGTGGATCCGACCAAGGTGACGAGAACCGCCCTTCAGAATGCGGCTTCCGTTGCGAGCCTGCTCCTGACGACCGAAGCTATGGTGACGGAGATTCCCGAGAAGGAGAAAAAGGCAGCGCCTCCGACTCCAGGAATGGGCGAGGAATACTAAGAATGCAGAAATAGCGACCGTTTCCTAACGGATCGCATTGAGCAGAAAAAGAGGCCGGAGTACCTGGGAAAAGTACTCCGGCCTTCTTCTCATCGACCTTCGGCAGCAGAATGGGCGAAGCGCCCACCTCCCGAGCGATAGCCCGAGCTTCCCGATAATAGGAAAAGACAGGGGAGACTGGACGCTGAGCGGTGGGGATCGGACTTCTGCTAAAGGCCTTCCTTCAGACCCTTGCCGGGTGCAAAACGGACCGATTTCGAGGCTTTGATTTTGAGCCGCTGGCCGGTTTTCGGGTTCACCCCCATTCGCGCCTTCCGGTTCACAACCTTAAAGGTCCCGAATCCGATGAGCTGTACAGCAGTTGCCTTTCGAATGCCGGTCTTAAGGCCATCCAATACGGCATTGACCGCCGATTCGGCGAGCGCCTTGGTCGTATTCTTCCCCATACTCTTCTGGACCTGTTCGACAAGGTCCACGCGATTCCAACGCTTCTCCTTCTTCTTCTCTTCCTTCATCGTTCTTCTCCTTCCGGAAGCCGATTCGATCCGCTTCCTGGCTGTTTGTGACAAAGGGAGTGAGAGCCGTCAATGAGAAAAAGAAGTGACTAGCTGTTATGCGAGCCGGATTGGAAGGACAAAACGACAGATGCACATATTATAAAGCATTGGTTACGAATATGATAGAGTAGTATGTATAGCTATGCACGAAATACCGAGCAAGTAAATGGTATCTGAGAGAAGTTACGAGGTTCCGAGCGACGGATAAGCTATTGGGTTCCAAAAACCAGCCTCAGAGGGGTTTTCGTGGATTGTTCGTCCGATGGGGGGTAGCCGGAGGGGTCGCGACGAGTCGGGAAGCGAAGGCGAGCGCCTCCTCGCGGGTCTGAATCTGCCCATTGAGCTGTGCTTCCCGGATCGTTTCTAAAAGCGAACCGAGAAGGGGACCGGGTGCAACGCCGAGAGCAATAAAATCATGTCCGGTGACGAGTCGAGGAGGGGAGATGTCGGAAGCCGGGAGTTCTTCTAACTTGGTTCGCAAAAACTCATAGATCGACAGATCTCCATGGGAAGCAAGGCAATCGATCCGATGTAACTCGAGCTCCATGGAAAACGTACTACGAGCGAGCAACCGTTTGAGCGTCGAAGGACGCATCTGCTTTGCATCCTTAAAAGCCATGTGATTGACAACCATCGCGACCACCGCTTCTATCAGCTGGTTTGGTTGGCGGAGGCGAGAGAGAATCGCATGAGCCATTCGGGCGCCGACAACCTCGTGCTCGAAGAAGCGAATCCTGCCGTTTCGATCCACCCTTTTCGTAAGCGGTTTCCCGATATCGTGAAGCAAGGCGGCCCAAGCCAATGGGAGAGGGGCAGAGTGGAGCTGCTCCAGGAGGAGACGCGTGTGGAGGAAGACATCTCCCTCGGGGTGAAATTCCTTGGGCTGCTCGACGCCGTGCAACGCGGAGACTTCGGGAAGAATGTGCAGCAGAAGGTCGCTCTGGTCCAAGAGGTCGAGTCCGCGGGCGGGAGCCGGTCCCGACCAGATACGATCCAGTTCCTCGCGAATGCGCTCGACACTCACTTGGTGGATGGTGGCTGCCTGGATTCGGAGAGCGTTCCAAGTCCCCGGCTCAATGCGAAAGCCGAGGTTGGCGGCGAATCGCACGGCTCGTAAAAGCCGGAGCTTGTCCTCGGCAAAACGCTGATTCGGGTCGCCGACCGCTCGAATTGTTTTTTCGGCGAGATCCCTTTGCCCCCCTACATAATCGATCACTTGATCGGAGATCGGATCATAGAAGAGGGCGTTGATCGTAAAGTCGCGGCGGTATGCATCCTCGGCCGGGGGCACAAAGACCACGTGATCCGGATGTCGTCCATCCCGGGAACCGACATCCCGGCGAAACGTGGCTACTTCGAAGGACCACTCCCCGAACGGCACCCTGACGACCCCGAAGACTTTGCCGTGCAATCCGGTAGCCTGAGGGAACAGCCGCTGTACCTCCTCCGGGGTGGCCGTGGTCGCGATATCGATGTCGTGGGATTGGTGACCCAAGAGGCGATCGCGTACGCAGCCCCCGGCGAAGTAGGCGATATAACCCGCTTTCTGCAGTCGTTCGACGATACGCAACCCGAGTTGCCACATACGCATCCTTTTGGTTTCTTCCGCTCTCCGACCCGTTATCCGACGCTTCCGTTTCCGTGGCTCTCCTCCCCCGGACCCTTTGCCTTGTGCTGCCAATAAACGATTCCGCCGGCAAAGCTCCAAAAAAGGGTCGTTCCGAAAAAGAAGAGAGAGAAGGTCACCGCCTGCGCACTGGTCAGTCCTAGCGGTTGGAAAAAGAGAACCAATAACCCTTCTCGCACGCCGAGCCCGGAGATGCTGATCGGTATGGCGTCCAAGACGGACACTATCGCAAGGATGGCTGTCAGAACCCAGAAGGGAATCGGCAGGTGGAGCGCGGAAGCTGCGCACCAGGCGAAGCCGAAGGTCGAGCCGTGGGCTCCGAAAGAGAACAGGGAAGCTCTGGCGGTGGCATTCCAGTCGGCGGCAAAGCGACGGAGCGCATGAGAGAGTTCTTCGAGCAATCGGTGGAAAGGAGCGTGTCTCTCCAATAGCCAGATCGGCCGTCGCCGCAGCAACCACGGTAGGAGCCATGCCAGCAAGGCGAAGAGCAAAATCCCGCCGGCCACGAGGAAAAAGGCGAAAAGCACCTTGAGGACCAGGGAGCTTTTCGAAAAAAGAGGATAGAGCGGCAGGCAGAGGCTACAGCCGATGAAGAGCAGGACGATGACCCCAACGAAGCGATCATAAACGACCGAGAGAGATGCAGCCGCCTTTTGTTTGGGGGCGACCCGAACGGCGTAGTAGATCCGTGCCAGATCGCCTCCGGTGGATCCCGGGAGGAATGCGTTAAAGAAGTGGCCGATGAGGGTAAGTTGCACCGTCTCCGCGAGCGTGAGGGCGATCTCCTGCACTCCGAGCAAGGCCCGCCAACGCATCGACGCAAAAGTTACTTGCGCTCCTCCCAAGAGGATTGCCGCAAAAAGCCAGCTGGGGCTTGCTTCCCGGAGGGCTTCGCCGATCGCGTTCCACGGCACCCGCCAAACGATCGCAGCCAAAAGTCCCATGGACACGACGGCGCGAAGGAAGAGCCATGCGAGACGCCGGAACTTTGCCATATCGGAGAAGCTGCTCAGGATTTTCTCAAGCCGCACGTCTTTGGAAAGAGAAACCGACCTCGGTCCATCCGGGGTCGGCTTGCCCAGCCGGCATATCGCACGGGTGTTCCCCGCGGCCAGCCGCTCCGGTCGACCAGAACTCTTTTTCGAAAGGACCCTAGGACTCCGCGCGCCGAGCGTTCCGTCCTTCTACTCGTTCTCTAAATTGGCTTCGCTCGACTTGGGCCAGGCGCAGACCGGATAGCGATCGCCGAAAACGTTGTCTACTCGGGCGACCGGCGGCCAATACTTTCTTTCTCTTACCCAAGGAAGCGGAAATGCCGCCGTCTCCCGTCCATAGGAGTGGGGCCACGATTCCGCCGCAACAGCCGTTGCCGTATGGGGTGCGTTTCGCAGAGGGTTGTCGTCCAAGGGAAGTTCTCCTTTCCGCACCTTCTCCAACTCGGAATGGATCGTAATCATCGCATCGCAGAAACGGTCCAACTCCTCCTTCGTTTCGCATTCCGTCGGTTCGATCATCAATGTCCCAGGGACCGGCCAGGAGACCGTCGGTGCGTGGAAGCCGAAGTCGGCGAGACGTTTGGCCACGTCGTCCACTTCGATTCCGCACTCTTTCCACGGTCTAAGATCGACGATGCATTCATGGGCCACGAAGCCCGATCGTCCATGGAAGACCAGACGGAAATAGGGAGTAAGTCGGCGGGCGACATAGTTGGCCGAGAGTAGTGCGACCTTCGCACACTGCGTCACCCCTTGGGCACCGGTCATCGCCAAAAACATCCATGTAATTGGATAGACGCCCGCGTTTCCCCAGGGAGAGCCGCTCACCGGGCCCAGTGGGGAACTCGATGAGAGGGGGAGAAAGGGGTGGGAGGGTAAAAAGGGAACGAGGGCGCGCGAGACAGCAATAGGGCCGGCACCGGGGCCCCCGCCTCCGTGAGGGATCGCAAAGGTCTTGTGCAGGTTCAGATGGCAGACGTCGACGCCGAGCTCTCCCGGCCTGCAGAGGCCTAGGAAGGCATTGGCATTGGCACCGTCTAGGTAGACAAGGCCCCCCGCTTCCCGAACCATGCGGATCACCTCCGGAAGGGTGTCCTCGAAGAAGCCATAGGTCGAAGGATAGGTGACCATGATGGCGGCGACGCGGGCTCCCGCCTCGGCGAGCTTGCGCCGGAGGTCTTCGAGGTCGAGCCGTCCTTCTCCGTCGCAAAGCAAAGGCATTAGGGAAAAGCCGGCGGCGGCCGCGCTGGCCGCGTTGGTTCCGTGCGCGGAGATCGGCAGCAGACAGATGTTCCGGTCGCTTTGGTCCTGAGCGCAGTGATAGGCGCGAATCGCCAAAAGGCCGGCAAGCTCCCCTTGGCTTCCCGCCGCCGGCTGGAAGGAAACGGCCTCCATCCCCGTGATCTCTTTGAGCCAGCGCTCCAGGTCGCCGAGCATCCCTTGGTATCCTTGTGCTTGGTCGAGAGGGCAAAATGGGTGAATCTGCGAGAATGCATCCCAGAGCATCGGCAGCATTTCGGCTGCGGCGTTGAGCTTCATGGTGCACGATCCCAAGGGGATCATGGAGGTCGTCAGGTTGATGTCGCGCGCTGCGAGCCGCCGCATGTATCGGACCAGCTGTGCCTCGCTTCGATTTTCACGGAAGATCGGTTGGGGGAGAAGCGGAGCATTTCGACGGAGGTTCGGAGGGATCGGCGATACCTCTTGATCCGCGGGCGGGGGCGGCAGCTGCGTCAGCCCTCGCTCTGCGGCAAAGAGAGAGAGAAGGTCGAAGAGGTCTCTTTCTTGAGTGGTCTCGTCCAGGGAGATCCCCAGTCCGGAGGGGAGACGACGAAGATTGATCCCGGCCCCTTGGGCCCGGCGAAGGAGGGAATCGGACTCCGATTGAGGAAGGATGGCCGCCACTGTGTCAAAACGCGGTCCGGGCGGAATCGGGATCCCCATCGCGCCGAGCCCCCACGCAAGACGGTTGGTGAGCGTCCGAATGCCTTCGGCGATCGCTCGAAGCCCGGAGGGCCCATGATGGATGGCATAAAAAGCGGCGACGACGGCGGGCAGCGCTTGCGCGGTGCAGATGTTGCTTGTGGCCTTTTCCCGTCGGATGTGTTGCTCGCGGGTCTGCAGAGCCAGCCGAAGCGCCGCTCTTCCTTCCCGGTCCCGAGAAATTCCCACGATTCTCCCCGGCATTTTCCGTAGATAGGCCGACCGGGCAGCCAGAAAGCCGGGATGGGGTCCTCCGTAGCCGAGAGGAAGGCCGAATCGTTGCATCGATCCGATCGCGATGTCGGCTCCGAACTCGCCCGGCGATCGAAAGATACTGAGGGCCAATGGATCTACGTGCATCACCACGGTCACGCCGGACTTTCGCAGAGAGCCGATCGCTTGGGTGTAATCCAGCAGGAGGCCGTCGGTGGTGGGATAGGGGAGCAATGCGCCGAAATAGTTCTCCACGGGAAGGTCGTCGTCCATCGGATCACGAAGGTCTACTTGGATTCCGAGAGGCTCCGCGCGAGTCTGGACCACGGCAATCGTTTGGGGATGGCAGAGAGGAGAGACCAGAAAGCGCTTGGAATTCGAGGGAGTGCGGATCCGCAAGGAGAGAATCATGGCTTCCGCTGCGGCGGTGTCCGCATCGAGGAGAGAAGCGTTCGCTACATCGAGTCCGGCAAGATCGGCGACCAGGGTTTGGAACGTCAACAACGCTTCAAGACGGCCCTGGCTGATCTCAGCCTGATAGGGGGTGTAGGGCGTGTACCAGTCGGGGTTTTCGAGGATGTTGCGTCGGATCACGGCCGGGGTGATCGCGGCGGAATAGCCCATTCCAAGGTAGGAGCGGAAGATCCGGTTCTTTTCGGAAAGCTTCCGTAAGGCCGCCAGTGCTTCGGATTCGGTGAGAGGGGCCGGGAGGTCGAGAGATCGGAGAGTGCGGACCGTCCGCGGGACGATCGCGTCGATCAACTCTTCGAGGGTGGGAAAGCCGATTGCTTCCAGCATTTCCTTTTGCTCGTCGGGACTCGGCCCAATGTGGCGACTGAGGAAGGAAAAGATTTCCTCTGGACTGTTCATCTCTCACCTTTATGCGTCCGAGAAGCCGTCTCTCCAGAAACGGGTTCTCGCTTACGATGCTCTTTTTGCCGAGTCCGCGGTAAGCGCGCCGTAGGCTTCCGGCGATTTGAGCTGCGGCGCTTCTGCGGGATTCTCGACATGGACCCGGAAAAGCCATCCCTTCCCGTAAGGGTCCGTGTTGATCAGGCTTGGCTCCCGGGCTAAGGCCTCGTTCACCTCCAGCACTTCCCCGCTGACTGGAGAGTAAACATCGGAAGCGGCCTTCACCGATTCAACGGTGGCCACGGCTTCTCCTCGCTGCACATGCGTGCCGATCGCGGGCAGTTCGACGAAGACGACATCGGAGAGCTCCCGCTGCGCATGGTCGGTTATGCCGACAGTGCCGATTTCTCCTTCGAGCAGCAACCACTCATGCGATTCGGTATAGAGACGATCGGTCGGAATGTTCATTGGCTTTTTCTTCGATAGAGGGGGGGCGCCTTCACCGTGACCCGATAACTATGTCCTCTTACTGCGTATGCGAGTCGGCTCCCTACCGTGGCCATCGGCGATTGTACATAACCCATCCCGATGGCGGTGCCCAGGGTCGGAGAAAAGCCCCCGCTCGTCACCTGCCCCACGACAGTTCTTTCCGCGAGGAGATCGTAACCGGTCCTGGGGGGAGGAGCGGGGCCGTCGACCTCGAACGCTACCAAAGAGATCTCCGTCCCTCGGCGCTTCCTTTCCTCAAGAGCCTTTCTCCCGGGGAAGGAGTCCGGCTTCTCCCAATCGACGACCCATGCCAAGCGAGCTTCCAGCGGAGTTATCTCCGCACGAAGCTCATGGCCATTGAGAGGCAAGCAGGCTTCCAATCGGAGAATATCCCGCGCAGCCAAGCCGCAGGGGCGGATGCCCGACGATGCTCCCTCTTCCAAAAGTGCATCCCAGAGACCGGGGCCGAGGGAGAGGGGGAAAAAAAGCTCCGCTCCGTCTTCTCCCGTGTAGCCGGTGCGCGCTATCCACAAGTCGACCCCGTTCCAGAGGCCGGAAAGAAAGGCGCGACGCTCTATGGTTGCGGGCAGATCGGGAATGACTCGGCGGAGGATCCTCCAAGCTTCCGGTCCCTGAAGCGCCAGCCCTCCCCACCGCTCGCTTTCGTTCGCGACGGTCGTCCCGGCATGGGAGAGTCTTTCGGAAAACCAGCGGAAATCGGTCTCCGTCGTTGCCGCATTGACGACCAGGAAGAATCTTGAGGCGTCGATCCGATAGACGAAAAGGTCGTCGATAATGCCTCCGTCGTCCTGCAGCAGCATCGAGTAGCGGCCTCGGCCCGGGGAAAGAGAGGCCATCCTGCTCGGCAGGAGCCGGTCGAGCCACTCCTCCGCATCTGGTCCCGAAAGAAGCAGCTCGCCCATATGGCAGATATCGAAGAGTCCGGCTGCCCTGCGGACGGCCAAGACTTCTTCTGCCACCGAAGTGTAGACGATCGGAAGATACCAGCCTGCGAAATCTCCCATTCGCGCTCCCCATTTGCGATGGCGGTCGGCAAGAGGGGTGGTTCGGAGAAGGGAAGAGGAGAGAGCTTGCACCCGAAGCACGAATCAAGGCGGCCTCCGGCCCCGTTGTCAAGATCTCTTCCCTCTCCGGCTTTCCCTCCAGCGGATTCTCATGGGAAGTCTTTGTCACGGGAAGTCTTGCGTACCGGACACGAGGCGCTAGGATGAAGCGGAGCGTCAGCCTATGAGTAGGAAAGCTGGGGAGCCGGTGCCTTCGCCGGGCGAGGGGGAATTCGCCGCGCGTTTCTCTGTAGATGATCTCAATATCAAGGTTCAGCAAGCCCAGGAGGTCTTGCTCGATCTGGAGCGGAGGCGCGAAGAGATCGAGCGCCAGAAGCGGCAGCTCGAGGAGCTGCGGAAGAAACAGCGGGATTTCGAGGTCGGCCATCGGGAAGTGACCGAGGAGTTGACGCGAAGCATTGCGCTTTTGGAGCGCCAGGAAGAGGACGGCCAGAGAGAGCTTGAGGACATCCGCTCTGTCCGGAAGACCCTTGCCGGCCAGCTCGCCTCGCTGGAGGCCCTGGAGCCCTCGGCCTGGGAGCCGGCGAACCTTGCCGATGAGCTGGCGAAGGCTTTAGCCTTGGTTGATCAGTCCCGCGCCGCTCTCCGACAGGCCCAAGGGAGGATTGATCGATTGCGCTTGAGCTCTCCCGAGCAAGAGGGGGCCCAGGGTCGGGCGGCGGAAGGAGTCCCCGAGGATCTGGACGAGGGATTCGGTTTTTGGCGCAAAGTGGCGAGCGGTTTTGCCTATTCCCTTCCTCTGATCCTCTCTCTTTTGGGGGTCGCCCTCTTCTGGTTCCTCAAAAAGTAGATCCATGTCGCTCGATCGGAAAGGGGAAGAGGCCGACTCGCGAAGACCGAGGCGCGATCGTGCGGCCCGACATTTCTTATCCGAGGGAGCGGACACGGCGGAAGCACGGCTCGCGGAGGAAGGAAAACGCTCTCCGTGCTGGCAGCATAGCGCACAGCGAAGGCAGGATCGGAAGCGATTCTTCCTGCTCCTCCTGCTCCTTGGGGCTGTCCTCTACTGGCTTTGGAAACAGTGTAGCCCCTTTTTTGCACCGGGAGCCTCGGGCGCACCCTAGACGGAATCGACCGCAGTTCGAGGACGAGCGCGCTGGGCTGTCGAGCATGCGCTAATGCGTTTCTTTCGGAGTTTCCGGAAGCGGCCGGCTCGCGTCCGCATGGCCTCGGTGGCGTATGTCACGCGCTCTGTAGAGATAGTAGACTTCTTCGGCGATATTTTTCGCGTGGTCGGCGATTCGCTCGATCGCACGGCTGATCAAGAGAAGGCTCGTCGCCTGAGGGATCGACCCCGGCTGTCCCCGCATCGCCTCGAGAAGCTCCTCGGAGAGCTTTTTGTTGAGGGCGTCGACCTCCTTGTCTCTCCTGACGATCCCGATGGCTTCTTTCGCCTTGGCCTCGATAAAGCAGTCGATGGCATCGCGATACATCTCTTCCGCAACCATCGCCATTCGAGGGATGTCAAAAAGGAGCTTGAGAGGAGGCGCAGCGTTCAGGCGACGGGCCAGCCGAGCGATCGTGACCGCCTGATCTCCGATTCGTTCGAGGTCGCTGGAAATCTTGGAAGCGACGAGAACGAACCGACAATCGATGGCAACCGGGCTGTGCGTTGCAATGAAGGTGATGACCAGATCATCGACCTTGACTTCCAGGGAATCGATTTCGGAATCCTGCCTCTCGACAGATTCCGCGAGCGAATCGTTTCGCTCGATGAGGGCTTGCAGGGCCAAGCGTAGGTGGCGGGCGGCCAAGCTGGCCATTAAAAGCAGGGTCTCTCGGATCCGAGAGAGCTCAATGGAACCGGTTGCGGTCATGGAAGCCCGATCTACGTAGAGCGTTCAGCCGGCGGAAGTGGAGAAAATCTAGCATGGAGTTTGAGCGAACGGATACTCTTTTCCAGCCAAGTCTTGGGTCAACGAACGACCCGGCGATGGCGAGCCATTTTGCAAGAGCCTCGCAATGAAAGAAGAACTTTCTCAGAAGCTTGAGGGCGGAGAGCTGTCCGGCGGGTTGTCGAACCAAGAAGCGGCCAAGCGGCTCGCCGTGGAAGGGCCGAACACAATCCCGGAACGCTCCAGAGCCCCTCTCCTCGTCTTCTTGAGTAAGTTTTGGGCTCCCGTCCCATGGATGTTGGAGGCCGCGATCGTCATGGAAGTGCTCCTACGGCGAATCGGAGATGCGATCGGCATCGGAATCCTATTGATTTTGACGGCCCTCTTGTCGTTCTTCCAGGAAAATCGCGCGGAACGGGCGTTGCGGCTTCTTCGCCGAAAATGGGTCGGGATGGCTCGAGTCTTTCGCGACCAGGCGTGGCAGCGTGTTCCTGTTCCCGAGATCGTTCGGGGGGATCGGATTCATTTGCGGGTTGGGGACATCGTTCCGGCCGATGCGCGACTAGAGTCGGGCGTTGTGGGAATCGACGAGTCTTCCCTTACCGGAGAACCTTTCGCGAAAGAGAAAGGAGCGGGGGCGGTCGTCTACGGCGGGACCGTGGTCCGCAAGGGGGAAGCAACCGGAGAGGTTTTTGCTACCGGACCGAGGACCACGTTCGGGCGGATCGCCGGCTTGGTGTCGTCGGCAAAGGCGCCAAGCCAAGTCGAAGAGACGATTTTTCGGATTGTGCGTTGGCTGATCGGGATCGACGCCGTCCTGGTCGTTTTCGTCTTTGGTTACGGACTCTCCCATCGTTTGCCGCTTTCCGAAGTGCTGCCTTATGCGCTGGTGCTTTTGATCACTTCCGTTCCCGCCGCCTTACCCGCAACTTTTGCAATAACGGGTGCCCTAGGGGCGCAGGAGCTTGCGCGGAAGGGGGTGCTCGTCCGTCGGCTGGCCGCCGTCGAGAACGCGGCAACAATGGATATTTTGGCCGCAGATAAGACGGGGACCGTCACGACGAACGAAGCCGCATTGCGAGAAATATGGTCTCTTCCTCCTGCCACCAGAGAAGAACTTCTCCTTTGGGGAGCGATGGCTTCGCTGGAAGCAAGCGAGGATCCACTCGAGCGCGCCATTTTTACCGCAGCAAAAACGGCGAAGCTTGGTTCCTTCGAGGGGGACAGGGTCTCCTTCACGCCGTTCGATCCATCGACGAAGTCTTCCAGTGCCGTTTACCAGAGGAATGGAAGCCGCTTTCGCGTCATCAAAGGCGCCCCCGACGCGATCGAGAGGGCGGTAGGGGGACTTTCACCCGAGGCTGACGAAATGCTGGAGAGATTTTCGTCTCAGGGTTTGCGAATCCTTGCCGTGGCCGCGGGCACGCCCGAGCAGTTGCGCTTCGTCGGATTCCTCGGCTTTTCCGATCCCGTGCGGCGAGATTCCCGCAGCCTGGTCGCTCGACTACACGAGTTGGGGATTCGCGTCATTCTCGTAACCGGGGATACGGTGGCTGCGGCCCGAGCGGTGGCTCGAGAGGTGGGTATCGGGTCTCGGGTGTGTCGCAGCCCCGATCCTTCGGAGGTGGAAAGTCGCGATTCGATAGAGCTCTGCGATATTTTCGCGGGAGTTTTCCCGGAAGACAAATTTCGAATCGTCGATCGGTTGCAGAGGGCGGGTCATGTAGTCGGGATGACCGGCGATGGGGTAAACGATGCTCCGGCGCTTCGGCAAGCCGAAGTGGGGATCGCCGTCAACACCGCCTGCGATGTCGCACGGGAGGCGGCGAGCATCGCCCTTACCAACCCGGGTCTCATGGATATCGTGGCTGCGGTGGAAACGAGCCGGGAAATCTACGAGCGAATGTTGACCTACATTTTGAATAAAATCATCAAGACGGTGGAAATCGCAGTCTTTCTAACCGCGGGCCTGTTCTCCACCGGGATTTTCGTTCTCACCCCGTTTCTCGGGGTTCTTCTGCTCCTGTCGAACGATTTTATCACCATGTCTCTCGCTTCCGATCGCGTGCGAATTCCGGCCCGCTGCCGCCGTTGGCCGATCCGCTCGGTGGTGTTTGCGGCGGGGAGTTTTGCGCTCTGCCTCCTGGGGCTCTCATTCGCGGTTTTCTGGGTGGGCATCCATTGGCTCAAGTTCGACGCCAACCAGCTGCAGACCCTTGTCTTTGCCTGGCTCGCTTTTTCCGGTCAGGGGATGGTCTACGTCGTCCGAGAACGAAGCGGGATGCCGGGCCCGCTCCCCGGATTCTGGCTCTTGTTCTGCTCCGCTGGAGCCGTCTTGCTCGTATCCTTTCTGGCGGTTGCCGGTGTTGGTATGGCGCCGTTACCCTTGGTGGTGGTGGTCGGACTCCTTGGGACGCTTGCGATCTTTCTGGCAGCTCTTTTCTTGATTAGGGCGAGGATCTTTTCCTTCTTTGGCTTGCAGGGGAATGTTTCCCGTTGACGGGCCTCCCTTCGGCTTTTCTCCAACTCCAGTGAATAGGACGTCCAAGAAGGGGGAACTCATTGCGGAGTTGGGCTTCCAGGAAGCGTTCGTAGGAGGGCATCAGGAGCCGTGGATCGTTCACGAAGAGATGCAGACGAAGAGCGGAGCCGGCTGGGGCATTTCGCGGCGCTTGGTCTACGGCATAATAGATTTTCAGGCGCTTTCCGCTTGACGCCGGAGGAGGAAGACGGCGCTGGACCTTCTGGAAAAAGCGGTTGAGAGCGCCGGTCGAGATCGCCTGACCCGCTTCCGAATCGACGCGGAGGCTTGTTTCGAGCAAGCGATCGAGATTGGCACCGTCTTTGGCGCTCAGCGGCACGACGGGAGCGAATGAGAGGAAGGGCAACTCGTTCTTGACCGCTTCGGTTGCACGAGCTTGCGCTTCTTTCCCTCCAGCCGGTCGCGAGAGGAGGTCCCACTTGTTGAGAGCGATCACGCAGGGGCGGCCGATCCGCTGGATCCATCCGGCGATCTTTTTGTCTTGCCGGGTGATTCCCGCATAACCGTCCAGGACGAGAACCGCCACATGTGCCCGGGCCAACGCATGGAGCGATCGTCCGGCGATCTTCGACTCTATTCCCTTGCTCTGCTTGCGGCGCGGTGCCAACCCCGCTGTGTCGATGAGGAACAACCGTTTCTTGCGCCATACGAGCTCGATGTCGACAGCGTCATGAGTGGTTCCCGGCTCGGGAGCTACGAGCAGCCTCGATTCGCCGACCAGAGCGTTGACGAGGGTCGACTTGCCCACGTTGGGCCGTCCCAGAATGGCGATTCGTCGCGCCGGCTCCTCCGCAGGAACCGGAGGAGCGGAAAGAGAATCGCCTCTGGTCAACCTCTCTCGCAACTGGCGAATGCCGCGGTTGTGGGCGGCCGATATGGCGATCGGCTCGCCGAATCCGAGCTCGAAACTCTCTTCTGCAAGCGGGAAGAGCTTCTCCTCATCGATTTTATTGGCGATCACCCATACCTTTTTGCCCAACTTGCGCAGAAGAGCGGCAATTTCCCGATCGAGCGGAGTAATGCCGGACCGCCCATCGAGAACAAAAAGGAGATCGGTAGCTTTGCGAAGGCTCGCTAGGGTGAGATCGGCAACGGCTCGCTCCTTTGCTTCCCGCGAGAAGACGAATCCCCCCGTGTCGATGAGCACGGCCGGCTTTCCGTCGAATCGCACTCGGGCGCACAAGGGGTCCCGCGTCATCCCCGGTTCGGGATGGGCGAGCGCGATCTCCTTCCCGCAGAGTCGGTTGAAGAGAGTCGACTTTCCGACGTTGGGACGTCCCACGATCACGAAAGTTCGCATAAACCTCTCCGGATTTCCGCCCGATGTCGTGCGCCTCGCCGGTTAGAGGAGGCTGGTCCGGCCGCTTCGCGAGGAGGGAAGCGGCGGGCAGGAAACGCTTGGAAATAGGATGCGCCAACCGGTCGAACAATAAAAGCAAGCGGATGCCAGAATGAAACCGGCCGAGATCCAACAGATGGCGATCGCCCATGGGAGTTTCAGCAGAGCTGCGGCTACGGTGAGGAAAGAAAAGAAAGTGGCTGCTTTCCCGGTCCAATGGGGATGGATGGGCACCTCTCTTTTGAGCAAGCGAAGGATCGCGATCCCCCCGACCAGAAAGCTGTCTCGGCTAAGGACCAGGACCAGGAACCAGACCGGGAGAGGTGCCGACTGAGGAGAAGGAATGGTGGTCAAGCAAAGAAGGGAGACAAGCAAGACCATCTTGTCGGCTACCGGGTCGAGGACCTTTCCCAAAGCGCTCTGCTGCCGCCAACGTCTGGCGATGAAGCCGTCTAGAGCGTCGCTAAGAGCGGCGGCGATAAAGAGGGAGAATCCCGCGATGCGGTAGCGGTCGTCCTCGGCTCCGGCTGTTTGGCTCTTTCCGTACTGCCAGAGGACTGCAGCCATGGCCGGAGCGCAAAGCAGCCGAAGGATGGTGACTCGCGTGGCCCATGTCATGAGGCAAAGCTCTCGATCGCCCGGCGAATTCGGCGGAGTACGCGATCTTTCCCGAGGATCGTCAAAGTGCCATAGAGGCTCGGCCCTACTTCGCGTCCCGTGGTGGCGACGCGGGCCGGATGGACATAGGTCCGCACGGATGTGCCGTGGGTCCGAGCCAGCTTCTGAAAGCGCTCTTCCAGCGCGGCAGCCGTAAAATCAGATGCTTCGGAGAGATCGGCGAGGAGCTCTCGTAGCGCCTGAATGCCGGCGGCGGTCAAAAAGCGCTTTACCGCATCGGGTTGGAAAGAGATCTCCTCCCGGAAAAACGGCTGAGCCCATTCAGCGAGTTCTTTCCCGGTCTTCACCTTCTCTTTGATCAAAAGAACAACTTCCTTGATATAGGCGCTCTCCCACTTTTCGACGGGAAAACCGGCGGATTCGAGCCATCTTTGCGCGTGGGGGAGGATCTCGTCTACGTCGAGGCTGCGCAGGTAGGCGCCATTCATCCAGAGAAGCTTGTCGGCATCGAAGCGGGCGTTGCTCCGGTGGATTTGATCGAGCTCGAATCTCGCCGTGGCCTCCTCGATCGAAAAGATTTCCCGGTTCTCCCGCAGCGACCATCCCAACAGGCAGAGATAGTTGCGAACCGCCTGCGGCAGATAGCCTCCGTCTTGGTATTCGGAGAGGGAGGCGCCGATGTCACGCTTGCTCATCTTCGATCCGGATCGGTTCAAGATGAGCGGAATATGAGCGTATCGCGGCGCATCCGCCCCCAAGGCAGCGGCAATCGCCAAATGCTTCGGGGTATTCGAAAGATGATCCTCGCCGCGGATCACATGGCTGATCTTCATTTCCAGATCGTCGACGACGTTTACAAGATGAAAGACAGGAGAGCCATCCTTTCGTTGAATCACGAAATCTTGTTCTAAGGTGCAATCGAAGCAGACTTCGCCGCAGATCAAATCGTCGACGATGATCTTCTTTCGCGGCATGCGGAAGCGAATTGCCCCGTCGCTTTCGTACGCTTGATCGTGATCAAGAAGAAAACGGAGCGCGCGATCATAAATCGCTCGCCGCTCGCTTTGAAAGTAGGGTCCTCGGTCGCCTCGTGCCCCCCCGCCGGGCAGAGGACCCTCGTCCCAGTCGAGCCCAAGCCATTGGAGGCCGTCGAAGATGACCCGGACAGCTTCGGGAGTATTCCTGACGGCATCGGTATCCTCGATGCGGAGAAGGAACGTTCCTCCGGTGTGGCGGGCATAGAGCCAATTGAAGAGGGCGGTACGGGCTCCACCGACATGGAGGTAGCCGGTCGGGGAGGGAGCGAATCGGACGCGCACGTTGCTCACGTTCCTCCTCCCTCAAACGGGACCATTGCCGTCTGCCGCAACAAGCCGCTCGTAAAAGTGACCACCGACCGATCCACCTCCTCGAACCACTGTTCATAGTGGGTCCGCTCCAGACGGGTTCCCGGCTCAGCGATTCGAAGCAAGAGGGCGAGCGCACCGACTCCATCGAAAAAGCGGAAATTGCGTTCCCGTCCAAGATGCGCAAAGAACGCGGATATGTCTCCCGCTTCCACGCTCCGCCACAACTCCTCCTCCCAAAGTCGGGTCTCTTCCAGCAGAGAGGGTGTGACCGCAAAGGGATGTCCGAAACGCGGCCCTATGTGGCAGCCATCGATGCTGACGATCAGCTGCATGCGGTCCCCATAAGCTTGCCGCAGGGAAAGCAGGGATGTCGCGAGTCGATCGAACTGCGAGCCCCGAGCGGGCGCTTTCCCCTGCTCGACCCAATCGGAAAGGCCTCCGCAAAGGAGAGGAAGAAAGCGGACCGGCCGATCGCAACCCCGAAAGACCCGAAGGGCTTGCAGAAGCACGATGGGAAACTCGATCGAATGTTCTCCCTCATGGGCAGCCGGATCTTGACAGGGGAATGGGAGCCGCTTGCGCAGCCACTCGAACGACTCGGCATCGGCGAACGCGCGACCGAGGGGGGTGCGAATGTCCCGGCCGTCGACACTCCATTCGAGTCGGGAGCGGTGTCCAACACCCAAGATGAGGTATAGGTCCGCTTCCGAAGCGTTCGCCAGCGGTGCGAAAGCATGGGTATAGGCCCCCGGGCTCACGCGGAAATCGATATGGGGGGAGAGTATTCCACAGAGGTCGGTGCGCCTTTGGAGAGAGGGAGGCGGCAAAGGGGCCGCGCCCGCCTGGGAAAAGAACGACCGGAAGTAGAAAAGACATTGCTCTCCGTCGGCCGGATAGCACGTACCCGCGCAGCGACAACGAATCGCCTCTCTGCGACGGCTTGGCGCAGATGAAACCATGCACACCATTTTTCGAGAAAAATGCCTCAGGCAAAGCAAAACTTTGCACTTTCCGGAAGAAAGAGAAGGTCGATCACCGAACCGCGTGTCGCACTGGGGCGGTGCCGGTCGTCAAATCACCGTCCCATGCGGCACGATCCCCCCACGAGGAATGATTACCAGGCTGTCTCGAATAAAGAAGCAATCTCCGTCCATGTTTGCGGGCTTCCCTTTCGGGGAGACCCGCACATTGTCGCCCACTCGGGTGTTCTTATCGACGATCGTTCCTTCCAGGAAGCTGTTCCGTCCGATGCCGATTCTGGGCATCCCGCGCCCCTCCGCCCCGAGGGCCTGCGAGTCGGTTTCATAGTAGTCGTTTCCGAGAAGCAGCGTGTCTTTGATCGTAGCGCCGGGCAGCACGATGCTCCGGATGCCGATGAGCGAATGCTCGATTTTCGCATCGGCGATGACGCTTCCTTCGGCAATAAGCGAGCCGGAGATGTCCGCTCGCGAAATCTTCGTGCTCGGTAGGTAGCGCGCCCGAGTGTAGATCGGAGAGCGACTGTCGTAAAAATCGAACTTGGGTTGCGGCTCGCACAGATCGAGGTTTGCTTCGTAAAAAGCCCGAATGGTTCCAATGTCTTCCCAATATCCCGAATGGATATAGGCGAAGACTCGGTGACTGGAGATCAGGCGCGGGATCACGTCTTTTCCGAAATCCGGCTCACCGCCCATCAACGCGTTGGCCAAGACCTTTCGATTGAAGAGATAAATCCCGGTAGAGGCCCAGTATTGCGGCTCTTCGGCGGGGAGATGGAGGAGGGAAACGAAAGGATCGCCGATTGCGAGTTTGGTAAGAAGCGAGGGCTCTTTCGGTTTCTCGACAAAGGAAGCGATCCGGCGCTCCTCGGTCACTCGGACGATGCCGAAGCCGCTGACGCGACTTTGCATGACCGGGGTTACGGCCACTGTCAGGTCTGCACAGGTCGCGACATGCTGCTCGATCAACGCACGGAAATCCATCCGGTAGAGCTGATCCCCCGCGAGGATCAAGACGAGTTCATGTGGGTGGCTCGTGAAGTGGCTCAGGTTCTGTCGCACGGCGTCGGCGGTGCCTTGGTACCAGTACGCGCCCTTCATGGTCTGCTGCGCAGCCAAAAGTTCCACGAAGCCCTGGGAGTAATCGTCAAAGCGGTAGCTCTGTTGGATGTGCCGATGCAGGGAGGAGCTTTGGAACTGGGTCAGAATGAAGATCCTCTTGAGATCCGAATGAATGGCCAGGCTGATGGGGATGTCGACGAGCCGATACTTGCCGGCGAGGGGCACCGCCGGCTTGGCCCTCTCTTTGGTCAGGGGGAAGAGGCGAGTGCCTGCGCCTCCGCCCAGAATCACAGTGATCACGTCGAGAGGGGAGAAGTTAGCGCCGTACCTTCGAGTCATGGGAATTGACGGGGGTTCGTTACCAGGAATAATGAGGAAGACCAATATGTGTGGAATCGTCGGTTATCTCGGACAAAAGGAAGCGCAGCCGCTTTTGCTCAATGGTCTCCGCCGGCTCGAATATCGGGGATACGATTCGAGCGGGATCGCCATCCTCGAAGATGGACATCTGGGGGTCGTCAAGCGCAAGGGCAGGATTTCCGAGCTCGAGCTCGCGCTTCAGAAGCAGAGCCTTCCGGGGAAGCTCGGCGTAAGCCACACTCGCTGGGCCACGCATGGGATTCCCAGCGACGCCAATGCCCATCCGCATCTCGATCAGTCGCATCGGCTCGCCATCGTGCATAACGGAGTGATCGAAAATTACCAGCTTTTGAAACAAAGGCTATCCGATTCTGGCCATCGCTTCGAATCGGAGACCGATACCGAAGTTCTCGCCCACCTCATCGGCGAGGCTTACGACCGCTTGTCTCCCGACGATCCTCACCGACTCGAAAAGGCGGTCCGGACGGCTTTGACGGAGGTGATCGGCACCTACGGGCTGGCCGTAATTCATGCGGATTCGCCGAACCTGCTGGTTGGGGCGAGGCGGGGAAGCCCTCTCATCCTGGGCATCGGCGACAGCGAGTTTTTCCTGAGCAGCGACGTCACCGCGGTCTCCGGCCAAGCCCAGCGGGTCGTTTACTTGAGCGACGGAGACATCGTGGCGATTCGCCCGAACGGATTCGACATCTCCTCGCTTACGCGACCTAGGGCGGGCTTCGAGATCAGCGAAGTGGAAAAGTCCGAAGTGGAAACGGATCTCTCCGGCTATCCCCACTATATGCTCAAGGAGATCTTCGACCAGCCCGAGGCGATTCGGAACGCCATGCGAGGGCGTCTGGACCTGGAAGAGGCGACCGCCAAGTTGGGCGGACTCAACATGAATCCGCAGCAGCTCTTGCGAATCCAGCGAATCGTGATCGTCGGATGCGGCACGGCCCGCCACGCGGGAATCGTAGGGGAATACCTCATCGAATCCCTAGCCCATCTTCCCGTAGAGGTCGATTACGCCAGCGAGTTTCGGTATCGAAACGCACCGCTCGACGGAGAGACCGTTGTCTTCGCGGTCAGCCAATCCGGAGAAACCGCCGACACCTTGGCGGCCGTCCGGGAGTCGAAGCGCAAGGGGATGCGCGTCTTGGGTATCTGCAACCAGGTGGGGAGCACGATCGCTCGGGAGACGGAAGGGGGAGTCTATATGCACGCAGGGCCGGAGATCGGAGTGGCGGCAACCAAGTCCTTCACCTCCCAAGTGCTGGTTTTTTTGTTGCTGGCCGTTCTCCTCGGCCGTTTGCGCTATCTTTCCGCCCGCCAGGGGAAGAAGTTGCTCGAGGCGATCGAAAAGCTTCCGGAGCAGGTAGCAAGCGTCCTTGCACGTCATGAGGAGGTTCGCGCGATCGCCGAGAAATATGCCCATGCCGACGGGATGCTCTTCTTGGGCCGACAGTTTCAGTATGGCATCGCTCTCGAAGGGGCGCTCAAAATGAAAGAGATTACCTACATCCGGGCCGAGGGCCATCCGGCGGCCGAACTCAAGCATGGGGTGATCGCCCTGATCGATGAGCGGATGCCGAGCGTCTTCCTATGTCCGCAAGACGGCGTTTACGACAAGAATCTGAGCAACATCGCGGAGGTCAAGGCCCGCCGCGGACCCGTGATCGCCATCGCCAGCGAGGGGGACGACCGGATCGGGGAGCTGGCGGACGACGTCTTCTTCGTGCCGCAATGCTCGGAGCTCCTCGCCCCTATCCTCACAGTCCTCCCTCTCCAGCTTTTGGCGTATTACACGGCGGTCGGCCTCGGCCGGGATGTCGACAAGCCCCGAAACCTCGCCAAGAGCGTCACGGTGGAGTGATCGGGAGCTTCTCCCTTCGACCCGCGACGCACTAACCGAACATCTCGGCTGGGAGAGGTCTTTCACCGAAGAGCCCTCCGCAGATCGTCGAGAAACTGCTTGAGCGAACGATCGGCTCTTACCGCTCGCTCCAGGCAGATCGCCTTCACAATGTCCTTTGCATATTCGATGCCGCCGAGAGGCGGTTCAACGTCGTTATCCCGGATCGCTTGGATCAGGGTTTCCTTGTAGGGGTCCCGCCGACACTTCCGGTCAGGCGGCTGGCAGCCTTTTTCCGAAAACCGTCCGAAAAGCCGCGCTATCCAGCAGCAGCCATCTTTCCACATGAGGATCGGGTATCGCGAGCACGACGGTCTTCACGGGACGGAACTCCAAGCAAGAAAGGAAGCGGCTTATCGATGACAGAGGATAAGCGAGAGACTTTTCCATTCTGGGCCCACTTGTCGCAGCGCGTGGAAGCGGGATTTCCTGCGGGTCGGATCTCGAGCGAGAGCGCAGTGCTTCCGTTGGGGGAAGCGGATCGGAGGATCGCTTTGTGAAGACGATTGGAGGCGTGTTTTCGGGATCGCCGGCATTCGGGACGGATCTCGCATTCGCTTCGGGCAATGTTGGCGCAGTGGATCTTTAGGATCGCTCAAGATCGGCGCCTGGATCCTCATGGCCCGCTTCGGCGTCTGCTACGTCTTCCTCTCGATGGACAGCGCCTATCCATGGAAGAGACTTTTCCTCCATGCCTTCCGCGCGCTACACTGCTAAGCGTTTCTCCCATCCGTTACTCCGCTCCTTCGGCAAAGCCGACTCCTTGGGCGGAACTTTGCTCCAGAAGCGGCTTTTTGCCGTCCGTCGAGTACGCGTTAAGCCAAACCGAAGAGAAATCTTGCTCGATCCTTCGTCGCAAAAACCGCTTCGCGGGAGAAAACCTTCGCAAGAGACCTCCCGACGCTTTTTCCGCGCCGACCCTCACGCTCGTGAGAAATAGCGGCTCATGGGGCTGGACCATCCCCTCACGACGCGCGGGAGAGAGGCCGATGGGTCGGACGGCTCTCCGGGGCGATCGCCCGACTTTCGCCCTCCGCGATCCGTTCGGTGCGCTGGCCCGCGGAGGCACCTGCCGGAAGCGTGGCTGACCAAGCGGGGAGGAGCACAGTCACCGTCGTTCCTTTGCCGGGCTCGCTTGCAATCTGCACGCGCCCATGATGGAGATCGACGATCCGTTGCACGATGGAAAGGCCGAGCCCGGTACCTCCGGCCTCTCGGCTCCGCGTCTTGTCGACTCGATAAAAGCGCTCGAAGACGTGAGGCAGATCCCGTGGGGAGATCCCCACTCCCTGATCGATCACCTGGATCGAAACGAGGTTTCCTTCCGGGCGCGCTCGGATCCGGATGGGTGAGCCGGGTTCAGAATATTGAATCGCGTTTTCCACGAGATTGTAAAATACCTGCTCGAGTCGAAAGGGATCCGCATCGATTTTGGGCAGGTTCTGTGGAAGATCGATCTCGATGCCGATCCGCTTTTCCTGGAGCGGTTGACGGAGATCGGACTCGATTCTGCGCAGGAAGTGGGGCAGAGAGACAGGGGAACGCTCCAAGCTCATGCGATCCGGTTCCAGCGCGGAAAGGGTAAGCAGGTCGTTGACGAGCTTGCTCAAGCGCAGCGAATGGCGCCGGAGGATCTTTAAGACCCGCTGTACCTCTTCCGGGGCTAGCGCCGACGAACCGTTCAAAAGGGTTTCGACGTAGCCGCGAAAGATCGACAAGGGGGTGCGAAGTTCGTGAGAGACGTTGGCAAGAAACTCCTTCTGCCGTTCCTCGTTCCGCTTGTGTTCGGTGATATCATGAAGGACGAGCAGAACTTGGTCCGCTACGCCCGGTTTGCTCTGCATGGGTACGGCATTGACGATCAGGAAGAGATCCGCATGAGAGTTCGGGAAGCCACGAAGGGAGATCTCTCCCGAACGGGCCTCCTGGCGCGCGAATGCCTCGCTGATCAAGCGGTCGATCTCGGCGATACGGAGGCTCTCCAGGACGGTGCGCCCCGACGGTTCCGAGCCCAGCCCGAATTGTCTCACCAGCGCTTCGTTGGCGAGTTCGACACGATGGTCGCGATCGATGATCGCTACCCCTTCCATCATGTTGCGGAGGACTCCATGAAAGTTCTTTCCCTGCTGCTCGACTTGCTCCGAGAGTTTTTCTCCGGCTGTGAGGATCGTTTCCAATCGGCTCGCTACGCGGAACAAGCTGCGCGGGCCGAAGATCACGAAGGAGCGGGGCCGGCGGCCATGAACGATCTCTTCGGCGATGCGCTCCAACTTCGCGGCCGAACGAGCCCAAGCAAACAGTTGCAGGAGAGCTGCTGCCAGAGCCAGCCCGAGGAGGAAGATCAGCGCGTGCGAGAGTGTCATTCGTCGGGTTCGGCCCGAGGCGGGCTCCCCCAAGCGGGATGCCTCGGTTCTGCCCTGGTTGGGCGGAAGCGGTATCCGATGCCACGAACCGTTTCGATGTAGCGGGCAGCCCTTCCCAGCTTTTCTCGCAATCGGCGGACGTGCGTGTCCACCGTTCGTGTGTCCATTGCCTTTTCATACCCCCAGACTTCCCGCAGGAGCTCCTCGCGACGATGGACGCGTCCGCGTCCTCGGAGAAGCATGTTGAGCAAACGGAACTCCGTCGCAGTCAGATCGACTCGACGATTCCGGACGAAGGCTTCATGCCTCCTGGGATGGACAACGAGGTTCTCGTGGCGGATCGGCTCGACCGAGGCGGTGCGCTCCACGCGGCGGCGCAAAAGCGAACGGGTCCGGAGGACCAGCTCGCGCGGGCTGAAGGGTTTCGTCAAATAGTCGTCGGCGCCCAGCTCGAGACCTTGTACCCGGTCGGCCGGTTCCGCTTTCGCAGTGAGGATCAGGATGGGCAGATCCGCCGTTGTCGGATTTCGACGCAAGGTCTTGCAGACCTCAAGACCATCCAGTTCCGGAAGCATGAGGTCAAGAACGACGAGGTCCGGGAGGTCGCTCATCGCTTTTTCCAGACCGTCGGTGCCGTTCAAGGCTCGGACGGCGCGAAATCCCGCAGCCGCGAGATTCAGACAAATGAGCTCCAAGACATCGGGCTCGTCTTCTACCACGAGGACGACATGTTCCCGAGCAGAGGCCGTCATTCCGAAACCGAGGCTACCTGAATGGAAAGGAGAGCGCAATCTTCCGCGCCGGACAGGGAATAGCCTTCCTCGGAAGCCGCTCCAGCTGTTGAGGCGGTGCGTTCGGCTTGTCTTCGGGGAACGCCTGCCGTACTATGCTTGTGAATAAGTTGATACGATGTCTGTTGAAGGGCTACCCCGCCGATTGCCGGCGAATTCGGTTCCGTATGATGCTTCGAAGATCGAAAAATTGGAGGGCCTGGAGGCGGTACGCAAGCGTCCAGGCATGTACATCGGGCACACCGATGAACGTGGGCTCCACCACTGCGTGTTCGAGGTTTTGGATAACTCGATTGACGAGCATCTTGCTGGTTTTTGCACCCGGATCGAGGTAACGATCCATGTAGACGGATCGCTTTCCGTTCGCGACAACGGACGAGGCATCCCGGTCGAGCCACATCCCAAGTTCAAAATTCCCGCAGTAGAGCTCGTTCTTACCAACCTTCATGCGGGAGGCAAGTTCGGTCAAGGGGTCTACAAGTATTCGGGCGGGCTCCATGGCGTCGGAGCCAAGTGTGTCAACGCGTTATCGGAATGGTTCGAGGTGGAGGTCTCCCGCGACGGAAACGTCTATCATATGGAGTTCCGCCGAGGGAAAACTGTTAAACCTTTGGAGGTCATAGGGAAAAGCCGAACAACCGGCACCTTTATTACTTTCAAGCCCGACCCGGAGATCTTCACCACCTCCCAAGAGTTTAAAACCGACATCCTCGCTCCGCGGCTTCGCGAGCTCGCTTTCCTAAATCCAGGGTTAGAGATCGTTCTTTCCGACGAGCGGGTTCTGGAAGCCGACAAGCCCAAGGTACAGCGCTTCTTCTACCGGCAGGGCATCGAAGAGTTTCTCCAGCAGATCACGGGTAGCATGGAGCTGCTGCATCCGAAACCGATCGTGATCGCTCGGGAAAAGGATGATGTTTTGCTCGATTGCGTCCTGCAATATACCGAGGGATACGCCGACCAGATTCTCTGCTATACCAACGGCATCCCCAACCCGGACGGCGGCACGCATCTTTCCGGCTTTCGGACCGCGCTGACCCGTTCGGTCAATCAGTACGCGAAGGCGAATAATTTATTGAAGGACAAGGATCCTTCGATTTCTGGAGACGACGTTCGGGAAGGTCTCTTTTGCGTCCTCTCTCTGAAACATCCCAATCCGAGCTTTGAATCTCAGACGAAGGTGAAGCTCGTTTCGCCCGATGTCGAAGGAATCGTTTCCTCTCTGGTTTATGACGGGTTGATGGCCTTTTTCGAAAGGAATCCCACCGTTGCCCGACGGATCGTCGAAAAGGCGTTAACGGCGGCGCGTGCCAGGGAAGCGGCCCGGAAGGCTCGGGAAGCGGTCCGTAAAACCGCGCTTTCCGGCAAGGGCTTGCCAGGGAAACTTGCCGACTGCTCGACGCGCAGCCCGGACGAAGCCGAGCTTTTCATCGTGGAAGGGGATTCGGCCGGCGGCTCCGCTAAGCAGGGGCGAGACCGTCAGTTCCAGGCGATTCTCCCCATCCGAGGCAAGCTGATCAACGTAGAAAAGGCGAGGCTCGATCGGGTGCTCCAGAATGAAGAGATCCAAACGATTATCACGGCGGTCGGCACCGGGATCGGCGACGGGGATGGAGAAGGGGCGTTTCAGCTCGAGCGGCTCCGATATCACAAGGTCATCTTGATGACCGACGCCGATGTGGACGGCTCCCATATTCGCACTCTGCTTCTCACTTTTTTCTATCGGCAGATGCCGGAGCTCATTCGAGGCGGATTCGTCTATATCGCTCAGCCCCCCTTGTATTTGGCGACGCGCAAGAAGAAGGAGTGGTACGTCCGGGACGACGCGGAGCTCAATCAGACCTTAATCGATCTTGGAGCGCAAGAAGCCAAGGTGGAAGACCTTCGCGGAGGTCGTCTCTTTTCCGGCACGGAACTCGTGGGAATTCTCGGCCTTCTGGAGAAGCTCGATAAATTTGCGCGCTCCCTTCAGAACCATGGAGCCGATTTCGGGCTATTCCTGGAAAGCCGGGATCCGCAGACGGGGGCACTGCCCCTCCACCTCGTCCGTGTCCGGGAGGGGAATCGGGAAGAGGTTCATTTCTTCTGTTCCGACGGGGATCTCGCCCGGTTCGCCGAAGCGAATTCGGATCTATCCATTTTCGAAAACGGAAGCGCGGGCAGCGGCAACGGGGGCGGCTCTTCCGTAGAAGGGGAATCGGGGGGCTCGGGAGGGGAGGCGGAAGCAGCGGAAGCGGAATCGGTCGCTTCCGAGCCTACGGAATCGACGGAGGAGCCGAAAGCACGGTTTCGCAGGGCGGTTCATATCGAGCTTTACGAAAGCAAGAGCATCCAAGAAACACTCGATCAATTAGCGGCGCGAGGAATGCCGATCTCCCGGGTCAGCTCCACCGAGCCTCTCTATGCCTTTATCGAAGGAGAGGAAGAGTCGCGGAAGCTTCTCTATTCTCCGAGCGAAATTCTGAAGGCCGTCAAAGAGGTGGGAAGGCGTGGGATCGAAATCAAGCGGTTCAAGGGGCTTGGAGAGATGAACCCGAAGCAGCTCTACGAGACGACGATGGATCCCGAGCGGAGAAAACTCTTGCGCGTCGAGATCGCGGATGCGGCAACGGCGCAAGAGATCTTTGCGACGTTGATGGGCGACGTTGTCGAGCCCCGGAGGCGCTTTATCGAGGAGAACGCGCTTCACGTCCGCAATCTCGACGTATAGCGAACGCAGGGAGGGAATAGAGAATCGTATGCCGGATGGGACAACCGATGGGGAAGAACGTCCCCTTCTTTCGGGCGCGGAGCATGTCGAATCGAGAGACGTCTCCGAGGAAATGCGCAATTGTTTCCTTGACTATGCGATGTCCGTCATCATCTCCCGGGCGCTCCCCGATGTGCGGGACGGGTTGAAGCCTTCCCAGAGGCGCATCCTCTACTCGATGCATGAACTCGGCTTGGCGCCGAATCGAAAGCATCTCAAGTGCGCCAAGATCGTCGGTGAGACCATGGGAAACTACCATCCCCACGGAGATCAGGCGATCTATCCGACTCTGGTGCATATGGCTCAGCCATGGGCGATGCGCGATCCGCTGATCGACGGGCAGGGGAACTTCGGTTCGGTGGAAGGCGATCCCCCGGCAGCGATGCGATATACGGAAGCCCGGCTGACCCATCTCGGCTCGCTGCTCATGGCGGACATGGACAAGGAGACCGTCGATTTCGTCCCCAACTATGACGAGACTAGGACCGAGCCGGTGGTCTTTCCCGCAGCGTTTCCGAACCTTCTCGTCAACGGGAGCACGGGGATCGCGGTAGGTATGGCTACCAATATCCCGCCGCATAATCTCGGAGAGCTCGTAGAAGGGGTCTGCGCTCTCATCGACAATCCAGCGTTGACTCCGGAAGAGCTGCTCAAGTTTGTCCGAGGACCGGACTTCCCGACGGGCGGAATCGTGGTCGGCCACGATGGGATCCGAAATTATTTCTTGACCGGGAAAGGGAGTATACGGCTCCGAGCGCACCTTCACGTCGAAGAGAATAGAAACGGGCGATCGACCCTCATAGTCGACGAAATTCCTTTCAACGTAAATCGAGCTACCCTGGTGGAGCGGATCGGCGATCTCATCACGGAAAAGTTGATCGATGCGACGGACGTTCGAGATGAATCCGACGAAAATACCCGAGTCGTCATTGAGCTACGGCGTGATGCCGTACCCAAGGTCGTCGAAAACAACCTCTATCGGCTCACTCCCCTCGAAACGATCTTCGCCGTGAATTCCCTGGCGATCGACGGAGGGCGACCTCGCACTCTGAATCTGAAGGAAATGCTGCTCTGTTACCTGGAGCATCGGAGAGAGGTAGTTCTGCGGCGAAGCCGCTACGAGCTTCGGAAAGCCGAAGAGCGTGCGGAGATCCTGGAGGGATATCTGGTCGCCTTGGCGAACTTGGACGAGTTCCTCCGCGTGATCCGGGGAGCGTCCAATCGGGAAGCCGCTCGGATCGAGCTGGGTGGATATGAGTTCACACGGGAGCAGGTGGAAGCATTCGGGATCGTCGTTCGCCACGCGGAGCGGCTCGAGAACGGCAGGTACGTACTCTCCGATGCACAGCTCGATGCGATCCTCGACCTCCGTCTCTACCAGCTCACCGGTCTGGAACGGGAAAAGATTCTCGACGAGTATCGAAAGCTCATGGACCGGGCGAGGGAGCTCGAAGGGATTCTCGGGAGCGAAACGCAGGTTCTGGCCCTGATCCGTGCGGAGTTGTTGGAGGTGGCCGCCAAACGAGCCACTCCGCGGCGTACCGAGATCGTACCGGCGGAAGGGGAGATCGCCTTCGAAGACCTGGTCGCTCGGGAATCGGTAGTGATCACCCTCACGCACAAGGGCTACATCAAGAGAACCGGCTTGGCCAACTACCGGGTGCAGCGGCGCGGAGGTCGGGGAGTGATCGGAATGGTCGCCCAAGGAGGCGAGAGGACCGAGGAAAACGATTTCGTAGAGCATCTCTTTACGGCTTCCACGCATGATCACTTGATTTTCTTCACCACCGCGGGGCGGGCTTATGTGGAACGCGTCTATGAAATTCCGGAGATGGCTCGGGCGGCGAAAGGGAGAAGCATCGCCAATGTGCTCGAACTTGCTCCCGACGAGGAGATCGCCGCGCTCCTGCGCGTAGGGGCTTCCTCAGCTGAGGGCGCAGCTTGGGATCGGCCGGGGTTCCTTTTCTTTTGCACGGCCCTGGGGCAGGTAAAAAAGACTCCCCTTTCCGAATTCGCTCACATGCGGAAGAAGGGGATTCGGGCTATCAGCATCTCCGAAGGAGATCGGCTCATCGATGTGAAGTTCACCACGGGGGATCGAGAAGTCGTTTTGATCACGAAGCGGGGTTTGAGCATCCGTTTCTCCGAGGAGGAGGTTCGTTCCATGGGAAGGATCGCCGCCGGGGTGCGGGGCATTCGTCTGGAGAGAGAGGACCGGGTGGTGGCAGCGGCTGTGGTGGATCCCGCGGCAACCCTCTTGGTGGCCGGCTCTAACGGGCTTGGGAAGCGGACCGACTTCGACGAATACCGTCGGCAGGGACGCGGAGGCAAGGGAGTCATTACCATGAAGATGACCAAGAGGACGGGCGAGGTCGTCGCCGCTCTCGCGGTGGTCGACGAGGACGAGCTGATGCTCCTCACGCAGAAAGGGCTGACGGTGCGGATGCCCGTGAGGGGGATCCGGCGGGTCGGTCGCAATACCCAAGGAGTCCGCCTTCTCCAGTTGGATCAGGGAGATCGGCTTATCAGCGTCGCCCGCGTAATCCCGGAGCAGGAAGAGGAAGGGGAAGAAGGGCTGCTGGCCTAATCTCCGCGGCACTCTTCCCAGAAGTTGGATCCTGCGGCACCCTTTCTCAACCGCTCGTTGATCGCTCGACCGAGACCCTGCTCCGGTAGGAGCAGGGCGAAAATACGGTCTACTCCGCTTTCCTGGAGTTCGCGAAGAAGGCCGAAAAGTTTGGTAGCCGCTTCTTCCAATCGATACGACGGGGAAAGGCTGCGGCAGATCGCAAAGTCGGTGGGACAAGGACCCCATGCCAGCAGTCCGGCCTTCTTTCGCTCGGAGGCGGGGATCTCCTCCAATCCTCGAACGAGGACGAGGGGCGTCCGAAGAAGGTAGCGGCGCGGTGGGCGGTCCGAGGCGGACCGAGAACGGTTCGGATCGATTGCCGGGTCGATGGGTCCGATTTCTGCTTCGAGAAGCTCCTGAGGGATTCCTCCTTGGCGAAGCAAGACCGGTCGCGGAGAGGCAAAGGAGATCACCGTGGATTCGAGTCCGACGCGACAGGGACCTCCGTCGATCAGAAGCGCGATCTCTTCCCCGAACTCGCGCCGGACGGCAGCAGCCGTGGTCGGGCTGATATGGCCCGAGCGGTTGGCACTGGGTGCAGCCAGAGGGCTTGCGAAACGCTCCAAAAGGGCGAGGGTGAGGGGATGATCGGGGACGCGTACTCCCACGAACGGCTGGCCCGCCGTCAGCAGATCGGGAATCTTTCCCGGTCCCCTGCGCACGATCATGGTAAGCGGCCCAGGCCAAAATCGAGCCGCGAGTCGAAGGGCGCTTTCGGGAACATCGTTCCCCAGGTCGAAGGCCATCTGAGCCGAGGCGCAAAGAACGCTGATCGGGTGAAAGGAGCCTCGCTTCTTCTGCTCGATGAGTTTCGCGACGGCTGCGGGATTGGTAGCATCCGCCGCGAGTCCGTAGACTGTCTCCGTGGGAACCCCGATGACTTCTCCCGCCCGCAGCAACGCGATGGCTCTATCCAGCATCGAGTCGATTTCCGTCGGGAAGACCGTTTTTGGCGTGAACCTTGCCTTCACAGGAACTTCGCTATTTCCCCGACTCTGCTCCCTCGGAAAAACGAGCCGGTGCCATTTCGCGGAACCGATCTATTGCCGGTCAACCAATTCCCTTGCGACTCGTCGTACGCAATGAGTAAGTTTACCTCGTGAGCCGGTCCTTCGAAAGTTTTTCGGCTTCGAGCCTTTACTGTTCGTCGTGTCGGAAAGCGATGGCCGTCCGGGAGCGGCTTTTGCTCGTTCTGCCCGGCAAGGAGATCTACGACTATCTTTGCACCGGCTGCGGAGCATCGCTCGGGCAGAGAGAGGTGCCCGCTTCGCCCGGCGCTGCTTCCCCCTTGGCGATGCCTCTTCCCCATCGGCACCGGCACCGGCGGAAGCCGTGAAGGCCAGTAGCCTTCGTCTTCGGTTGTTTTCTGGAAGATGAGAGTCGTATTTGTCGGGGCGGGTGAGTTCGGGGTTCCCACCCTGTGCGCTCTAGCCGCCCATCGGGACTACCGGATCCAAGGAGTGATCACGCAAGTAGATCGGCCCGCAGGCAGACATCGGATTCCAACGCCTTGCCCGGCCAAAGCCGCCGCCCTCGATCTCCGCCTCCCCATCTTCCAGCCGGAAAAGATCCATTCGCCGACCGCAATCGAGCAGATTCGTTTTCTGCAACCGGATGTCTTGCTCGTCGTCGCCTATGGGCAAATCCTTCCGCGGGAGGTGTTGGAGCTTCCGAACCTGGCGGCGCTCAACCTGCACGCCTCCCTGCTTCCCCGCCACAGGGGTGCCGCACCGATCCAGGCGGCGATCCGCAGCCGCGATCGGGAGACCGGGGTTTCCGTGATCTGGATGGACGAAGGACTCGACACGGGAGATATTTTGTTGACGAAGAAGCTCTTGATCCGTTCCTCGGATACGGCGGGAACGCTGCAAGGACGCTTGGCGAAATTAGGCGCGCGTGCCGTCGTGGAAGCTCTCGATCGCCTTGCGTCCGGGACTGCGGAGAGGGTGGCGCAAGATCCGTCGCTCGCCACCTATGCGAGAAAATTGCGCAAAGAGGACGGAGAAATCGACTGGACTCGAGACAAGTGGGAGATCCATGCGCACATTCGGGCTATGAACCCCTGGCCAGTCGCTTACACTTGGGTTCGCGACGACGGACAGGTGCGAATGCTCAAGATCTTCGGATCTATCGTATCGATTCGCGCGTCGGGAAGGCCCGGAGAGATCATGCGGATCGATTCCCACGGGATCCTCGTCGCAACGGGAGGAAGCGGGGGTCTCCTTCTGCGCGATGTACAACTCGAAGGGAAACGTCGGATGACCGCAGCGGACTTTGCCCGTGGAGTTCGTCTCTCCGTGGGTGCGTCGCTCGGAGAGCGGATTCCCGTCGGCCATGATCGTGCTGCTGGCGGAACTCTTTCTTGACGGGCGCCTGTCGATCCGCCCTGAGCGCTCCTATTCTCTTGCGGAAAGCCTTTCCCGAAACCGAGGAGCCGATCAGCCGGAGGAACTCTGGACTCCCTGGGGAGTGACGGAAAGATCGGGTGGATTGCGTGTCCGGCAGATTCCGCCGGATCGACTTGCGGATTTCTTAGCCTCGAATGCGATCGGTATCTGCCTCTTGGGCGATGGAAGCTGGAATCGAATGGCGCTCGAAAGCGGACGAATCGAAGAAATCTGGATCCGCTGGCTGCCGCAATTCGGTGGGGGGGACGAGGAACCTTTCGTTTCCGAATTTCAGCCGGCGGCGGGAGCACGGCTGCCCTTGCGTTTGGTCCAGTGGCGAAGGGAAGAGGAGGGCGGGATCATTGGATACTACGCCGTCCTCCCGAAGGAAGCAACGAAGGGAAACGAAAACGGATCGCGAAACCCCTATTCGTTCCGTCGGGTTTAGTAGCTATAGACG
>NZ_CABFUZ020000079.1 GCF_902143385.2 Methylacidimicrobium cyclopophantes
GGCCGCCGGCGGCGGGAGGGCCGTCGAGTAGATAAAGGAGCGAGCCCGGTTCACCAGGAGCTCGATGAGCTCCCGGTCGCCCGCAACGAAGCCCCCTCCCGATCCCAGCGCCTTGGAAAGGGTTCCCAGCTCCACTTCGATTCGCCCTTGCAAGCCGAGCGCCTCGATCCGTCCGGCTCCCGTTCGGCCGAAGATGCCCTCGGCATGGGCTTCATCGACGAGGCACCAAGCCCGATGTTTCTCCTTCAGGGCGACCAGCTCCCGTAAGGGAGCGACGTCGCCGTCCATCGAGAAAACCGACTCGGTTACCACGAGCGCCCGCCGGAATTTGCCCCGGTAGCGGCTGAGAATCCCCTCCAATCCTTCTAAGTCGTTGTGGGGGAAGACGCGGAGCGCGGCTCCGCTCGCCCGCGCCCCGTCGATTAAGGACGCATGGCTCAGCCGGTCGAGAACGACCAAGTCCTCCGATCCGATCAGCGCCGGAATCGTCCCGAGAGCTGCGGCATAGCCACTAGAAAAGACCAGTGCCGCCTCGCGCCCCTTCCAGGAAGCGAGACCGGCCTCGAGCTCCCGAAGAAGGGCCGCGTCCGGGCAGAGGAGCCGGGAGGCGCCGGAGCCCGACCCCTGCTCCCGGAGTGCCCGGCAGGCCGCCTCGATCACCGCCGGATGCCGCCCGAGGCCGAGATAGTCGCTCGAGGCGAAGTTGACCAAAGGCCCTTTCCCTTCGCCCTCGGACGCTCGCGGCACCGAGCGGAAAAGCCCCGCCTCCGCGAGCTGGTCGAGCTCCGATCGGAGAGCCGCCCGAAACTCCCCGCTCATCGGTGCCAGCGTCCCTCCGATTTCAGGACATTCCCATGCACCATGAGGAAGAGCGGCTCTTCCTGGCTCTCGATGCACGCTTCCCATGGATCCGATCCGCCCACCCAGCGGAACGCAGCCAGATCGGCCCAGGCGCCGCTGCGGATCACGCCCAAAGTTCTCGGGAAGCCCAAGGCGCGTGCGGGGGCGGCCGTCACCATTTCCCACCACTGCATGGGCCGAATGGCGGGATGGCGTCGGCGGGCCTCTCGAATCTCCTCCCGCAAGTCGAGCGTGTCGTTGCTGGCAAGGCTGTCGGTGGCCAGGCAGACCGGGATTCCGAACGAGAGCATCCGCTCGAGCGGAAAAGGAGCGTAGGAAAAGAAGGCATGTGACTTGGGACAATGGACGACCGAAACCTCCTTGTTCGCCAAAAGAGCCCAATCCGCATCGTCGAGATAGTTGAGGTGGACGAGGATCATGCCGGGAGCCAAGCCCCCGCTCCGATGGAGCCACTGGAGCGGAGAGAGCTCCTCTTCCCTCGCAATCCCCTCTCCTGCTTGCCGGACCAGCTCCCAAAGAGCTCCCTCGCCGTTGTGGAACATCTCCCACTCCTCCGGCGACTCGGCTACGTGGGTCGTGACGGGAAGGAGGAAGCGGTGGGCGCTTTCTCGGACGAGGCGATAGAGCTCGGGAGAGGTCGTATAGGGGGCGTGCGGGGCCAGCCCCAGCTTGCCGAGCGGAAGCGGAGGATTGTCGAAGAATCGAAGAACCGCACAGGTCGCTTCCGCGCTCCAGGCATGAGGGCGGATGTCGAGCAGCTCGAGAAACCACCAGCAGCGCAGGGGAAAGCGATCCGCCAAGAGGAGAAGCTCCGGATAGGCTTCCATGTTGGCCACCCCGGTCGTTCCCGAGCGGGCGAGCAGGCCGAAACCCTCGTGGAGGGCCTCCTGGAGCGAATCGAGACTCAAGGAGGCCTTGTGCCGGAGGATCTCTTTGACCCACGCGGGGAAGGAAGACGCGGGGAGCTTCCCTCGAAGCCCCGTGTAATCGAGGTGGACGTGGGCATTGATCAGCCCCGGGGAGAGTACGGCGTCCCCGAGAGCGATCCGCTCCTCGCCCAATCGGGGAGGAATCTTCTCGGCTACGTCGACGATCCGGTTCCCCAAGACGCGCACCGTTCCCGGAGTAAGAACCTCCCCGCTTCCAAGAAGAACCGCCTTTGCCGTAAGGAGCATCGCCGCTAACCGATTCTCTTCTCCCGTTCTTCCTTCGTCTCCCCTCGCTTCTTCTCCCGGGCGTAGAGAAGGCGGGGATGGGAGACGAAAAAGTGTGGAAAGAGCCGCTTGCCCCACCGATGCCAAGCATATTCGGCTCCGGTGCTCAGCGCCCAGGCATACAACGTACCCACGAGCCAGCCGGCGAGCACGTCGGAGGGATAGTGAACGCCCAGATAGACCCGCGAGTAGCCGACCAGCCCTGCCCAGAGCCAAACCCAAGCCATTCGCGGGCCGTAGAAAGCGTTCGCCAGATAGGCGAGGGCCGCGTTGTTCGCCGCATGCCCCGAAGGAAACGACCTACCCTGCGGTCCACGACTCGGGTCGGACCAGGAGATTTTCCCCTCGTCCACCTCCCGAACCCCGGCAAGGACGGAAAACGGACGGGGACGGTTGACGAGATGCTTCAGGCTGTCCGTTACGCCCATATCTCCCACCACGAGGCTGATCCCTACCAGGCCTAAGAAACAGCGCTCGCGAAAGCGGCCGAAGATGGTCAAAAGCAACACTCCCACCAGAACAAAACCCTGGAAGTGGTGGTAGTGGGAGACCACGGGCATCCACCGGTCGAGGAATGGGCAAGTCCAATGGGTGTTGATCTCGTAAAAAAGCCAGAGATCCCAACCCATATCGTTCGACGGCTCCGCCTCTTCTCCACCCCGCCTCGGAGACCCCTTTTCGTACGTCAGCGGCGGTAGAGTCGCAAGGCATTCCCGACGACAAAGAGATCGGACATCCCCATCGCCGCCGCGCAGACGGCCGGAGCGAGCACCCCGAAGATCGCCAGAGGAATGGCCGCCGCGTTGTAAAAAAAGGCCCAAAAGAGATTCTCGCGGATCGTGCGAAGCGTCTTGGCGCTTAGGGAGAGAATCTCCGGGATCGCCTCGATATCCTTCCGCAGAAGGATCACGTCGGCGGATTCCCGGGCGATGTCGGTCGCCTGAAGGACCGCGATGCCCAGGTCGGCTTGGGCGAGCGCCGGCGCATCGTTGATCCCGTCCCCCACGAACGCGACTCCTCCTCCTTGGGACTGGAGCTTTTGCACGAGCTCGGCCTTCCCTTCCGGTCGAACCTCGGCAAAGGTCCGTTCGGCCGGAATCCCGACCTCCCGAGAAAAGGCGAAGGCCGCTTCGGCGCGATCGCCGGATAGGAGATAGACCGTATAGCCTTGCTCCTGCAATCCGCGCAGCACCCCAGCGGCGGAAGGCTTGGGCCGGGCGACGATCGGGAAGGTCGCCAAGAGCTGCTTCCCCATGGCCAGACCGAGAGTCCCGTTCGCGCCGGCTGCCGTCTCTTCGGGAAGTGCGATCCCGAGCTCCTCGAGCCAGCGGAGCGAACCGAGCCTCACGATCTTGTCCTGATAGCGTGCCCGCACCCCGAGGCCACGCTCTTCCTCCCAATTTTCCAACTCGACCGGCTGCGCTTGCGCAAAGTAGCGGGCGACCGCCTGACTCAAAGGATGCCGGCTCGGGCCCGCCAACGAGCGAGCGAGCCTTTCCGCTTCGGCCGCATCGCCATAATAGACAGGCTTCCCTACGGTCGGCTCGGTGAGAGTGCCGGTCTTATCGAAGACGATCTTTCGGATCCTGCCGCATTTTTCGAGCGCCTGGGCGTCCCGGAGCAGAACGCCGCGCTGCGCCGCGACGTTGGCCGCTACCAGGATCGCGGCGGGGGTCGCGAGCCCCATTGCGCAGGGGCAGGCCACGACAAGCACAGAGGCCGCCCGCAAGAGCGCGGCTTCCCAGCCGAGGCCGGCCCATCCCCAACCGAACACGGTGGCCGCCGCCAGCACCAAGACTGTGAGCACGAAGACATTGCTCACCCGATCGACCAGCCGCTGGATCGCCGCCCGGCTCTGCTGGGCACGCTCGACGGTCGCTGCAATGTGCGCCAGCACCGTTTCCGATCCGGCGGCCGAGTCGCGCATCAGGATCTGCCGGCTCATATTGATCGTGCCCGCGTAGAGCGGTTCTCCGGGGGACTTTTCCACCGGTTGGGATTCTCCGGTGAGCATGCTTTCGTCAAGAATCCCCTTTCCTTCCGCGAGGACCCCATCGACGGGTACGCGATCCCCTGGCGCGAGAACCACGAGATCGCCCTTCTGCAGCTCCTCGACAGGAACCTCTTCCTCTCTCCCGTCGGGGAGACGCCTTCGCGCCTTCGGAGGCGCAAGCGCCAAGAGAGTCCGCAAGGTCCGGGAGGCTCGAAGGGAGACTCGCGCCTCGAGCCAATGGCCCACGCTTACCAGGGTAAGGATTGCAGCCGCCTCGTCGAAGTAGCCGTGCTCGAGGCTACCCGGTCGGAGAAGGCCGTAGACGCTCAAAAGGAAAGCCGCAGAGCTCCCTAGGGAGACCAACACGTCCATGTCGAGCCTTCCGTGAAGGAGCTGCCGATAGGCACCCTGATAGAACGGCCGACCGGTGACGAGCTGGACCGGAAGGGCCAAGGCGAACTCGAGCCAGCCGAGCCAATGGGAATGGGGAGGGGCACGGACGAGCCACGGCAAGAGGAAGAGGAGCGGAGTGAGAACGACTCCGACCAGCAAGCCCCGCTGCCAAGGGCCGGATGAGTCCTCGTCGTCTTCCGCCGGTGCCGCCTCGTAGCCAGCCTTCTGCACAGCCTCGACCAGCATGGTCGAAGTGGGGCCCCCTTCCCCGACCTCTACCGTCGCTCTCCCCTTTTCGAGATCGACCCGCGCCGAGGTGACCTTGGGAACGGCGCAGAGTGCGGTCTGCACGTGTCGGGCGCAGTTGGAGCAGGTCATTCCGCCAATTCGCAATCGGATTCTCATCCCTCCACTATACGGGATTCTCGCCGCATCCAAAACCGGGAAGAGCCGGTCGCGAGAAAGAGCTTCGACGCCCGCCCATTTTTCTATTTTCGATTGCCGGGCTTTGCGCACCAGATGCCGGAAATCCGCTGGAGGATCTTCCCGGTACAAAATCGAGCCGCCGGTCCCGTTTTGGAGTCGATCGGAACTCCGCGCCTCAGCCCGCAGCCAGCAGCTCGAGAATCTGCACCGCGTTCCAGGCGGCTCCCTTAAGGAGCTGGTCGCCGCTCACAAAGAGAGCGAGCGCCCGGGGATGGGAAGGATCCTCCCGGAGGCGTCCCACCAGCACCTCCCGCTTTCCGGCCGCCTCGAGAGGGGTGGGGAATCGGTTGGCCTTCCGATCGTCGACGACCGCGACCCCCGGAGCATGGGAAAGGATCTCCCGGGCCTCCTCGGCCGAAAGCTTGCGCCGAGTCTCCAGCACCACCGCCTCGGAATGCGCCCGGAAGACCGGCACTCGGATGCAGGTGGCGCATACTCCCAAGGTCGGCTCTCCAAAGATCTTGCGGATCTCCTGAGCGACCTTGTTCTCCTCCTCGTTGAACCCAGAGTCGTCGACCGGGGTATTATGGGAAAAGACGTTGAAGGCGATCTGTTCCGGAAAGACCTTCCTTCGAATCTCTTCACCGGCCGCATATTGCCGAACCTGGGCGTCGAGCTCGGCGAGCGCTTTGGCCCCCGCCCCGCTCGCCGCTTGATAGGTCGCTACTACGATCCGTTCGACGATCGCGGCTTGGTGAAGAGGCCAGACGGCGGTGGCGAGGATCGCCGCGGTGCAATTCGGATTCGCGATGATTCCGGGATGGCGGCCGAGCTCCTTCGCGTTGACCTCGGGCACGACGAGCGGGATCTCGCGGGCCATCCGAAACGCCGAAGAGTTGTCGATGACGATCGCCCCTCCCTTCACGGCCGCCGGGGCATACTGGCGGGAAATGGAGGCTCCGGCGCTAAAGAAGACGTAATCGAGCCCCGCGAGCCGCTCGGCGCTGATTTCTTCGATGCGCACCGTCTCCCGACGAAAAGAACGAACCCGGCCGGCCGATCGGACGGAAGCAAAGAGACGAATTTCGGCGATCGAAAGCGCGCCCAGTTCCAATAGCTGGAGCGCTTCCTGACCGACCGCTCCCGTCGCTCCGACGATTCCGATTCGTAAACCCATGATGCCTAGGATTGTGTCTTACCGGTTACCCACCCGCCCGCGAAAGCTCGGATCCAAAGGAAACCACCGAGCGCTCGACCGGATTCGGAGCATCGATCTGCCTCCGAAACCATAGAGGAGCGCCGCCCGGAAGAAGAACCCAGCGAGAGCCACCCGGACTCACTCACTTCACTCGCGGTAGGAAGAAGCCTGCGGGGCATGCAAGCTTAGGCCGGGCTTCCTTTCTCTACGGGCTTCCCCGCCGGTGGCAGGGACCTCCCTCCCGCCGAAGGAAGGGGCTTCGCCGCTTCGCCCCCTTCCTTCGCCGATCGGGCCGAGCCCTCTTCCCGCCCGGTCTGCGTCAACATCTTGAAGAACGAGCCGGGATCGGGCCGCTCCACCTTTTCGGCAAGCAGGCTCTCCGATCTTCCGACAAAGAGGGCTCCTTGTTCGATGGCCAGCGCGCCGGTCTGCACGTCTCCAAAGACCCGCGCCGATCCAACCAATTCCAACCGCTCGCGCGCCAAGATGTTGCCGAAGACCTGGCCACGAACGACCACCTTCTTCGCCCGGATGTCGGCTTTCACAAGGGCGGTGTCTCCGATCACCAGGGTTCCGTCCTCCGAAAGGATCTCTCCCTCGAGCCTACCATTGAGCTGGAGCTCGCCCGTAAAGCCGACGGTTCCCCGGAATTCCGTATCCCGGGTCAAGACCGTCACCTTCGGACCGGGAAGATCGTTCTCGCTTCGCGCCGCATCGGAGGGAATATTCATAAATTAGGATCTTGAGGAGTCGCTGATTCGTATAACACCCGCCTGCTCCTTTTCAACCTCTTTTTCCCGTCCTCCCCCACGCTTTCCGGTTTTCCCATCGGATCGCCGCTGGTAGGATCCCGTTCTCAATGACGGGCGCTGGACAAGAGCCGCGGGCCGGCCGCCCCCGGAAACGATCCTTTTCTCGCCGGATCGGCTTCCCGCTCGAAGCGCTTCTTCTCCTCGCGCTGCTCCTTTTCTACGGAGCCCCCTGGGCCGGACGGCGAATCCAGTCCAACACCGCGGAAACGCTCACTTGGCTCGCCCGCCGCTTGGAGCTTCCCTTGGACATCGACTCGGCGGAATGGTTCTCCCCGACCTCCTTCCGCCTCCACGGCGTCTCCCTGGGAGACGTCGGTCTCATCTCCGAGGTTCTGGTTCGGTGGAGATGGGACGATCTCCTTCTGCGTCAAAGGCTCTCCTTCGTGGAAATCGGTTCTCCCACGGTCTGGAGCTCGGCCCTCATCGCCTTTCTGGAGCGAGAGTCGAAGGGAGGCCGTCCGCATCCGTGGCTCCGGCTCCTTCCCAAGGCCCGTCTCCAGATCGATACCCTCCGGGTGGTTCGAGCCACGATCAACATCGACCGGCTCGCTCCCCACCTGCCGCCGATCCCGCTCGCCTTGGGATTTCACGGCCAACCGATCGAGCTCCACGACATCCCGATCGTCGGCTTGAGCCGGGACGATCGCCTGCTCAACGTCGCCGCGGCCCGCAACGTGATGATCTATTCCCCCTATGATCCCTTGTCCAAGATCCTCACGATCGAGTCGCTTCGGGTGAAGTTTTCCTGGCGGGGGCTCTCGGAACATCGGATCGACCAGCTCGCGCTCTTCGATCCGGTGCTCTACCTCGGCCCCGATCTCTTCTGGTACGTGGATCAGTTCCGCAAGGAGGAGGAGAACCGACGGCAGAAAGGTCGCGAACGCACCCTGGAGCAATGGACCGCCGACAAGGTCCTCGTCCGCGGAGGGCAGTTCCTGATCAGCGCCTTCGGGACCCCGGGAGTCGTCCTTCCGTTCCTTTTCGGCCTCACCTCCGAAAACGTTCCGTTGAACGATTGGACGCAGGCGAGCCTCAAGAATGAGATCGAGATCATGCCGGGGAAGATCGAGTATCCCTCGTACCATGTCGTTCTCGACGTGCGCCGAGGGCGCCTCTCCTTCAACTTGCCTGTAAGCGAGCATCGGGCAAACAACCTCGTCCACACCGTCTTCTTTAACGAAGTTTCCTGGCGGGGAATCACCGCCACGGACGACTGGCTCGATGTCACCTTCAACAGCAGCGGCATCTTCGGCCACTTCGGAGGCAATCTCTACGGTGGGTACGGCCAAGGAGGGTTCTCCATCGAGTTCCAGAACGACTTTCCGTGGGTCGGCTGGATGCACCTGACCGGAGTCGATGTCGCGCCGATCGCACAGAAGCTGACGAGCGACCGCTTCGCCGTGGCCCTCACGGGAAAGGCCGATGGCCGTCTCCGCCTCGAGGCGCGGGGAACAAGCCTGCAAAATGCTTTCGGCTTTTTGACGCTCGCCGGACCCGGGAGACTGGAGATGCGCGACATCGACTCCTTTCTCCGGAGACTCCCCGCCGACTGGCCCCCCGCCAAGAGGGAGCTCATGCAGATGCTCGCCCAATCCCTGCGCAGCTACTCCTACTCTCTCGGTTTTCTTTCGCTCTCCTACGGCTTGCCGGAGAGTCGCCTCCGGCTGGAACTGCGTGGACCCGAGGGAAAGCGAAACTTTACAATCCGCTGGCAACAGGATCCCGGGATGGGGCGTCCGATCGCAAGCGGCTTGTCTCTCGATCAGAATTCTGATCAGTTGCCGGAGCAAACGAATGGAGAGTATCCCCCGATTTCCCCGTGAGGGATGGCTTCTTTGCGCCATCCCGATCGTCCTCCTTGGATGCTCCCCCACGGTCCGCGTGACGACTCCGGAGCCGGTGCGCATCAACGTCCACATGGGCGTGGAGGTCACCGAGAAGCAGAGCGTGCATGCGGCGCCGGTCTCGCCCGAGATCGCGGAACGCCGCCGCCTCCGTTCCGGAGAAATCCAGGGTTTGAAGAACGCGGGCGTGATCGGAGAAGACCGCGACGGATTCCTGGCCGTCGTCAACCCTCCGACGGATCCCTCCTACAAGCAGTTCGCCGAGCATGTAGTGCAGGATGAGAACCGAGACCGCTTGCAGCTCTACATGGCGCAAACTAAATTACAGGGAAAGACCTTCGAAGAGATCCAGGACGAATACGCGCGACGCTGGGCCAGGCGCGCCTTTCCGGGTGAGTATGTGCAGCAACCGGACGGAACGTGGGTTCGTAAGTAGCGAATCGATGAGATCATCCACGATTGGGTCGAGGATCGCCGCGTTGGCTTTGGTCCTCGAGCTCTTCCCGGTCGCGCATCCCGCCCGGGCGCAAAGCGATCCGGAATATCCGCTCCCCACGCCGTCCGAATCGACGAGCCCGACCCCCGAGCGGGCCCCCCCGGAGGCGCCGCTCCATCCTGTGGAAATGGGGCCGGCGAACCCCGCCTCCCCAGGACAAGCGCAAGCTCCGGCGGGGATCGGTTCGCCCCGCTCCGGCCCGGAAGCACCTTTCGATCCGACCGGAGGGCTTCGGACTTTCCTCGAATCGTTGCCGGACCGACAGCGCAAAGAAATCGAGCACCGGCTCAACCGAAAGGCCGCCCACGCGCTCGTCGGCAGAACGGACTCGCTCAGCGGGACCTATGCGCTCATTCACGAAAAGTTTCCTCCCCCGCGCCCTCCGCTCGTGCACGTCTTTCTGCTCACAAACGGGAAGGCGCAGCTCCTGTTTACCAGCACCGCCCCTTTTCGCGTCCCCGCTCACCTCCGCATCGCCCGGGAAGACAAGATGGCTTTGATCCTCTCCTACATCTTCTTTCAGCAGGCCAACCGAGTGCCTCCGGTCCTCTCCCAGGAAGCTCGGCCGACCGGACCCTGACGGAGTTTGACGAGGAGCTCTGCTTGAGGGCGGCAGCAATTTTCCTTGATCCCAATCAGGAATCATTCCATTTGAGCGGGAATCCCGATGCGGTTCGTCGAACGCCCGAAGCGCCAACCCCTCATCAACTTGGTGTCTCTGATCGATATTCTGTCGATCGTCCTCCTCTTCTTTGTCGTCACGACGACCTTTCAGCGGGAGGAGCCGGCGGTGAAGATCGATTTGCCGGAGTCCGCCCGGGCCAAGCCGATCCGCGCGGATGTTCCCCGAATCATCTACGTCACCGAGGAGGAGAAGATCTTTTTGGACGACAAGCCGGTAGCACCCAAGGAGCTGGGACGGCTCCTCAAGGAAACCCTCGCCAAATCTCCGGAGACCAAAATCGCCCTCAAGGCCAGCAAAAAGGCGCCTTTCGAAATCATCCTCCAAGTCATGGACGCCGCAAAAGTTGCCGGAATTGTCAACCTGCCTACGTTTACCGTAGAACCCAAATCCCCGCAGAGTCGGCAACCATGATTCTTCCGATCGTTCTCTTCGGCAATCCGATCCTGCGTCAGCGGGGCTCGCCCGTGCGCCGCTTCGACGGAGAGCTTCGCAAGTTTGCCGAGGATATGCGGGAGACCATGATCGCTCATCAAGGAGTGGGATTAGCCGCCCAGCAGGTGGCCCGAGCTCTCCTCTTCACAGTGATCGACGTAACGGCGGCAAAGGCCCCCTCCGCGATGATCCTGCGAGGACGTCCGGTACCGGTGGAAGAGCAGATGCCCCTGTTTTTGGCTAATCCCGTTCTTTCGCTGACCAAATCCAAGGAAATCGGAAACGAGGGATGCTTGAGCTTCCCCGGGCTCCGAATCGATGTGCCGCGCTCCCGGCGCGTTTCGGTCCAGGCGCAAGATCTGCAGGGGAATCCGCTCGTCTTCGAAGCGAGCGGCTTTCTCGCCGTGGTCATCCAACACGAGGTTGACCATCTCTACGGCAAGCTCTTCATCGACTACCTCAAGCCCGCGCAGCGAAAAGAGATCAAGGAAGACCTTGACCGGATCCGGCAGGGCTTGCCCGTCGTCAGCCCGGAATGAGGCGGCGGCCCCGCAATCGCTCAAGAAAGATCCTTGTCGCGCAGGAATATCTCGAGCTCGTCGGCCCCGAAGTCGGCGAGCACCTCGTCTCCCCACTCCATCGTCGGCGCTCGCGACTGCCCGGAGATGGCTTTCATCCGCCGATAGGCTTCCGAATTGCGCAGGACGTCGACCCGATCATAGGAAATGCCGTAGCGTTGGAGCACGGCTTCCACCTCGTTACACCAAGGGCAACCCGTTTTTACGTAAAGAGTTACTCGTTGCATGGATCCTAATGGAATTTCACTCCCCCCATCCTCTCCTTCGTCGAATCGGCTCGGATCCTGCCCGGAGAAGATCTTCCCTGGACAGTCCGAAGGCCGCAGGCGCAACGGCGTCCTCCCTCCGCTCCGCCAACAACCGCCGGAAACGAAAATGGATAGATCCGGGAACGATCCGCCTCGATTCACTTCCTCCGAAGAAAAGTCGGCCAGACATGCTTAGGAAATCAGACGGAGGAATCGACTAGGCGAAATGCCCGAATATCTCGGCAACCGGCGATTGCAAGCCCGTAAAGAACGGACCGAATTCCCCGTAACGGGCGCTGACGGGATCGAATCGCATCTCCGCCACGATCGCTTTCACCTCGTACGGATCCTGGGCGAAGAGCGTCACCCCCCATTCCCAATCGTCCAGCCCGGTCGATCCGGTCACATACTGAATGACCCGGCCGGCATAACGCCTCCCGATCAAGGCATGCCCTTGCATGAGTTCCTTCCTCTCCCGAAAGGGGAGAGCATACCAGTTGGCGCCCGTTTCCCTCTTCTTGTTCATCGGATAAAAGGCGAAGAAGCGCCAGTCGGGCAAGGTCGGATAGAGACGGACTTCCGTGTAGTAGCGCACCCGCTCGCGGAAAGCCTTCATCTTCTCCTCGAACTCCGGCGATCCGGGAACCAATCCCTCTTGGGAGGAGAGCTGATCGGCATGTTCCGCTTCCGAAACGGTGTAATCGGAACGCTCGGTCATCGAAAAGAAGGAAAAGACCTTCGACCACCCGTGGCGGCCGAGCAGAACGGCCAACCGCTTTTCCCAGCGATGGAGCCGATAGAGGTCGGGGCAGAGCAGCAGGAAACCGAGGTCCGCCCGTCCGATCAAGGAAAGAGAGACCGCTTGGGAGCGCTCCGCCTCGCGGGCTTCCGCGAGCAGGGCCTCCACGCCCCCGACCAACTCCTTGGGCGAAGCCGAGATCCCTGCCGGGGTGGCTCCAGAATCGAACCGGTAAAAGAGATGAAGCACAAAGAGCCCTTCCTTGGGCACCAGCGTCTCGGTTGTCGGTTGGGTCACAACCCGAGGATCTTTGCGAAAAATGGCCGAGAATGCCAACCGAAACTACGCCTCTTCGTCGGAGCCCAACACCGAATGGGCCGACTCGATTCTCCGTTCGGCGGACCCGGGCGCCTGATCGTGCTCCCGCCTCGGCGCAGCGTGCGAAATTCCCTTTCCTCGAGCGGCCACTCGATCCGAAGCCATCCGCCGCAACAGGACTCTTCGGCCAGCCGGAGAGTGCTCCGTCCTCCTCCCTCTCCCCCATGGAAGCGACCTTTTCCGTGGCAAGCCGCCATGCTTTCTCCACAAACGACGGAACTTCGGAACCAAGAGCCATTTCTATTGTCCTACGACAGGAGTCGAGGGAGCCGGTTGCAGGAAGGCCCCCACTTTGCTATCCTCCGCAATCAGAATGGAAATTCCCCGCCAGGACGGTCTCCCCGCTCCGGCTTTCCCCCCCTTCTCTCCGCCGGAGGGCGGCGCCCTTCCTCCCTGGGGACCTCCTCCGACGCTCGGAGGAGCGAAGTCCGCGGCTCCGCGCGCGATTCCCGAGCTCTCCGAAGCTCCGGCCCACGAGCCGGAGGAAGCCCACCCGGTCCAATCCCGCATTCTCCACGAGCCCCACGAGGAGGAAGCCGAAGGGGTCTTTCCGCTATCGGCAGAAGGACTCGTCAAGCAATTCGGCCATAGACGCGTCGTCAACGGAGTCGATCTTTACATCCGGCGAGGGGAGATCGTCGGACTTCTGGGTCCCAACGGAGCCGGGAAGACGACGACTTTCTACATGCTCGTGGGCCTGATCCAGCCGACCGAAGGACACGTCTACATCGATGGCCAGGAGGTTACGCGAATGCCGATGCACCGCCGCGCCCGCAAGGGGCTGGGCTATCTGCCGCAGGAAGAATCGATCTTCCGCAAGCTGACCGTTGAAGAAAATCTGATGGCGATCCTGGATTTCCTCGATGTCGACCCCGAAGAGCGGAGGGCTCGATGCGAGGCGCTTCTCCAGGATTTCGGCATCGCCCATCTTCGGGAGACCATGGCCCTGGCGCTGAGCGGAGGAGAAAAGCGGAGGCTGACCATCGCGCGCGCCCTCGCTACGGCCCCCTCGGTCCTCCTCCTCGACGAACCGTTCAGCGGCGTCGACCCTCTCGCGGTCGACGACCTGCAGCAAATCGTGCTCGGCCTGCGCAACCGGGGCCTGAGCGTGCTCATCAGCGACCACAACGTTCGAGAGACCCTGGCCATCGTCGACCGCGCCTACCTCGTCTGCGAGGGGCGCGTGATGAGCCACGGTTCCAGCGACTTTCTGATCAACGATCCGGTGACCCGCGAGCTCTACCTCGGTCCCCGTTTCTCCATGTGAGCAAGCCGGTGCCCCATTGGGTCTGGAGCCGGCTGGTTCCCGCGAAGATGGCCGACTGCTGGCTGGAACGTCTCCACTTTCTGGGTGAGGGCTCGCTCGTCCTCCACCGGTTGGCGGGCCGCCGGAGCGCGCGGCTGGAAGCCTACTTGACCCACCCTTCGGTGGGTCGTCTCCTCTTGGCCCGTTTCGGTGGCAGCCTGCGCAGAACCTCCCTGCCTCACAACCCGTCTCCGGAACCGAATCTTCCCATTCGCATCGGAAGCAAATTCTGGATCGTGGAGAACGCCGAAGCCGCCTTGCCCACGGGCAAACCCGCCCGAGCCGTTCTCCCCTTCTTAACCATCCCTGCGGGAATCGCCTTCGGCACCGGGAGGCATGCCACGACCGGGATGCTCCTCCGGGAAATGGCGACACTTCCCGATTGGCGGGAGAGCCGCGTCCTCGACATCGGGACGGGCAGCGGCATCCTGGCCCTGGCCGCCCGGCGGCTCGGAGCGACCCGGATCTGGGCCCTCGACACCGACCCGTCGGCTCTGGAGGTAGCCCGCCGGAACGAAACGGCCAACTTTTCCAAAGCAACCATCCGGTGGGTCGAAGCCGATCTCACCCGCTGGCGGGCTCGGGGTCGCTTCCATCGGATCGTCGCGAACCTGTATTTGCTGCCGCTTCGGCAAGGGGCATCCCGGCTCGCGTGCTGGCTCGCTCCCGGAGGCGTGCTCCTCGTCAGCGGCCTCCTTCGAGATCAGGCTCCCGAGATCGAGGCGCGGTTCCTCCAAGAGGGTCTGGTGCTCCATGGAAAAAAGCAGCGCGGCAAATGGGCGATGCTCCGCTTCGGCTCCGCGCTCCATTGTCATTCGACGAAAGCCCCGTTACCTTGACTCGACCGTGATCGACTATATCCATCTCCTCAACGAAGAGCAGCGCGCGGCGGTTACGGCCGCTCCGGGCCCGATTCTCGTCGTAGCGGGCGCCGGCAGCGGCAAGACCCGCGCCCTTACCTATCGGGTCGCCTACCTCCTGGACAACGGCGTCGACCCTTCCCGCATCTTTTTGGCCACCTTCACCAACAAGGCCGCCCGGCAGATGCTCGAGCGGGTCAGCCGTTTGATCCCCCATGGGACCGAGGCCATTTGGGGAGGAACCTTCCATCACCTCGCCCACCGACTTTTGCGCCGCCATGCCTCGCTCGTCGGCTACGACCCGAGCTTCACGATCTTGGATCGTTCCGATTCGGCCGAACTCCTTTCCGACTGCTACGAGGAGATGAAGCTCTCGCGCAGCGAACTCCACTTTCCTCGGCGCGAAGGAGCTCTTGAGATCTTCGGTCTCGCGGCCAATCGGGAGGTGCCCCTGGAGGCGCTGATCGCAGAAGAATTTCCCCATTTCGCCGAGCAGACCGACCGGCTCGTCGAGCTCGCCGATCTCTACCGCAAGCGAAAACGGAAAGCGTCCGCCGTCGACTACGACGATCTTCTCTCGGAAACGGTCCGGTTGCTGCGCGAGCAGCCCCAGCTTCGAGAGGAGTACCAGGACCGCTTCCACCATATCCTGGTTGACGAGTATCAGGACACGAGCCGGCTCCAGGCCGATTTCGTCCATCTCCTGGCTTCCGGCCACCGACAGATCATGGCTGTGGGCGACGACGCCCAATCAATCTATTCCTGGCGTGGTGCCGACATCCGCAACATGCTCACCTTTCCGGAGCGCTATCCCGGCTCCCGTCTACTCTATCTGCGCGCCAACTACCGGAGCACTCCGGAAATCCTCTCCCTTGCCAACGCGGCGATCGCGGCCAACCGCTTCCAGTTCCCGAAAGAGCTCGCTCCGGTTCGGGAAAGCCATCGACTCAAGCCCGCGGTCGTCTCTTGCCCGACCGCCAACGCGCAGGCCTCCTTCGTCGCTTCCCAACTTCAGGAGCTGTGGCGGGAAGGGATCCCCTGGGAAGAGATCGCCGTTCTCTATCGTGCTCATTTTCATGCTCTGGAGATCCAGCTCGAGTTGACTCGCTCGCGCATTCCTTTCGAAATCACCAGCGGTCTCCGCTTTTTCGAGCAGGCCCATTTGAAGGACGTCGCCGCTTTCTTGCGGCTGGCGGTCAATCCTCACGACTCGGTCGCATTCGCCCGAGTGGTTCGGATGTTCCCGGGCGTCGGGGAAAAGACCGCGGATCGTCTCTGGGAGGAGTTTTCCCGAAAGGCGGATCTCGGCTCGATCGTTCCGCCCAAGTCCTGCGCGGCCGCCTGGAAAGAGTGGGCCTCCCTCCAAAAAGAAATCGCCTCGCCCGAACTTCGGCGTGCTCCAGCGGCGCAGATCGAGAAGGTGATCGACGCGTTTTACCGCTCCTACGTCGAATCCCAGCATGCGGATGCGGCGCATCGATTGGAAGACCTCTCCCAGCTCGTCTCCTTTGCGGCCGAGTTTCCGGACACCGAAAGCCTCTTGGGCCAGCTTACCCTCCTCACCAACACCGACCGTTCTCAATCGAGGGAGGGAGTCCATCTTTCGACCATCCACCAAGCAAAGGGCCTCGAATGGCGGGTCGTCTTCGTCATCATGCTCGCCGACGGGCTCTTCCCCTCCGGCCGTTCCACCGAATCCCTCCTGGGGGAAGAGGAGGAACGCCGACTCTTCTATGTGGCAACGACGCGAGCCCGGGATCGCCTGTTTTTAGTCTATCCGCGCTATCGAGCCTCCCACTATGGAGAGAACTCCCTTCGTCCCTCCCGCTTTCTTGCGGAGATTCCCCGAGAGCTTTATAGCGATCTGCGCGCTTCCCGAGGATGAGCGGCCGAAAAAGCGTTTCGGCGATCGGTCTCCGATCGAGTAGGTTCTGAGGAAGGAAAAGAGCCGCGAACTATGGCGTCTACCGAGTTTGTCCATCTGCACGTCCATTCCGAGTATAGCCTGCTCGACGCCGCCTGCCGGATACCGCAGCTCGCCCAGGCCGCGTGCGAGGCGGGTATGCCGGCCGTCGCGCTCACCGACCATGGAAACCTCTTCGGCACCATCGAATTCTACAAGGCGTGCCGGGCGGCGGGGATTCAACCCATCCTCGGCTGCGAAACCTACCTGGCTCGGGAAAGCCGTTTTTCCCGGAAGGGAGGCCAAGCCGAGACAAGCCACATGACGCTCCTCGTCCGGAACGAGGAGGGCTATCTCAACCTTCTCCGCTTGGCCACGGCTGCCTACTTGGAGGGCTTCTACTACAAGCCCCGCATCGACAAGGAACTCCTGCGCGACCATGGGAAGGGGTTGATCGGGACGACGGGCTGCTTGAAAGGCGAGGTCCCGCAGCGCATCCTGGAGGGGGATCTCGACGGGGCCCGGCGGACGATCGAGCTTCTCGCCTCCTGCTTCGAACCGGGCTGCTTCTATCTCGAAATCCAAAACCACGGGCTGCCCGAGGAGGCCCTCGTCCGCGAAAAACTCACCCAGCTCTCGCGCGAGACGGGCCTCCCTCTGGTCGCCACCAACGACGTTCACTATATCCGGAAGGAAGATGCCGCCGCCCACGATGTCCTGCTCTGCATCGGGACCGGCGCCCGGCTGACCGACAGCACGCGCAAACGCTACGGAGCTCCCGAGTTCTACTTCAAATCGGCCGAAGAGATGGCGGCGCTCTTTGCAGACCATCCCGAGGCGTTGGCCAACACCGTCCGGATTGCCGAGAGCTGCCGGCTCGAGATCGAGTTGGGGCGCAATCGCTATCCCTCGTTTTCCCCGCCCGAGGGAAAGACGCAGGCCGGCTATCTCCGGGATCTCTGCGAAAAGGGCTTGCGGGCACGCTACGGAAAACCGAGCGAAGAGCTCCTCCGCCGACTCGACTATGAGCTTGCGGTGATCGAGAAGACCGGCTTCGTCAGCTACTTTCTCATCGTCTGGGACTTCATCGACTACGCGAAGCGGCGAAAAATCCCCGTGGGGCCCGGCCGCGGCAGCGCCGCCGGCAGTCTCGTTGCTTACGCGCTCGGAATCACCGACATCGATCCCATTCGCTACGGGCTCGTCTTCGAGCGATTCCTCAACCCCGAGCGGATCTCCCCGCCCGATATCGACATCGACTTCTGCTACAACCGCCGCCCCGAAGTGATCCAATATGTCCGCGAAAAGTATGGCGAGGGCTCCGTCGCGCAGATCATCACCTTCGGCACGCTGGGAGCGAAGATGGCGGTACGGGACGTCGCGCGAGTCCTCGGCCTCTCCTACGGACAGGCCGATCGTCTGGCCAAGATGATTCCAACCGACCCGTCGATGACATTGGAGCGGGCCCTTCGAGAGAGCGTCGACTTGCGAGCCGAAAGCGAGCGCGACGAGGAGGCTCGGGAAGTGCTCCGCCTGGCCCAATGCCTGGAAGGATTGGCCCGGCAGGCCGGCGTCCATGCCGCGGGAGTGGTGATCGCGCCCGGCGATCTCGTCCAATTCGTCCCGCTGGCCCGAGGGGAGCAGGGCGAAACAGTCACCCAATGGTCGATGGAGCCGCTGGCCGACGTCGGACTGCTCAAGATGGACTTCCTCGGGCTAAAGACGCTCACCGTCATTGCCGACGCCTTGGCGGCCATCCGGGAGCATACCGGTGTTTCGCTGACACCCGACTCGATCCCGCTCGATGACGCGCCGACCTACGAGCTCCTCTCCGCAGGGAAAACGGCCGGCCTCTTCCAGCTCGAATCTCCGGGAATGCTCGATCTCTGCCGCCGGCTCAAGCCGCGAAACATCGAAGACGTGATTGCGCTGGTAGCCCTCTACCGGCCGGGCCCGATGGAGAACATCCCGGCCTACGCCGACCGGAAGCTCGGCAAAGTTCCCATCGAATATGCCCACCCATTGCTCGAGCCGATCCTCAAGGACACCTACGGGGTCATGATCTACCAGGAACAGGTCATGCAGGCGGCGAGCATCCTCGCAGGCTACTCCCTCGGCCAGGCCGATCTCTTGCGGCGCGCCATGGGAAAGAAGAAGCCCGAGGAGATGCGGCAACATCGCGATCTCTTCGTCCGCGGCTGTTGGGAAAAGAACCGCATTCCGGAAGAACAAGCCAAGCGGATCTTCGACACGCTGGAAAAATTCGCGGGCTACGGGTTCAACAAAGCCCATAGCGCTTGCTACGGGCTTCTCGCCTACCAGACGGCCTATTTGAAGGCCCACTATCCGGTCTTCTTCCTGAGCGCCCTCCTCTCGAACGAAATGGGAGACAGCGACAAAGTAGCCGCCCTCGTTGCGGAAGCCGGCCGGATGGAGATCCTCGTCTTCCCTCCCGACGTCAATCGAAGCGGAGCGGCTTTCACAGTGGAAGGAGAGGGGATCCGTTGGGGTCTGGCGGCGATCAAGAACGTCGGAGTCGGGGCGGCGGAGGCACTGGTGGCGGCGAGGAGGGCGAAGCCCTTTTCCTCCCTGACCGATCTCTGCCTTCGGGTCGCGGGGCGAACCCTCAACCACAAGCTGCTGGAAAGTCTGATCAAGGCGGGAGCCTGCGACGGCTTCGGTCGGTCACGGGCGCAGCTCTGTTCCGAAATCGATCCGGCTCTCTCCTCGGCCGCGACGATCACCCGGGAACGAGCCGAGGGGCAGGGCTCCCTCTTCGACCTCTCCCTCGCTCCGACGCGCGACTTCCAGAATGCGACCCTTCCCGAGTTTCCCTCCTCCCAAAGGCTTCGCTTCGAAAAAGAGCTCTTGGGCGTCTATCTCTCCGGCCATCCGGTCGAGGAGCTCCGGAGCCTGCTGCGCCCTTTCCGGACCGTGGAGATCGTCGCTCTCGCTTCGCTCGCCGACGGCGCCGCCGTTCGGTTGACCGGCATTCTCTCCCGTGTCGAGGTGCGCACCTCGAGCCGGGATCAACGACCCTTCGCGCGGCTCCAGATAGAAGATGCGACCGGCTCGGTCGAGGCGATCGTCTTTTCCGACCTCTACGCTTCTCTTTCCAAGGGGTGGGAACCGGGCGAGATCGCGATCTTGGCCGGTACCGTCTCCCGGCGGGACAACGGGGTGAGCGTGCGCGCGACGGAGCTCCTATCCATTGCCGAAGCCCAGGAGCGGCTGGTCGAGGCCCTTCTTCTCCACCTCTCCCTCGACCGCTGGTCGATCGAACGGTGGCGGGAGCTCGGGCAACTTTTGGCGCAATGGCCCGGCAAGACCCCGGTCCGCTTCCGCTGCCGCCGGGCCGATGGCGCCGTCGTGGAGCTGGAGCCCTCCCGAAACTTTTTCGTACAAGTGAATCCCGCGCTTCTCGCGGCCTTCGAAGAGGCGTTGGGCTCCGAGGCCGTAGAGCTTCTCGTCTCCTCTCGAATCCCGACCCGCGTTTCCTCTCGCCGGCAGAGCCGGGAAGGAAGCGAGAGCTCTTCCGTTCGTCCCACTCTCCCCTCCTCCTCATGAACTCGATCACCCCTCTCACCGTTTCAGCTGGAAGCCGCTCCTATCCCGTTTGGATCGGAGAGGGCCTCCTTGAAGACCTCGGCCATCGGCTTGCCGCCAGCGACCATTTCAGCCGACGCATCGCCCTCGTCGCCGATTCGAACCTGCGCGGCTACGCGAAGACGACCGCGGCTTCGCTGGCCGAAGCCGGCTTCGATCCGGTGCTCCTTTGGGTCCCTCCGGGAGAAGGCTCCAAGAGCCTCGGGCAGCTCGGCATCCTCTTGGAAAAGTTGGCCGAAAACCGGATCGACCGGAAGGGAGCCCTCCTCGCCTTGGGCGGAGGCGTGCTCGGCGATCTCGCAGGATTTGCCGCTTCGATCTTCCTCCGCGGAATTGCCCTCTATCAGATCCCGACGACCCTTCTGGCCATGGTGGACAGCTCGGTCGGAGGGAAAACCGGCATCAACCTTCCGCAGGGGAAAAATCTCGTCGGCACCTTCTACCAGCCGTGGGGAGTCTTCGTCGATCTCAAGACCCTCTCTACGCTTCCCGAGCGCGAGAGGCGCGCCGGCTTGGCCGAAGTGATCAAATACGGGATGATCGCTGATCCCTCCCTCCTGGCGTGCTTGGCCGAAAAGGCACTCGATTGGCGTTCGCTCGTGCGGCGCTCGGTGCAAATCAAGGCGGCGGTCGTGGCGGAGGACGAGCGGGAAACCACCGGCCGACGCGCCGTCCTGAACTTCGGCCACACGACGGGACACGCGCTCGAAGCCGCTCTGGGCTACGGAACGCTCGTTCACGGAGAAGCCGTGGGCTTGGGGATGCGCGTGGCCGCTCTCCTTTCCCAAAGGCTCTGCGGCCTCCCCGAAAGGGCCGGGGAACTTCTCGACCGGCTCCTCGAGCGCCACGGGCTTCCTCGAGCCATCCCGGGAGTTTCCCTATTCCGGATTCGAGAGGCGCTGCTCGTAGATAAGAAGAGGGAACGGGGCGCCAACCGCTGGGTCCTGCTGCGCGCCTTGGGAGATCCGGTACTCGTCGATGTTCCCGACGCGGAAATCGAGCGGGCATTGCCCCTCATCCTCGACAGCGCCGGATGACCCCTCGGGAAGCCGCTCTCCTCCTCCACCTGCTTCCGGGAATCGGCTCGGCTCGGGCCCGCCGGCTGCTCGAGGCGTTCGGATCGGCCGAGGCCGTATTCGCAGCGGGGGAAACGGCCCTCGCCCGGCTCTCGGGGATCGGAAGCAAGCTCGCTTTGGAAATCGTCCGGGCCCGACCCTCCGCGGCCCAAGAGGAGATGGCCCGCTGCCAGGAGCTTGGAATCGATCTGCTCTTTCTGGGGGAACCGGGCTACCCCGAGGCGCTGAGCGAAATCCCCGACCCTCCCCTCCTCCTCTATCTTCGCGGCAAACGACCCGAGCGCTGGCTGCGTGGAGTGGCCGTCGTCGGATCTCGCCGAACGAGCGTCTATGGAGTCGAAACGGCCCGGCGCCTCTCCTACCAGCTCGCCTACGCGGGCATTCCCATAATCTCTGGCTTGGCTCGCGGCATCGACACCGCCGCCCACATGGGCGCTTTAGCCGCGCAAGGATCCACCTGGGCGGTTCTCGGCTGCGGAGTCGACCGGGTCTATCCGCCGGAAAACGAGGAGCTCGCCCGGCGGATCGCGCAAAACGGCTGCCTCTTGAGCGAGCTTCCCCTCGGCACGAGCCCCGCGCGCCACACCTTTCCCCAGCGTAACCGACTCATCAGCGGTCTGGCCTCCGGCGTGGTCGTGGTCGAGGCTCCGATGGCGAGCGGCGCGCTCCTGACAGCACAGTGCGCGCTCGAACAGGGACGACAGGTTTTCGCGGTCCCGGGGCGAATCGACAATCCCCTGTCCGCCGGCTCCAACCGGCTGATCCAGCAGGGAGCCAAGCTGGTCATGGAAGCCGGAGACATCGCCTCGGAGCTTGCACTCTGGCTTCCGGCGGCCCCCGTGGCCCGGGAGCGCCCGCTACCCCCCGACCTCACCGAAGACGAGCGCGCGGTCTTCGAAGCAATCGGCCTCGAGGAGAGCCTCTTCGACACGATCGTCGCGAGAACGAGTTTGCCATCGTCCGCCGTCTCTTCTACGTTGCTCCGACTCGAAATGAAGCGGCTCGTTCGCCGGCTACCGGGAAACGCTTTCGTGCGAATATCCTAGCGCGGCGGCCGACTCGCGGCTTGGAAACCCTTGCGGAAAGAGCCGCGAAAGAGAATGCATCCTCGAGAATCGATGTCCAAGACACTCATCATTGCGGAGAAGCCGAGCGTCGCCGCCGATATCGCGTCGGCGGTCGGCGGCTTTCCTCCCGGGCGACATGACGTCTACGAAAACGATCGGTATGTCATCTCTTCGGCGATCGGCCATCTCGTCGAGCTCTGCCGTCCCGGCGAGATGGACAGCAAGCACAAGGAGTGGTCACTCGACCATCTTCCCATTCTCCCGCCCTCCTTCGCGCTCCGGCCGATTGCCCAAACCAAGCAGCGGCTCGACCTGCTGCTCCGACTGCTGCACCGCAACGACGTGGAGCGGATCGTCAATGCCTGCGACGCCGGAAGGGAAGGGGAGCTCATCTTTCGCTACCTGATCGACTATGCCAATGTGCGGAAGCCGGTCGACCGTCTCTGGCTCCAGTCGATGACCCCGGAGGCCATCCGCCAAGCCTTGCACCATCTTCGGCCTCAGGAGGAAATGGAACCTCTGGCGCAAGCGGCGCTCTGCCGTTCCGAGAGCGACTGGCTGATCGGAATCAACGGCACCCGCGCTCTGACCGCCCTCCACTCCAAACCCGGCGGCTTTTCCCTCACCCCGGTCGGAAGGGTGCAGACGCCGACTTTGGCGATCGTCGTCAAGCGGGATCGGGAGATCCAAGACTTCCATCCTCGCAACTATTGGGAGGTCCACGCGATCTTCCAAGCATCCGCGGGCTCCTACCCCGGCCGCTGGTTCGACCCCGCGCTTCCCGCGCGGAGGACGGAAGCGGGAGAAGAACGTCCGGAGCGGATCTGGGAGGAAGCCAAGGCTCGGGCGATCCGGGAGAAATGTTTGGGGAAGACCGGACCCGTCACCGAAGAACGAAAGGCCGTTTTCCAAGCCCCGCCGGCTCTCTTCGACCTCACTTCCCTGCAGCGCGAGGCGAACGGGCGCTTCGGCTTCAGCGCCAAACGGACCTTGCAGGTCGCTCAGGCGCTCTACGAGACGCACAAAGCCCTCACCTATCCGAGAACCGACTCGCGCCATCTTCCCGAAGACTACCAGCCGACCGTCCGCGACGTGGTGGAAAAGCTCATCCCCCTTTGGAACGGAGCGGCCGGAACGATTTTGGAGAAGGGGTGGATCGGCCCCAACAAGCGGATCTTCGACAACACCAAGGTTTCCGATCACTTTGCCCTCATCCCGACGGGAACGCTGCCAACCGGCCTCGACCCGGCGGAGCGGCGCATCTATGACTTGGTCTGCAAGCGCTTTCTCGCGGCTTTTTACCCTCCCGCCCGATTCGAAGGGGTCAGCCGAGTCACGACGATCGAGGGAGAGAAGTTCCGGACCGAGGGAAAGATCCTTCGCGATCCCGGGTGGCTTTCCGTCTATGGGCGGGAAGCCGCGGCGGAGGCGGGCGCGGACGGAGAGGTCAACCTGGCTCCCGTACGGGAAGGAGAAATGGCTCTCGCCGAAACAATCGAGGTCGTGGGGCTAGCGACCAAGCCCCCTCCCCATTTCACCGAGGCGACACTCCTCTCGGCCATGGAAAACGCGGGAAAGCTCGTCGAGGAGGAGCAGCTTCGTGAGGCGATGGCCAAGAAAGGCTTGGGGACGCCCGCGACCCGCGCGGCCATCATCGAAGGGCTGGTTCAGGAGGAATATCTTCGCCGGCAGGCGCGGGAGCTTCTGGCGACTCCGAAGGCCTTCGCTCTCTTCGAGCTCTTGCAGGCGGCGGGGATTCCGGTTCTCGCCTCTCCCGAGATGACCGGCGATTGGGAGTGGAAGCTTCAGCAGATCGAGCGCGGCTCCTTCACCCGCCCCCGCTTCATGGAAGAGATCCGCCGGTTGACCCAGCAGATCGTCGAGGACGCGCGCCGCTTCGGCTCGGCCGAAGCCTACGCCAAGCCCATGGACGTCAAGAGCCCGGTCGATGGCACCCCGCTTGTGGAGACCCTCTACGATTACCGTTCCAAGGGCGGCTTTCGGATCAGCAAGTTCCTGGCCGGTCGGCCCCTCTCTCGAGAAGAGGTGGCCGCCCTCGTCCAACAAGGCGAGATCGGACCCCTTTCGGGTTTCCGGAGCCGATCGGGCCAACCCTTCTCGGCCCGCCTCAAGCTCGGGCCCGACGGAAAGGTCACCTTCGTCTTTTCCGAGAAAAGTTCCGAAGGGGAAGCCCGGCAGATCCTCAACGAAGAACCCCTAGGCTCCTGTCCGGTGGACGGAGGAGCGGTCTACGAGACGGCGACCTCCTACGTTTGCGAGCACGCCCTCAAGGAAACTCCGAGCTGCTCTTTCCGCATCGGCAAGCAGATCCTTAGCCGGGAAATCTCCCGAGAGGAAGTCGCCCGCCTCCTCAAGGAACGCAAGACCGGCCTGCTGACCGGCTTCCTCTCCCGAAAGACCAAGCGCCGCTTTTCGGCCTTCCTCGAGTTGAAGGAGGCCGGCAAGATCGGCTTTGCCTTCGAGAAACGTCCTCCCTCCTCCTCCCCCGCGAAGCCCGGTGGCCGCCCTACGGCGAAGAGGACCAAGAAAGCTCGCGCCCGCACCGCAAAATCCCCGGACAAGCAATCTTCCGCCCGCGGGCGCAGCAAGCGCACGAAGGAGTAGCCGCTCTTGCCGCAAGCGCGGAGTCTCCCTGGCAATCCGAATCCCGCTTGCCATTGGACCGAACCTTTTGCCAAGCTTAGGATCGGAGCCGACGTCCGGCGCATCCATAAAAACCACCGCATAGGAGGCTTTGCCCGATCATGAACCCGCTCTCCGCCGAAAGACTCGAAAAGATCCACGCCTATTGGCGCGCGGCAAACTACCTGGCTGCGGCTCAATTCTATCTCCAGGAGAATCCCCTCCTGCGCGAGCCGCTCCGGCCCGAGCACCTCAAGCCCCGGATTCGCGGCCATTGGGGTTCCGCTCCCGGGCTCAACCTCATCTACGTCCACCTCAACCGGCTGATCCAGGACACCCACGCGCGTCTTCTCATCCTCGCGGGTCCCGGCCATTGCGCCTCGGCCATCCTGGCCAACGTCTATTTGGAGGGGACCTATTCCGAATTCTTCCCGGAGATGCCCCGAAACACCGAGGGATTGACCCGATTTTGCCGGCAGTTTTCCTCTCCGGGAGGCGTGCCGAGCCATGTCAGCGCCATGACTCCGGGCTCGATCCATGAAGGCGGAGAACTCGGCTATTCGCTCTTGCACGCCTTCGGAGCGGTCTTCGACTGTCCCGATCTGATCGCGGCGGCCGTCGTGAGCGACGGCGA
>NZ_CABFUZ020000080.1 GCF_902143385.2 Methylacidimicrobium cyclopophantes
TCGGACGGCGCATCCGCCGTCCGAAAGATGCAGTCGAGTTCCTGGGGCCGAGAATGCGGCTTCTGCCGGTCGAGATGTTGCTGGCGGTTCTGCTGGATGCGAAAGGGCGAGTTCTCGCCGTCGAGGAAATTACCCGAGGCACTCTCAATGAGAGCCTGTACCATCCACGCGAGGCTTTCCGCGCGGCGATCGCTCACAAGGCGCACTCGATCCTTTTTGCTCACAACCATCCTTCCGGGGACCCCACGCCTTCCGCGGCGGACATTGCCATCAGCCGCGAGATGAAGCGGGCCGGCGAAATTTTGGGGATCGAGGTAGTCGATCATCTGATTCTCGGAGGCTCCCGGAAGGGGGAGCTTCTCTATCATAGCTTTCGAGAACGGGGGGAGGCATGATCCATCCTACGGCCATCATCAGCCCGAAGGCCGAGCTCGGAAGAGAGGTGCGGGTAGGGCCCGGGGCGATCATCGAGGAAGACACGATTCTGGGCGACCATTGCGAGATTCGCGCTCATGCGGTGATTGCGGCGGGAACGCGCATAGGTCCGGGAAATCAGATCGGCTATGGAGCGGTCATCGGCGCCGAGCCGCAGGATCTTTCCTGGAAAGGGGCTCCTTCTCGGGTGGTGATCGGAGAGAGGAATGTCATTCGGGAGCATGTTAGCGTCCATCGTGGCGCAAGACCGGAGAGCGAGACACGGATCGGCGATGGGAACTATTTGATGGTCGGATGCCACGTCGCTCACAACTGCGTCGTGGGCAACCGGGCGATCCTTGTCAATCATGTCCTGCTTGGAGGCTATGTCCAGGTTGGGGACCGCGCTTTTTTGGGGGGCGGTTCGGTTTTTCATCAGCACGTGCGCATTGGGGAACTGGTGATGGTCCGAGGGGGAATCCGGATCGGAATGGATATCCCCCCGTTTTTCATGGCCGTGGACGAAAATGAAGTTGCCGGCGTCAACCGTGTTGGCTTACGAAGAGCCGGCTTTTCGGAAGAAACGCGCCGCCGGCTGGAGGCCGCTTATCGAATCCTTTACGAAAGCGGCCGCAACGTCTCCCAAGCCCTGGAAGAGATGGAAAAGCGGTGGCCGACGGAAGAAGTGCTGCGGCTGACCGCCTTTATTCGTGCTTCTCGCCGGGGCATTTGCACTCCGAAGCGGGAGCAGAGGCGGCACCGGCGCAGGCAAGGAACCGCAGAAGCGGAAGCGCAAAGGGGTGAGCCCGAAGCGTGAGCGATTGGAGGGAGCCGACCCAGCGACTTCCGGCAGGCATTCCTATTCCGTCGGCTGCCCCACCTCTTTGGCGAGCGCCGCGATCGTAGAGGGATCCTCGAGGGTGGTAGTGTCGCCCTCGATTTGCCCGTTTCGGACGAGCTCCTTGAGGAGCCTGCGCATAATCTTGCCGCTGCGTGTCTTCGGAAGCGAGGAGGCGAAAAGGATCTCCTTCGGGCGGACGATGGAGCCGATTTGTTTTTCCACGTGAAGTCGGAGATCGTCCTTGAGGGACTCCGAAGCCGCCTCCCCCTGCCGGAGGGTCACGAAGGCAACGAGCGCCTCCCCTTTTTCCGGATCGGGCTCACCTACGACCGCAGCCTCCGCGACCTTGGGGTGACTCACGAGGGCGCTCTCCACTTCGGCGGTGCCGATTCGATGGCCGGACACATTGAGCACATCATCGATCCGGCCGGTGATCCAAAAATATCCGTCCTTGTCCTGCCGGGCGCCATCCCCGGTGAAGTAGACGCCGGGAATTTGGCTCCAATAGGTCTTCCGGAATCCTTCCGGGTCGCCGTAGATCCCTCGGAGCATCGACGGCCAAGGACGGCGAATCACCAATTTGCCCTGTCTACCCGGAAGAGCAGGGGCTCCTTGGTCATCGACGATGGCGGGATCGACGCCGAAGAAAGGAAGAGAAGCGGAACCCGGTTTGCAAGCGGTCGCTCCGGGGAGGGGGGCGATCATCGCCGACCCAGTTTCTGTTTGCCACCAGGTATCGACGATGGGACAGCGGCCTCGACCGACCTTCTCGTGATACCAGAGCCAAGCCTCGGGGTTGATCGGCTCGCCGACCGAGCCCAAAAGCCGAAGAGAGGAGAGATCCCGCGGCTCGACCCACTCCTCCCCAAACCGCATGAAGGCGCGGATGGCGGTCGGGGCGGTGTAGAGGATGGTGATCCGGTGGCGCTCGATCATTCGCCAAAACCGGTCCGGCCGGGGGAAGTCCGGAGCGCCTTCGTAGAGAAAAACCGAAGCGCCGATCGCCAGAGGGCCGTAGACCACGTACGAGTGGCCGGTTACCCAACCGACATCGGCCGTACACCAGAAGAGATCTTCTTCTTTGATGTCAAAGAGGTATTTGGTCGTCAGCGCGCAGCCGAGGAGATAACCGGCGGTCGTATGCAAAATTCCCTTGGGTCTTCCGGTCGTGCCGCTCGTGTAAAGGATAAAGAGAGGGTGCTCGCTCTCGAAAGGTGTGACCTTGCATCCGGCGTCGTCTTCCTGGATCTCCTCCTCGATCCACCGGTCGCGCTCCGCCTGCATGGGGACGGGTTTTCCTGTCCTTCGCACGACCAGCACCCGCTCAATCTGGGAAACGCCTTCCAATGCCTCGTTGACTCTTTCCTTGAGGGGGATGATCTTCCCCCGCCGATAGCCTCCGTCCGCCGTGATCAGGATCCTCGCCCCACAATCAACGAGGCGATCCCGCAGCGCCTTCGAGCTGAAGCCCCCGAATACGACGCTATGCGGCGCTCCTAAACGAGCGCAGGCGAGCATGGCGATCGCCGCTTCGGGGATCATCGGCAGATAGATCACGACGCGGTCGCCGGCGGCGACTCCGTTCCGAGCGAGGAGATTTGCCCATCGACAGACCTCCCAATGGAGCTGCTGGTAGGTAAGAGTCCTTACCTCCCCCGGCTCCCCTTCCCAGACGATCGCCGCTTTGTTCCGCCGGGGGCCCATCAGATGGCGATCGAGGCAGTTGTAGCTGGCGTTGAGCTTCCCCCCCAAGAACCAGCGTGCGTCAGGCAGCTCCCAAGCGAGCAATTCCTTCCACGGATCCGCCCAGTCCAACTCCGCCGACATCCGCCCCCAAAACGTCTCCGGCGACTCGATCGACTCGCGGTAGAGTCGTCGATACTCGTCGACGTTCCCGATATGCGCATGCGACGAAAACGTCCGGGGAGGAGGGAAAATGCCTTCCTTTCCGTTCACCGAAGGCGCCTCGGAGAGATGGGTATCGGCGGTCATTTCTTCCATAGTCTCTTCGGATGCCGAGATCAACGACGATGCCGAGCTCGGGCTACCCACAGGATAGGAATCTTACCGTAGAAAAGTAAACGATCTTTCCCACCGTCGGGCACCTTGCCAGGAGCTCTTTCGTGCAGCCGCGGTCCGGATCGCACAGCCATCGATCCCTACAACAGCTCGCCGGCCATGATCTTCCGAATTCGCGGAATATGGCGCCCACCTTCGAACGGGGTCTCCAAAAAGATTCGAACGATCTTGAGAGCCATTTCCTCGGAGATGAGACGCTCGCCGAGAGAAATGACGTTGGCGTCGTTGTGGGCTCGACCGAGGCGAGCCGACTCCTCGTTGAAGCAATAGGCGCAGCGCACACCTCGCACCTTGTTGGCGACCATGGCTTCTCCGTTTCCCGAGCCGCCGAGGACGATGCCGCGGTCCGCCTTGCCCTCTGCGACAAGGACCGCCGCCGGACGGATATAATCGGGATAGTCGACGGGCTCCAGCGAGTGGGTGCCGCAGTCGATCACTTCGTGGCCGAGATGCTTGAGAAATTCCTTGATCTTTTCCTTGTAGGTAAAGCCGGCGTGATCGGAACCGAGGGAGATTTTCATAGGACGGCTTTCTTTCTAGCCGCAGGGGCGAGCGCGATAAAGGCTTTTTCGTTCCGGCGATCGCAGCACGGCTAGGTATTTTGCCGGGGCGTCTCTTCCAATTCTGCGAGAGAGGAAGAACCGTCTTTGGAACGGGGAAAAACGCTGTTGCGCGACGCGCCCTTTAGCTTTTGAGCTGCGTCTCGAGTTGGGCGATTTCGTCGCGAAGGAGGGCGGCTTCCTCGTAACGCTCCTCGGTTACGGCTCGATGCAAGCTCTCCTGTAAATCCTCCAGTCTCCTCTGGTAAAATTGGTGCCTCAAAAACTTGGCGGGCATCTTTCCTTTGTGAATGACGCCCTTGTGCATGTCTCGGAGCATCGAATCGACGATTTCCGCGAAGACCTCGTAGCAATACGCACAGCCCAGCCGCCCGGTCTTCTTGAAATCCGACTGCGTGAACCCGCATTGCGGACAGGTAGGTTCGTTTTTCGATAAGATTCGCTCTTCTTCCGTCGAGACGCCCAGAAGCATGTCGGCAAGGGAGAAAACGGAAGGATCCGATACTCCCTTTTCTTTCGCGCACTTTTCGCAAAGATGCACTTTTTGAACCTTGCCACCGACGATCTGGGTCAGATGCACGGTTGCCGGTTCTCCGCAGAAATGACACTTCATTGCTGCTGCGCGGTCTCCATCGGCGCGGGCTTGCCCGTACTATAAATAAGTGGCCCGGTGGTCCGGGTCAATGCGCGAAAGCGCAGCAAGAGTCGTTGCGTCAGCGCTCCGGGCTTTCCCGTGCCGACTGTTCTCCCGTCGATTTCGACCACTGGGACGATCTCCGCCGCGGTGCCGGTTAGGAAGACCTCGTCCGCGACGAATAGGTCGTAGCGAGTCATGTTCCGCTCCACCGCATCGACTCCTTCCTCCCGAGCGAGGCGGAGAATCTCCCGCCGTGTAATTCCCGGGAGCACCCCGGCGGAAACCGGAGGGGTCACCAGCTCTCCGTGCTTGAAGGCGAAGACGTTATCTCCGGTACATTCCGCCACGTAACCCTGTTCGTTCAGGAGGAGCGACTCGTCGGCGCCGGAGACGGCCGCTTCCATCTTGGCCAAAATATTGTTGAGATAGTTGAGGGACTTGACCGCCGGCTCGAGCGCATCGGAAGAAACGCGCCGGACCGCCGCCGTATGGAGGCGAAGACCACGTTCATAGACGGAAGCGGGATAGAGGCGGATGGCATCGGCGATGATAAAGAGGGTCGGCTTTGGGCAGGATGCGGGGTTTAAGCCGAGATCACCCTTGCCGCGGGTGACCACCAGGCGAATATAACCATCCCAGAGGGAGTTTTGCCGGCAGCATTCGAGGACGGTTTTGACAAGGTCGTCGAGGCTCAGAGGAATCGAAAGGCGGATCGCCTTGGCGGAATCGAAGAGGCGTTCCAGATGTTCTTCGAGGCGGAAGACGCGGCCGCCGTAGACCCGGATCCCTTCGAAGACTCCGTCTCCGTAAAGCAATCCGTGGTCGAACACGGACACCTTAGCGTCGGCTTCGTCAACAAATTCACCATCTAAAAAAATCTTCTTTCGTTGTTGTGCTTTCATCGACCTTCGTTGCCGCTTCTCCCGTTTCGCGAGCCAAGGGCGCAAAAGCTTCTTTCCGCATCCGGGCAAGCGAAGCAAGCTCTCATTCTGATCCCTTTACAAATAGGTTTTGGATTCCGGCTCAAGCCGAGATTCCAGGGAGTGCTTGGGAGGGCCCGAGATCGGAACCGAAGCGGCGGACGTGGGATCGACCCTCTCCAGCTTTCCTCCGGTCAACACCAATTGTTGATCTCCTTTCTGAGCCAATCGTGGGTCATGGGTCGCCAACACCAAGGTCTTGCCGCGACTCTTTTGGAGATCGAGCAAGAGATCGATGACCTCGAGGCCGGTTTCTTCGTCCAAATTCCCCGTAGGCTCGTCGGCCATCAGGATTTCCGGATCGTTTCGAAGGGCGCGGGCAATGGCCACGCGCTGCTGCTCCCCTCCCGAAAGCTCCCAGGGCCGATGTTGCCATCGGTGGGTCATGCCGACCGCCTCCAGCAGCTCCCAACCCGGTTTCGGGTCGCGCTGCCCGAAGAGCATCGCCGGAAGGTTCACATTTTCCAATGCCGTGAGTTCGGGAAGCAGATGGTATGCCTGAAACACCAGCCCGATTGCTCTCCCTCGCCATGCTGCGAGGCGTTTTCGGGAGAAGCGGGAGATATCCTGATTGCGGTAGAGGATCTGCCCGGTATCGGGATCCTCGAGACCCGCCAAGAGGTGGAGCAGCGTTGTCTTGCCCGATCCGGAGACTCCCTGGATCGTGTAACAGACCCCTTCTCGGAAGACCACGTCGATCCCGGTCAAGACCGGTACCGAAGCTGATCCGGTTCGGAAGCTCTTGTGAAGGGTTTCCGCCGCGAGGATCGGGGGGCGCTCTCCCTGCTGCGTGTTCACCGTCTCATTCATAGCGCAACGCCGCGGCCGGCAACAGCCTGGCGGCGTTCCACGCGGGGATCCAGGCGGCGCAGACGCAGAGGAGAATCGCGCTGGCGGCGATCCCGGCGATCTGCGGGGGATCGATCACGACCGGGATCGTGGCGAAGTGATAGACGTCCGCCGAAAAGAGGTCGATTCCCAGCGTCCGCCCGACAAGATCACGAAGCAGGTTCAAATACCGGAGAGTCAAGGCGGCAAGAAGCAGCCCCGCCGCCGTGCCCAAGAGACCGACGATGAGCCCGTGAAAGATGAAAATCCCGAGCACTTGGCTGTCCGTTGCACCGAGCGCCTTGAGGAGGCCGATCTCCCGGCGCTTCTGGGCGGTGATCGTGATGAGGGTGCTGCAGAGGCCGAAGGCGGCGACCAGGATGATGAAAAAGAGGATTACCGCCATAGTCACCTTTTCGACGGCGATCGCGGTGAACAAGGGCCGATTTTGATCCATCCAGGTGATAGCCTCCATGGGCGGCGCATAGGCGGCATTGAGGCGAGCCTTGAGCCGGTCGGCGGCCATCGGGTCCTGGACGCGCAAGGCGATCCCATGAACGCCACGGCCGAGACCATAGAGATATTGCGCGTTCCGGAGGGAGGTCAGGAAAAAGGTCGAATCGTATTCGAAGAGCCCCGTCCGAAAGATTCCCGAAATTTCCAGCTCCGTCGGAAGAGGGACCGAACGATTCCCGGAGTTAGCGGAGTCCCGCAGAGCTTGGAGATGGCGCGGAGCATAGATGACCACCTTGTCCCCAATGGTCGCTCCATTGCGCTTGGCCCACTCCTCTCCGACGAGGATGGTGTCCGCCTGCAAGTCGTATCGTCCGGCTACGAGGTATCGACGCAGGGGGATGACTCCGAGCTCCGCTTGTGGATCGATCCCTCGCAGGATCGGAGTCGTGATCCGGTCGGCATACTCAGCGAGGATAGGGCCGCTGACGAATGGAGCCGCTCCCTCGACCCCGGGTTCTTTGAGCAGGCGTGCCATTTCCCGTTCGGGGTGGTGGAGCACGTCTCCGTTGGAGACGACCAAATGGGCATTGAAGCCGATGATCTTCTCTTGGAGTTCCCGTTCGAATCCAGCCATCACCGCGAGAACGACGACGAGGACGAGCACTCCGAGCGTCACGCCGAGCAGGGAAAGAAGGGTGATGACGGAAACGAAGCTCCTCCTGGGTCGCAGGTAGCGAACGGCCAGAAAGGCGGGGAGGGAGCGGGGCATCGTACCGGTGGGAGGGGTGGAAGGAGCGGAAATCATGAGGGGAACTTTTCAAAAGATTGGCGGCGTTCGGAGGCTTCCAGCAAAAACTGCTTGAGCGCCGCCCCCGTTTCGGTTTGGAGACTTACGCTCGCTTCGTCCAGGTGCGTGAGAAAGGAGCGGAGAGCGGCCAGCACATTCTCCCGATTGGCCAGCAAGATTTCCTGCCACATTTCGGGCGAGGCGGCCGCGATGCGCGTCACATCGCGAAAACCGGGCCCCGCCAGATCCAATGCGTCGCAATCCACCGAGCGAATGAGGGCGGCGGCCAGCAGGTGGGGCAAATGGCTCACCGCGGCGACCCGCCGGTCATGCTCGAGGGCGGAGAGACGGACGATGCGGCATCCGAGCGAGAGCCACAATGTCTCGACCAGGGCGAGCGCTTCCCCGTCGGGATTTTCCGGAGGGGTGAGAATGGAGACCGCCCCTTCAAAGAGGTTGGATCGGGCGAAGGAGAACCCCGAGCGTTCCCCGCCGCTCATTGGATGGCTGCCGACCCAACGGACCCGCCCGTCGAGATTCTCTTGGAAAAGGCGCATCGCCGGGAGCTTGACGCTGGCTGTGTCGGTCACGACGGCCTTCGAGTCTAAGGAGTCCCGAACGGTGCGGAGGACCGGCCCCATCGCGGCGATAGGCAGAGCAATGACGACGAGATCGGCCTGCCGGACCGCTTCGATCGGGTCCTCCGTGACTACGTCGGCGATTCCCGCCGCCGTGACCACTTCCCTTTCCTCGCCTCGACTGTAGAGAGCCAGCTCCCGACAGAGTCGGAGCCGATGCGCCGCACGGGCGACCGAACCTCCGATGAGGCCCGTGCCGAGCACGGCCAATCGGGCGAGAGGAAAGTGGCTGCTCATCCAGTTGCGCTGGCCGGCGTCGTCGCGCTCTCGCGTAAGGCGGCCGGAAAGACCTCTAGGAAGCGTGTCATCTGCTCCGGGGTGCCAATGCTCACGCGCACCCATTCCGGAAGACCGTAGCTGCGCAAGGGGCGAACGATCCATCCGCGACGAAGCAGGCTCTGGAAGAGACGATCCCCGTCGCCGACCCGGACCATCACGAAGTTGGCGGCGGAAGGAACATACGTCAAGCCCTCCGCCGTGAATGCGTCCTCCAGGCGGATCCGTCCTTCCCGGATGATTCGTCGAGTTTGTTCCCGATGCGCATGGTCCTTGAGTGCGGCGATTGCGGCGGCTTGCGCGAGCGAATTGGTGTTGAATGGCTGGCGGGCGCGCTGGAGCCAGGAAGCGAGGGGCGCGGGTGCGAGGGCATAGCCGATGCGGAGGCCGGCCAAGCCCTCCATCTTGGAAAATGTGCGCAGCAGCACGATGTTCCTCCCTTCCCGCACCCAGGAGATACTGGGTGGCGGATCGTCGAGAAAGTCGACATAGGCTTCGTCGAGAGCTACGACCGTGTGGGGAGGGATCGCGCGAACGAACTCCTCGAGCTCCCGGTTAGGGATGCGGCAACCCGTCGGGTTGTTCGGACTCGTCAAAAAGATCAACCGAGTTTGCGCTCCGATAGACTTCCGCAGAACGCTCAGGTCATGGCGGAACTCCGGATCGGGTGTTTCGAGGCAGGGAGCGTCGAAGAGCTGGGCCATCAGTCGATAGACCGCGAAGGCATGGCGGGAGCAGAGGACCTCGTGGATTCCGGGCAGCACGAACACATGGAAGAGGAGCTCGATGATTTCGTTCGATCCGTTGCCCAGGACGACGTTTTCTGCCGCCAAGCCGTGATGGGACGCGATCGCTTCGCGCAGGAGATGGCCGGCGCCGTCCGGATAGAGGTGGATGTGCGGGAGGGCTTCCCGGATAGCCTGCAGCGCCAAAGGAGAGGGGCCCAGAGGGTTCTCGTTCGAGGCGAGCTTGCAAATCTCTTCGGGCGCAAATCCCTGCTCGCGGGCAAGCTCTTCGATCGGCTTGCCGGGTTCGTAAGGAGTCAGAGAACGAATGCCCGGATTGACAAGATCTTCGAGGGTAGTCACGGCGATGATCGGTTGATACCGCCCAAGCTAAAGGTTTGATCGGCGCCAGGCAAGCCGTTCGGCGCTCCGAGCCCGTCCGCCTCCCGGGCTCTCCAGCGGCATCCTCCGGGAGCCGGTTTCCGATGCGACCCCGGCAAGTTCGTTCAGCAAAAGAAGGACGTGGTTTTCGAGCTTGGGAAGTGCGATTGCAGCGGGGGATCGGTCGACGTCGTCGATATCCCAGAAGCGGATCCGCCCCACCCATTCCGGGAAGAGCCGGGCGATCATGGGACGGTGCTCCCGCTCCTGCAGGGCGATGGCGTGCGCGGCCTGAGCCAAGTCCTCTTCGGAGAGGGATAAGGGAAATTGTCTCGTGTGGGAAAGCGGGATCCCGAGCTCTTGCAAGCGGGAGCGGGCGAAGGGCGAGAGCGGAAAAGGCGTGGGACCCACGGCAAGACCGCGAGAGCCGGCGCGCCACGGCAGATCGCGCGCCGAAGCATGGTAGTTAAAGACCGCTTCCGCGAAGCGGCTCCGGTAATAGTTGCCTGTGCAGATGAAGAGGAGATTCGCGTACATCTTCTCCCGGAAACAGTAGCATCGAAACCGCTTCCGGGGAAACGGAGAGACCGATCGCTCGACACAGACCTTTTTGCTTGCTGCGCAAGCGGCCGCCGTTAGATTGGCACATATGGGCCAGACGGAAGAACTGAGCTACAACTCGAAGATCGAAGGGGACGTCGTGCTGACGACCATGGATTCCGCCATCAACTGGATGCGAAAAAACTCGCTCTGGCCGATGCCGATGGGTTTGGCGTGCTGCGCGATCGAGCTTATGGCCGCTTCTTGCGCCCGTTTCGACATCGCCCGCTTCGGGGCCGAAGTGATGCGCTTTTCTCCCCGGCAGGCGGACCTGCTGATCGTGGCGGGAACGGTCACATACAAGATGGCGTACGCGGTAAAGCGAATTTACGATCAAATGCCGGAGCCCAAGTGGGTGATTGCCATGGGCGCTTGTGCTTCCAGCGGAGGGATGTATCGAAGCTATGCGGTCTTGCAAGGGATCGATCAGCTTCTGCCCGTCGATGTCTACATTTCCGGTTGCCCTCCGCGCCCGGAGGCGTTGCTCGACGGGCTCCTGCGCATCCAAGGGAAGATCGACGCCGATCCCTCCCTGCGTCGCCTGAAGCGAGCGGCCTGAGGAAGGCTCTCCGGCGGGCGGAAAAAAGACAGAGAAACGAACGGTCGAAATCCAGATCATGAGCAATGCGGAAGCGGTAGAGAAGCTTCGGGCGAGCCTCGGGACCAAGGTTCAGGCGGTCGGCGAGTTCCGCGGAGAGACGACCGTGCGGATCGATCTCTCCGCTGTCCAGGAAGCGGCCAAGCTTCTCAAGGAGATCGGCTATCGGACTCTCCTCGATCTGACCTCCGTCGATCATTTGGGGGAAGAGCCGCGATTTGAGATCGTCTACCATTTTTTTGCGGCTGCCTCCGGAGAGCTCCTTCGTCTGAAGGGGCGCGTAACGGGAGAGGAGCCGACGGCCCCCTCGCTCGCCGGAGTCTACGCCACGGCGAATTGGCAAGAGCGGGAGGCATTCGATATGATGGGGATCCGGTTTGCCGGCCATCCCGACCTCCGGCGTATTCTCATGTGGGAAGGGTATCCCTTTTTTCCGCTGCGAAAGGATTTCCCGCTGGAAGGAAAAGATAGCGACGCCGGGGAGATGGCGTTCTCGCGGAGAGCCCCTCTGGAAGGGGGCCCCTTCGTCACGCGACCCGCAGCGGAAAGCGGGGAGCGGGAGCCTCGTGCTCATCCCGCGGAGGAACTTCCGGAGGAAACGTTATGACGGGACCCGCTGGTCTTCTCGCCGAGAAACTGCCGCCGACAGGCGAGGATCTGTCGGACGCCCCGGCCGGGGAACGGCTCCTGGTCAACCTGGGGCCCTCCCATCCCAGCACCCATGGCGTGCTCCAGATCCTTCTGGAGCTCGATGGCGAGACCGTGGTGAAGGCGGATCCCGTGATCGGGTATTTGCATCGCGGCGATGAGAAGATCGCCGAGAACATGCAGTACAATCAGTTCATTCCCTACACCGATCGGCTCGACTACTTGGCCCCCTTGGCAAACAACGTGGCCTATGCGTGCGCCGTTGAAAAGTTGATGGGCTGGACGGTTCCTCCGCGCTGCCAAGTGATTCGGGTCATTTGCTGCGAACTGGCTCGAATTTCGTCGCATCTGCTCGGCTTGGGCGCCTTTGCGATGGATTGTGGGGCGATTTCGGTCTTTTTGTACGTCTTTACCGAGCGGGAGAAGATCTATTCGCTGATCGAGGAGCTTACCGGTGCCCGATTCACGACTACCTATACTCGAGTCGGCGGGCTTGCGCGTGATCTCCCCCCGGGTTGGGTGGAGCGGGCGCAGGCCTTCGTGGAGCAGTTCGGCGAAAAGATCGACGAGCTCGATAAGCTTCTCTGCCGGAATAGGATTTTCGTCGATCGGACGAAGGATGTCGGCGTCATCTCTCCGGACGATGCGATCGATTATGGGCTGACCGGGCCCAACCTCCGAGCTTCTGGAGTGGAACTGGATTTACGGAAAAAGACCCCCTATCTGGGATACGACCAATATGAATTTGACGTCGTGGTCGGCAGCGCCGGCGATTGCTACGATCGCTTCGTCGTTCGGGTGGAGGAGATGCGCCAGAGCCGTCGGATCTTGCAACAGGCGCTCTCACGCATCCCGAGCGGGCCGATCTGCGTGGATGACGCTCGGAACTACGATCCCGAGAAGTCGGCGGTCCTCACCAAGATGGAGGAATTGATTCAACATTTCATGATCGTTACGGAAGGGATCAGCGCCCCGCCGGGAGAGGTCTATTTCGGGGCGGAAAATCCGAAGGGCGAGCTCGGATTTTATATCCTGAGCAAGGGAGGTGGGGTTCCCTACCGCCTGAAGATCCGTGCTCCCAGCTTCATGAGCTTGAGCATTTTGCCGAAGGTGCTACCTGGGCATCTCGTCGCGGATGTGGTGGCCATTCTCGGCAGCCTCGATTTCGTGATGGGCGAGTGCGATCGATAATGCGAAGGACGAGCTGGCATGGTAGTACCCGATCAACCCCTACTTCCCGGCGAGGAGGCTCCGGGGGCCGAATTTGAACGCAAGGCGGACGAGATTGTCGGACAGTACCCGGCTTCCCGGAGGAGCGCGGCTTTACCCCTACTTCATCTGTGGCAAAAAGAGTTCGGCTTTCTCAGTCAGCGAGCGGTCGAATGGATTTCGGAGCGGTTGGGGCTGCAGCCGATTCACATTCTGGAGCTGATCACCTTTTACCCGATGCTCCGGATACGTCCCGGAGGAAGAATTAATTTTAAGGTCTGTCGCACCCTTTCGTGTGCTCTTGCCGGGAGTCACGAACTCTTTGCACAGATTCGGGACCGGTGCGGAGCGACCGCCTCCGCCGGCCACGGCATCTACCTGAGTCCGGATGGAACCTATTCGGTGGAATTCGTGGAATGCCTCGCACTTTGCGGAAGCGCCCCGGCGATGATGGTGGATGAAGAAGAGTTCGAGAGAGCTACTATCGGTACGGTGGACCGGATCCTGGCGGAAAGCTTAGGTAGCGGCGCGTCGCACGGGGAGGGGAAAGGATAAATGGCCGAAAGCGGAGCATTGACAGACAGACTCCGGGAGCACCGGCTCATCCTTCGTTACGCCGATGAGCCTGGTTACTCCCAGGACATCGATTGTTATCTGCGGCACGGAGGCTACGAGCAGCTACGCAAGGCGCTTTCGATGGATCCGGCGGCGATCGTGGCGGAGGTCAAGGCTTCCGGACTCCGAGGCAGGGGAGGAGCGGGTTTCCCGACGGGAACCAAGTGGGGCTTCATCGATCACACGAAGAATCGGAAGCCCGTCTACCTGCTCTGCAATGCGGACGAGTCCGAGCCCGGCACCTTCAAGGATCGTCAGATCATTTACAAGGACCCCCATCAGCTCTTGGAAGGGATGATCATTGCCAGCTATGCCAACCGCGCGCATCTGGCGTATATTTACATCCGCGGCGAGATGGTCCGCGGGGCACAGATCCTGGAACGCGCCCTTGCGGAAGCGCGGGCGAAGAACTTTTTGGGTACGAACATCCTCGGCAGTGGCTACGACTTGGACATCTTCGTCTTTCGCGGGGCCGGAGCCTACATTTGCGGGGAGGAGACGGGGCTCATCGAGTCGCTCGAGGGGAAGCGCGCCTATCCGCGGATCAAACCTCCCTATTTTCCGGCCGCCCTCGGTCTCTATCTCTGTCCGACGATCGTCAATAACGTCGAGACCCTGTGCAACGTAAAGCATATCGTCGAAATGGGGGGAGCGGCGTTTGCCAAGATCGGTACGCCCAACAATACGGGCACCCGTATCTGGTGCGTGAGCGGAGACGTCCGTCGACCCGGATATTACGAATATGATTGCGGAGCGATCACGCTTGGGGAGCTGCTTTACGACGTCTGCGGTGGAATCCGCGACGGGAACCGGCTCAAGGCTGTGATTCCGGGTGGATCTTCGGCGAAAGTCTTGCGGGCGGGAGAAATCTATCGAGTCCAGCGCAAGAAGCCTGACGGAAGCGCCGAAGAGATCGAGATGAGACTCGAGGATCTCCCGCTCGACTTTGATACGATTGCGGCCTCGGGCTCCATGTCGGGCTCCGGCGGAGTGATCGTCATGGATCATACGCGGGACATGGTGGAATGCCTCAGCAACCTTTCCGCGTTCTACGCTCACGAGTCTTGCGGGCAATGCACCCCTTGCCGGGAAGGCGCTCTCTGGATGCATAAGATCCTCCGACGGATGGTGGGAGGAGGAGCAAGACCAGAGGATCCGCAGCTTCTGCTCGATGTCTCCGGGCAGATCGCTGGCCGGACGATCTGCGCCTTCGGCGAAGCCTGCTCTTGGCCGGTGGAGAGCTTCGTCGCCAAGTTCCGGGAAGAATTCGAAGCCAAGGCAACGGCGGCCCAAGAGAGTGAGAGCTTGTCGCGCGCCTGTTGAGCGGTTTCGTTGCGAGTCTAATCATGGCCTTGATCAAAAATCCTTTCGACCACGACCTCACGCCGGCCGATGCTCCCCTCGTCCATGTCCAACTTGACGGACAATGGGTGGAGGTGCCGCGCGGTCTCAATGTAATCGAGGTGGCTCGCCGCTTCGGCAAGCTGATCCCTCACTACTGCTACCACCCGAAGCTCTCCATCGCGGGCAACTGCCGGATGTGCCTCTTTGAGATGGGCACGCCTAAGCTCGGACCCGATCGGAAGCCGATCCTCGATGCCGAAGGTCGGCCGGTGCTCCAGTGGATGCCGAGACCGCAGATCGCCTGCGCAACGACGGCTTTTGAGGGGATCGGCATCCGGACCAATTCGCCCTTGGTGGAATCCTGTCAGGAGGGAGTGCTCGAGTTTCTTCTGCTCAACCATCCCTTGGACTGCCCGATTTGCGACCAAGCGGGAGAGTGCAAGCTCCAGGAGTATGCATTCGATTACGGGAAAGGGCGGAGTCGGTTCGGCGAAGAGAAGGTAAAGAAGCCGAAGCGGGTCGACATAGGACCGCGCATTTTGCTCGATGATGAACGGTGTATCCTCTGCACCCGATGCATCCGTTTCGCTCGGGAGCTGGCTGGAGAAGATTGCCTGGGCATTACCGAGCGGGGAGGCTACAACCGGCTTTCCGTCTACCCGGACAAGCGCTTTACAAGCAACTACTCGCTCAACACGGCGGATATCTGCCCCGTCGGGGCCCTGACGACGAAAGACTTCCGATTCCGGATGCGCGTCTGGTTTCTCAAGGAGACCGAAAGCATCTGTGTCGACTGCGCGACGGGCTGCAACGTCACCGTCGGAAGCCGCGAGGGGATCGTCTATCGGCTGACGCCCCGCGTCAACGAAGCGGTCAACTCCCACTGGATGTGCGATCAGGGGCGGTTGGGCTTCCACCCCATTCACAGCAAGCATCGGGTCCTTGAGCCCGGTAGGCGGGCGGACGGTAGATTGTTTCCGGGAGAGTGGCCCCTTCTCCTCAGGCAGGTTGCCGAGGCCTTACGGAAGCTCGATCCCTCTTCCCTGGCGTTGCTCGTTTCCGCCCGAATGACGAACGAGGAGCTTTTCTTGGTCCGGCAGTTGCGGGATCTCTTGCAAGGCGATGGCGAGATCTTCACCGAAGTGGTGCCTCGGAAGGGGAAGGCCGACGGCCTTCTGCGCAGCGACGACCTCAATCCCAATAGTCGGGGTGCTCGGATTTTAGGGATCGGCACGGATGGGGAACGCCTTCCCGAGCTGCGAAAAGGAATTGAGGAAGGGAAGATTCGCGCCCTTTTTTGCCTACACGAAGACGCGGCCGGTGCTGGAGTCCCGGAGGCGTTGTTGAGCGGTCTGGTGCTTCTCGTATGGCAAGGGATCCTCGCCGACAGGAGTTCCGAAATCGCTCACTGGGTGCTCCCCGGTGCATCGTTCGCGGAGAAGAACGGAACGATGGTCAACCGTGCCGGTCGGCTGCAACGCATCCAACAGGCGATTCCGACACCGGGTCGGGCCAAGGAGGATATCCGGATTCTCCGGGGCCTGATTCTCGCCTTGGGAGGAGAAGATTTTGGGCAGAGTGGTCCGGAGGTGTTCGCGAAAATGGCCGCGAGGATCCCGGCTTTCCAGGGACTTTCTTGGGTCGGCGTGGGGAATCAAGGAGTGACCCTTCCGGGGGAAGTGCAGTAAGCCGATGTCCCACGCGCCTTCCCTTTCGGCCGATAAAACGGATTTGCTCGCTTCGTCCGGCTTGGTTTTCTATCCCGGCAATATGTTCCTCGATCGCTCTGGAAGGCGGCCGTGGGCTCCCGTTGTGTCTAGAACCTTGAGCCGTGCCTCGCATTGGAAATTCCAGAGGCATCTCAGCTAGGAGATCCGAAATTCATGGTCAGTACACTCACCGTTTTTGTCATCAGCACCCTCGTGAAGATCCTTCTGGTTGTCGGGGTTCTCTTGGGATTGGTTGCCTATGCCGTTCTAGCGGAGAGGAAGGTGAGCGCGGCAATGCAGGATCGCATCGGGCCGAACCGGGTCGGTCTCCCCTTCCTCCAGGCCCGATTGATGGGACTGGGGCAGCCGCTTGCCGATGCCTTCAAGCTCATGCTCAAGGAACAATTCGTTCCCGGCCATGTGCGCGGCTTTTACTACAATCTGGCCCCCATTCTCGCCTTCCTTCCGGCCCTCTTGGCTATCTGCGTGATTCCCTTTGCTGGGGTCGACCCGATCCGTTTGCCGGGACTTTCCGTTCCGATTCCACAGCCCGGAGTGATCGCGAACGTGGGGATCGGTGCTCTTCTCCTTTTTGCGGTCACCTCGCTCGGAGTCTACGGGATCGTATTGGCGGGATGGTCGTCCAACTCGAAGTATGCGTTCCTCGGCGGGATCCGCTCGAGCGCCCAGATGATCTCCTACGAGGTCGCCCTAGGATTTTCGGCGATTCCCATCTTTTTGATTTCTGGAGGGTTGAGTCTTCCGCAGATCGTCGATTTCCAAATCGAGCGGGGCTGGTTTCTCTTCCCCTTCGTAGGAAAGCAGATCGACTGGCATCTGCTTCTTTTTTGGCCGTCTCTCCTGATTTCCTCCTTGATCTTTCTGGTGACCCTCTTTGCCGAGACCAATCGAGCCCCTTTCGATCTGCCGGAAAGCGAGCAGGAGCTCGTGGGCGGCTACAACACCGAGTACGGGGGCATGCGCTTCGGCATGTTCTTCCTGGGCGAATATGCGGCGCTCATCTCCGCCAGCGGCCTTTTCGTAACCCTATTTCTCGGGGGCTGGAGCCTACCCTTCGGTTGGCTCTCGACCTCGAGCTCCCTTGGGACCTTTCTCCTCCAGGCTCTTGTCTTTCTGGTCAAGGTTTGCGCGCTCGTCTTTTTCTTCATGTGGATCCGGTGGACCCTTCCGCGGTTCCGCTACGATCAGGTCATGACCCTGGGCTGGAAGTTCCTCTTGCCCATATCCATGGTCAACATCGTGGTCGTCGCGATCCTTCTCGCCGTCTTCGGCGGAACGCCTTAGCGGGCTTCGGGCGGAGCTCTTCCGAAGGTAAGCCGCGCGCCGGAACTGTTCGAGGAAGAGATCTTCGTGGCCTCGAGCCACTCGGGACGGGGAAGCGCCCAGGATTGCCAGAGGCGCAGATAGTCTTCCTTGGTCAAAACGACCAGTTCGGGCTTGCCCCTGGGATCGAGCCAATGGATCAAATCGAGGAGTTGCTCCTTTTCCAGTGCGACGCAGCCGGAGGTTCTGGCGTGCTCTCCGTAGCGTCCGTGGAGGAAAACCGCGCTGCCCGCGCCCGGGCGGCTTTCAGGATAGTTGTGCTCGACGAAGATCATCCATTCGAGCACCGGATCCTCGATCCGCAGCCGCTCGGCCGGAAACCAGTCGGGAAAAGGTGCTCCATTTGGGATGGTAACGAGATGGTTGTATTGGGGAAGGTCGGGATTCTCGATCCAGGCATCGTGGTCTGATTTGCGGTGGTAAAGAAGCCACTTCGTCCCCAAAGGAAGGGCGGGGGCGGTTCCCAATACGAGCCCGATCCGGAAGCGGCCGGCCGGAGTTCGACCGTCACCCTCCTCCTTTTGCAATCCCGGCTGTTGGGGATGAAGGCCGATGCCCCAGGCGACTCCGTTACGGCCAAGGAGGACCGAAATCGGGCCCCCGTCCTGCACCCAGCTCCCTCCGGGGACGACTCTTTTCCAGCGGGAGAGCCGACCTTGCCAGCAATCGGCTCCCTCGACGAGGACGATGACCCGCTGCTCGAGGCGAAAGGGCCAGAAAAGAAGAGCCCTCCAGGCCCAGAACGCTCCGAGTGCGATCCCGAGGGCCGATGCCGCTGCAACAAGCTGGCGCTGCCTCTTTGCCGAGAGAGGCCATCGAATGCTCATTCCGGGCGGGAGGGTCCCATCCGCGATGGAGGCGGGATGTGGAGGAGTCGAGTGAGCTTCTCCACCTTCCTGCGGTCGACCGGGGTGTCGATCGCTTGCTCCTTCGCTGAACTTCCTACAAGAACTCCATCGCTCGCAGCCAGATAGCGCTGCAGGTTCTTCTCGTGGATGCCGCTTCCCGCCAAAATTGGGGTGAGTGGCAAGACGCTCCGGACCCGCTCGACCTCCTCGATCAAGGGCTCGGCTCCTGTTTTCGGCCCCGTGAGAATGATCCCGTCGGCCAGGGCCCGCTCGACCAGATCGACCGCTTCTTCCTCAATGGGGCGAGGAGAGAGAGGCGCGGCGTGCTTGACGCGCAGATCGGCGAGGATGCGGATTCTCGGATCCAAGTGGGATCTGGCGCGGAGGAGAGAGGCCGCTTCCCCTTCGAGAATCCCTTGGTCGGTCACCGCCGCATTCGCAAGAACATTGACGCGGAGGAAGCTCCCGCCGCAAGCGGCGCAGAGAGCGAGCGCCGCTTGGGAATCGTTACGCAGCACGTTGAAACCCAGCGGCAAGGAGCTCGATCGGCGGATTTCCGCGCCAACGGCTGCCATTGCGGCAATCGTTTCCGGAGGTACAGCGCTCTTCCAGAATGGGGCGTCTCCGTAGTTTTCGATGCAGAGGGCGTCAGCACCTCCGTTTTCCCAAGCCTCGGTATCGGCGAGCGCTCCTTCCAGGACCGCATCGAACCCTCCGGAATAACGTGGCGAGCCCGGTAGGGGTCTGAGGTGAATAAGTCCGATCAAAAGCTTGGCACCCCCGGCGGTCAGAGGAAGCTCCACGAATCGCGCCACGAGAGGATCTTTGCGAAGAGTCGCGATCGGGACAAGCCATTAGAAGCTGTTGGAAGAGTCCCTCTCGCTCGGGCGACCTTCCCCTCCGCCGAGCGGCTTCGCGCCGACGCTCCCGGGCAAGGCGATGCGGGGGAGTCAGGAAGTAGCGCCACTCCGCCCTCTCTTGCGCAGCCGGAGCAGCCGACGGAGAAGCTCGAGAGCTTCTCGGCACTCCTCCAATCCCAAAGCGCGGGCCGAAAGGAAGAACGCCAGCGCACCGCCGGCCACCGCCGCTCCGACGAGGAGGGCGCCGCCGAGAGGCAACGCCCCCAAGGAGGAACGGCCGACCGCCCGGGCCACCCATCCGGCCGCAAGGCCGCAAGCAACGGAAGAGAGCCCCAAGCGCCAAAGGAACGAGAGCCAGCGGCGGAAGCCTCCGGGAAAGACGCGCCGATCGAGGGCAAGGAAGAGCTGAGTGCAATTGAGAAGTGCGACGAGCGATGTGGTGAGGGCCAAGCCGACGTGTCCAAAGGAGAGTCCCTTGACCAATAGGAAGTTGAGCAGGAGGTTGAGGCCGATGCCGAAGAGGCTCACTCGGAGGGGAATCGAGGGGGAGTCGAGTGCGTAAAAGCAAGGGGCTAGGATCTTGATCCCCGCATAACCCGCCAGCCCGAGCGTGTAAGCTTGCAGCGCCGTGGCCGTCTGATGCGTATCCCAGGAGCTGAAGCGACCGTGCTGGTAGATGAGTCGGATGAGGGGTTCGGAAAGGACGGCCAGGCCGATGGCGGCGGGAACCGTATAAAAGAGTCCGAGGCGAAGCGAGTGGCGAAGCGTTCGCCGGAAGGCGTCGAGATCGGATCGAGCATGCTGACGCGAGACCGTCGGAAGCGTCACCGTGGCGATCGCTACGCCGAAGACTCCGATCGGGAACTGCATGAGCCGGAAAGCACAGTTGAGCCAGGAGCGGCCGCCGTTGATCTCCGAGGCGAACATGCCGTTGATCAAAACGTTCACCTGGACGGCCGCTCCGGCGATCACGCTGGGCACCATCAAGCGCCAAATTTCCCGAAGCTTTGGATCCGAAAGATCGAGATTCCATCGCCAGTCGTATCCGATTCGACGGAATGCCGGGACCTGGATCAAAAGCTGCGCGAGGCCGCCCAGGAGGACGCCGAAGCAGACTCCGAAGACAGCGTTTTCGCCGAACGAGGGATGGCGAAGATCGCGCTGCGGATCCAAGGTGTAGGCAAAAAAGACGCCCAGCACGACGGAAACGATATTGAAGGCGGTCGAGGCCGAGGCCGGCAGACCGAAAATCCGGCCGGCGTTCAGGATCCCCATGGCAACTGCCGCCAGGGCGACGAACAGGATAAAAGGAAAGAGCACCCGCGTGAGGCGGACTGTGAGCTCGAACTTTCCCGGAACCGCGTGGAAACCGAAGCTGGTCAGTTCGACGAGGAGTGGAGCAAGGAGGATGCCCGCCAAGCAGACCAGGGAGAGGAGGATGAGGAGAATCGCCAGCAGATGGTTTGCGAGCGAAAACGCCTTCGCCTTCCCTTGCTCTTCCCACGTCTTCGAGAAGACGGTGGTGAACGCGGTAGAAAGCGCCCCTTCGGCAAAGAGATCACGAAGAAGATTGGGGATCTGGAATGCGGCAAGATAGGCGTCGAGGAGCTTGCCGGCACCGAAGAGAGCGGCAAAGACCAGCTCTCGGACGAGTCCGAAGACGCGAGAGCCCATGACAGCAAGGCTGACGATTCCCGCCGCGCGGTGGGTGGCCGCGTCTCCCTCCGCTGCGCCCCTTGCGGAAGCGGAGGTGGGAAGAGCTGGAGGCAAAGAAGCTTGCGGATCGTCGGGGGCGTTCACGAAGAGACTGCAGCGGAGGAACCGAGTTGCTCGAGGCAAACGGCGTACACCGCTTCCGGATCGATTCGGCGCAAACAGGCCAAGTCTGTAGGGCAGGTGCGGCGGAAACAGGGACCGCAAGGCACCGGATGAGAAAGGATGCGGGTAGAGCTCCCCAGAGGCCCTGTCCGCGCGGGATCGGTGGATCCGAAGAGTGCCACGACGGGCACCCCGAGGAGCGCCGCGACGTGCATGGCCCCGCTATCGTTGCAGACCACCAATCGGGAGCGGGCCAAGGCGGCGAGGAACTCCTCCAAGGTCGTTCTGCCCGCAAGACTCTCGACGCCGGGAAGCTCCGAAGCGATACGTTCGCAGACTTCCCGGTCGCCGGCCGCTCCGTAAAGGCGCACCTCGTAGCCCGTGCTCGCGCGGAGCCGCCGTGCGAGGGCGATGTAGAATTCGGGCGGCCATCGCTTGGCGGGGCCATATTCGGCTCCTGGGCAGAAGGCGATCACCGGCTCCGGCCGTTCGAGCCAGGAAGCCGGGATGCGCAATTCCGGTAGGGCCATCGAGCCCGAGACTCCCAGTTCCTGGACGAGGGCAAGGTAAATCGCGGCTTGCTGCGGGATATGGTCCGCGGGACGACCGAGCAGACGGGGACGGCTCAAGAGGGCGGAGCGGGGCCAAGCCGCTTTCCCCCAGACCGTGCGAATGCCGGCAAACCGCGCTTCGAGAGCCGAGCGCGGGGAGTTTGGGAGCAAGAGGGCGGCCTCGAACCCTCCTTCCCGAAGCTGTCTTGCGGTAGAGAAGAGCCTTTCCGGGTGGGTGAGTTCGATCAGGCGATCGACGAAGGGGCAAAGACGCCAGAGAGCGCTGAGCTTTTGGGAGGACGCAACGGTGATCGGACCCTTTCCGAGCCATCGCTTGAGGCTTGCGACCGCGGGGAGGCTCAGAACGGCATCCCCCAGCCAGTTGGGCGAACGGACCAGAAGGGAAGCGGGAGGAGCGGGGGCAATCACAGGAGGGCCGGATGCGTTCCGTTGACCACCGGCTGCTCCGCGAAGGACGAAGTACGGCCAGAGGGGGAGAAGGGAGGGGGGGTCCGCTCCCGCATTTTCTCGCGAATGCGGCTCTGGAGAGCCTCCGCTCCTTGAAGAAACTCGATTTCCACTCGGAGAAAATAGATCGGAACCGGAGGAGGCGTGCGAAGAAAAGGAAGGCGCACGGCATCTTTTTCCGTCGTGACGATCGCGGCGGCAGCCCGGGCCTTTGCCCGCTCCAGGACGCGGAGAAGTTCCTGTTCGGAAAATCGGTGGTGGTCGGCGAACCTTCGGGCGTAGACGATTTCCGCCCCGAGTTTTCGGAGCCCATTTTCAAAGCTTTCCGGGCGGGCGATGCCTGAGAGAGCGACGACCCGAAGGCCTCGAAGGAAGCTCAGGGGCTGTTTTTCTCCGGTGCTCACGTGCGAGAGATAGCGGGGAAGGTGGGCGCATTCGACGATGGGGGCGTGTCGATTGTATCGTCGCAATTCGGATTTCAGCTCGGCGAGCGGGGAGCCGTCGCATTTCGTGACGAGCAGGATATCCGCCCGCCGGATATGGCTCATTGGTTCGCGGAGGGTGCCGCGGGGGAGCAAAAACCGATTGCCGAAGGGAGCTTCCCGGTCGACCAAGACGATGTCGATGCGCTCTTGAAGAGGAAGATACTGGAAGCCGTCGTCCAGAAGTAGGGTGTCGACCCCCCATTGTCGGATGGCGGTAAGGCCGGAGCGCACGCGATTTTTCCCGGTCAGGACGACGACTCCCTGCAAATTCGAAGCCAGCATGTAGGGCTCATCGCCCGCCAAGAACGGATCCAGAAAAGCTCTCTTTCCATCAGAGACGACACGCGGTCCGGGATGCGCTGTCTCGCCCCGGGCGGCTCGGTGCCACCGAGCCCAAAACGGGAGGGATGCGCTCTTGTATCCACGGCTGAGGATGGCGACGCGACGGCCGGCGTGGGCGAGCTCTCGGGCAAGTTTTTCTACGACGGGCGTCTTTCCCGTTCCTCCGACCGTCAGGTTGCCCACGCTGATGACCAAGCATCCTAAGGAATGGGAATGCACGAAGTTTCGGCGGTAGAGCCAGAGGCGGAGGCGGACCAGGGGGCCGTAGAGCAAGGAGAGGAGGTAGAGGAGGGCGCGGAGAAGCGTCGCGCGCTTTCCGTCCCTTCGTTCCAGAATGACGTCGACGGCGAAGCGCTCGAACCGGTCTGTCCACCGAGGCATGCGTTGCCGATCTCCTTTCCCTTCGCTTCCCGTCTCTCCTCCCGCTCTTCCCGCTTCCCGTAGACCGAGGCCAATCAACCGGCGGTAGGAGACGGAGCGAGCCAGTCTACCCGAGCAAAGACAGATCGGTCGAGGAGGGACTCGGAAGGGTAGATGTTCGGATTGCGGAGGAGCTCCGCAGGTACCGCTCGGCGAGCGTCCCGCGCGGTGACCGCAAGAAGGGCCTCGGAGGCGATCCGTCCGAGGACCTCGGGCCGGTAGAGTACTTGCAGAGCGGTCCCCGCCGCCTTTGGGTTGGCACAGCTTCGGGGGATGACCCAGTGAAAGAGACGGATCCAGGAGCCTTCCGGAGGGATGTGGATGGTCCAGCCCGGAGTTGCGTTGCGGAGTTGGAGCCGCTGCGAGAAGTCGACCTCGATGCGGGCGTTTTCTTCTCGGCGCGGCACGACCGGACCCGCTTGGCGGGCGAGCGAGCCGGGGGAGGGAGGAAACCCATGCTCCAGAGCGGCGAAAAGGAAGCGGGCATAGATCGGCGAGGGGGGCGACCGAAACGGGATTCGTCCCCCCGCCAAGTCTTTCCAATGGCTCGGGACTTCCACGGGCGTTCCCGGACCGGCGATGGCCAGTAAGGTAAACCCGAACGGCCAAGAAAATTGATTCGCCGGGTCGAAATAGTGGTGGAGAAATTGAGGCTCCGCCGGAAGCGGGGAGGGAAGCGCTGCGGCAAGCGGCAAGAGCTGGTTAGTCTCCCGGAGCGGAAAAATCAACGTGTCGGGGATTGCCGCGAGATCGGCGGCTCGGGAAGAGAGCATCTTTGCGCTCTCCTCGTTCTCTCCGTAGACTTCTCCAGAGATCTCCGACCCGAAGAGGGAAGGCAGCGACTCATGGAGGAGAGAGGGAGCCAGCAGATGCTGGGGTGTGAGGATGCGGAGTGCGAACATTGCCTCGCCTATCAGCGCGCAAAGAGGGAAAAGCAAGAAAAAAGCAGAAGCAGACATTTGGATGCTCTTCGACATCCCTTTTTCGGCCTTTTCGAAGTCGCGAAATCGTGCGTTTCGGACTCTTTTCTCGGATCGCCTTCGGATCGGTCGCTGCCTCGAGTTTCGGCGGAGGGCCTAGGGCTTTGTCGCGCAACGATTCCGGGAAAACTGCTTGAAATGCGGCAGCGTTCAGGAGAGATATGCAGCAAGGTGGCCGGTCTGCGAGCTTGGTGGAAGAGTCGAGACGTCTGGTTGACCCGTCGGGAGCAGGGGCTTGCGTTCTTCCTGCTCGTCCTGTTGACGCTGGGCGGAATGGTTAAGCTCTTGCGTGAATCCTTTGGAGGCAAGGACCTCGATCGGGGGCTCGTGGAAGAGCTTCCCCGCGATCCGTAGGTTTTTGAGAGGAGAAGAGAGCACGGACTTCATATGCGTAAGCGAAACTTTGCCAGCATTGTCGAGGAGATCTGCGAGCGGGATGGACGTTATGTCGACGAGGCCTACTATTTCGTTCGCGAGGCCTTGCATTCGACGGAAAAAGGGGGAAAGCGGAGGACGAAGAGTAGAACTACGGCTTCGACTGGCAAGGAGCTCTTGGAATCGTTGCGGATGCACGCCCTGAAGGAATTTGGGCCGATGAGCAAGCTGGTTTTCAGCGAATGGGGGATCCGGAACTGCAGCGACCTCGGCGATGTGATCCTTTCCCTCGCTTCCTATGGGGTTTTGGGTCGGACGAGCGCGGGAAGCCGGAAAGATTTCAAGAAAGGTTTTAGTTTTACTTCGGCATTCGTGAAGCCTTTTCGACCGGCGGGAATGGTCCGACCCGCGCGCAAGCGAAAGGCCGCGCAAACGGAGGCAAAGGCTGGCAAGCCGGGCCGAGGCCAGAAGAAGGCGCCTGCGGCGTAGCGAGAGTAGGGCGGGAGGGTCGCCGGCTTCCGCGGCGGCTTATGCCCAAGAGAGTCGTCATGGGATCCACCTCACCATCTACCGCAGGCAAGCCGCCGGCCGAGAAGGGTCTGCTCCCGCTCTCGCTTCTGCAAGTCGAGCAGAAGACGCTCTCCAACGGACTGACGATCCTCGTCAATCGGGACATGGGGGCTCCGGTGGTCTCTCTCCAATGCTGGTGCTCCACGGGAAGCATCCACGAGGGCCGGTGGATCGGCTCGGGAATCTCCCATCTCTTGGAACATCTGCTCTTTAAAGGGACCCCTACCCGGACCGGGATTCAGATGGTCCAAGAGATTCAGGACCTCGGAGGCCACTTCAATGCCTACACGACCTACGAACGGACGGTCTATCATGTCGATCTACCGGCGGACTCTTGGCAGCGAGCCTTGCCGATTCTGGCCGACGCCGTGCTCCACCCCGCCATTGCTCCGGAGGAGTTCGACCGGGAAAAAGACGTAATTCGGCGGGAATTCGCCATGGCCGAGGACGATCCCGAGAGTCAGCTCTTCCAGGCGGCCTGTGAAACCGCCTTTCTTCGCCATCCGTTGCGCTTTCCGATCCTTGGACAGATCGATCTCTTCAACGCATTGAGCCGCGAGGACGTTGTTGCCTACCATCGCGAGCGGTATGTGCCGCAGAATCTCTTCCTCGTAGTATCCGGCGCGGCGGAGCCGGAAGAGGTCTTTCCCGTGGCGGAGGAGTGCTTCGGTGGAGAGCCGCGGCGATTTCTCCCGGATATCCCGCTCCCCGTAGAACCCTTGCAAGTAGCCGCGCGGCATGCTCGGAAACCATTCCCTTCCGAGCTTGCGCGTGTCGCGATGCTCTATCCGGTCCCCGGGTTGGGACATCCTGATTCCGCCCCTTTGCGGGTCCTTGCCTTGCTCCTCGGCGAGAGCCGGAGTTCGATTCTCCATCAAGAGCTGGTCGAAAAGGAAGGCTTGGCCGAGGAAGTGGAAGCGTTTGCATTCGCCGGGATGGAGATTGGAGCTTTCGGCATCGAGGCCCGATGCGGGCCGGAGCGGTTGGAGGAGTTGGCGGAGCGGATCCGCGGGGAACTTTCCCGGATGGGGGAGTCGTTGCCTGCGGAAGCCGACTTGACCTTGGCTCGTCGGTTGACACTGGCACGCTCGATCGCCGACCTGAAGAGCATGGCGGGAAAGGCCGAGGCGGTGGGCTCGGGCTGGTTGTTGGCTCGGGATCCTTACTTGAAGGAAACGTTTCTGCGGCTCTTACTTGGGGTGACGGCCGAAGAGGTCCAACGCGTAGCGCGCCGCTACCTCGTGCCGCACAAGGAGAATCGAGTCGATCTCGTTCCCGCTGATTTCCCTCCTCCCAAACGGAGGCGGGCAGGAGGCGCGCTTCCGGTGAAAGGCGCGACTCCTTTTTTGACGAAGGCGAGCGGCGGACTTCGGATGCTTTCCCTCGAAAGCGGCCTGCCCCTCCAATTTTTTCGGGCCGCTTTCGACGGCGGACTTCTTTTCGAACCCAAGGGAAAAGAGGGAGTCTGTTTTCTTTCGGCGCAGCTGCTGCTGAAGGGGACTCGGAAGCGGACGGCGGCTCGGATCGCTCGGGAGGTGGAAGAGCTCGGCGGCTCGATGGCAGCCGATGCCGGGAACAATTCCGCCGGCCTTTCCCTGGAGGTTTTGAGCAGCGAGTGGGCTTCGGCCCTTGACCTCTTTCTCGACATGCTTCTCGAGCCGGCTTGCCGGGAAGAGGAGCTTGTCATCGAAAAACGGAAGCAGCTTTCGCTGCTCCAGGCCGAGCGCGACGACCCGCTCGCCATCGCTCGAGATCTCATTCGCCGGGCTCTCTGGGGAGAGCATCCGTCCGGAGGCAACGTCCTGGGGACGGAGCAAAGCATTGCTTCGATCGGCGTTTCCGATGTGGCGGAATTCATCCGCAAAGTACTGCAGACGAACCGTCTGATCATCGCGGGAGCGGGTCCGGTAAACCCGACCGAGTGGCAATCGATCGTCGCCTCGACGATCGCTTCCCGATTTGGCGAGGCTTCGGAGCCTCCCTTTCTTCCCCTGCCGCCGCGGCCGGCGCAACCCGTCCGCGTCGAAAAACGGGTCCCGGGCAAAGAGCAAGCCATTGTGGAGATCGCCTTCCCGATCCCGGAACTGGTTCATCCCGACCATTTGCCCTTAGGGGTAGTGCGGGAGGCTCTTTCGGATCTCGGAACCCGGCTTTTCGTCCGCGTGCGCGACGAGTTGGGGCTGGCCTACTTCGTGAGCGCTTCGCGTTTCCTCGGCCGACAGGCCGGGTATTTCTTTTTCTATGCCGGAACCGCTCCCGGAAAAGAGAGGGAGGTGGAGCAAATCCTGTTGGAGGAGGTCTTCCGGTTGGCCGAAGAGGGGTTTTCGGAAGAAGAGTTTGCCCGAGCCCGTGCTAAGTTGATCAGCGAGGAGAAGATGTCGTGGCAGAATCCCGCTGCCGTGGTGGCGAATTCGGCCCTGCACGAACTCTTGGGGTTGGGATGGGATTATGATGAGCGGCGGCTCGCTCGCTTGGGGGCGATGGAGTCGGAGGAGGTCAACCGCGTGCTCCGCTCCTATTTTCGAACTCAGGGATATGTCGTGGGCGTCGTTCGGCCCTAATGGCGCAGAAATCGGTTGAGTCTTCCCCAAAAAGATCGTTTGGTTCCTTATGGATCATTCCCTCTCCGATGCGGAAGTACAGGCACGGTTCGCGCGCCATCTGCAGATGCAGATCGACCATATTCTGGTGCTCCTGGGTCGGATTCCGCTTCCAGGGATGGAGGCGATGGAACCGCGCCTTCCGGAAGCTCGGGAGCTCATCGACCATTTGGAGGCTTTGGAGGTAAAGACGCGCGGCAACCTCCAACCCCATGAGCAGGCCTTCCTCGGCGGCGCTCTGACCGAACTGCGTTTGGCGTATGTCGAGGCGTGCCAAGGTCGAAGGACGGCAGCGGCCCCTTCCCCTTCTTCTCCGGTTCCTCCGGAACCGGCAGGAGCGGAAGGGGTTCCTCCTCCGCCGATCTCCTCACAGGAGTCTCGGCAAGCTCCGTCCTCGACCGAAGAAGGCAAAAAGAAGTTTTTTAAGAGCTACGGGTAGCCCGATCCTCATGGGTTCCTGGAGACAAGAAAGGGGTTCGTGAGCTGCCACGATAGCTTTCGTCGTTCCGTCCATTATTTAAGGATTTCCGTCACGGATCGCTGCAATGAGCGCTGCCTCTACTGCTTCCCCCGTGATTTTTCCGGTTGGCGAGAGAAAGAAGATCTGCTGACCTACGAGGAAATCCTGGCGATCGTTGCGGTCGCAGCGGAACTCGGATTCACCGATTTCCGCATCACGGGCGGGGAGCCGCTCGTCCGAGCGGGGGTGCCCGGCTTGATCCGCGAGATTTCGAGGACATCGGGGGTCAGGAGCGTACGACTTTCGACCAATGGAACCCGTTTGGCCGGTTTGGCCGCCGAATTGAACGACTCCGGTCTTTCGGGAATCAACATCAGTTTGGACGCCCTCGATCCGAAGCGGTATTACCAGATTACGGGAGGATATCTGGGGCCGGTGCTCGAGGGGATCGAGGCGGTGCGCCGGCTTGGCTTTGCGCAGATCAAGCTCAACACCGTCTTATTGCGCCATCGCAACGAGGATCAGATCGAGGCGCTGCTCGATTTTGCAGCGGAAAGGGATCTGATTCTTCGATTCATCGAGCTCATGCCGGTCACTTCTCGGGAGGTCCTGCGTCCGGACAACTTTCTTTCCGCAGCGGAGCTCCAGCGCAAACTGGAAAGCGAAGATCGGCTCGAACCGCTCGATCGCTCCCTTGGATTCGGGCCCGCGCGCTACTTTCGGATGGAGAAAAGGGGGGTCACCGTGGGATTCATCGGGGCTCTGAGCGATCTCCACTTTTGCGAGCGATGCAACAAGATGCGCCTTACGGCGGACGGGCGGCTCCGGCCCTGTCTGGGGAACCATCTGGAAGTCGATCTTCGACCCTTTTTGCGGCCGACGATGGATCGGCATGGCTTGCGGGAAGCTTTCCTCGATACGCTGCGCCGCAAGCCGTTGGAGCACTCCTTCCGGGACTATTACGAGCCCGAGCGGACGATGACCGCCCTGGGAGGATAGGGATGAACTCCGAAGAGAGAACGGTTCGCCTGCTGCTCTTTGCGCAGGCCAGGGAGCTTCTCGGTTTCCGGGAACACTGGGTTTCCGTCCGTGCCGAGGAGACGCCGCGCGAGATCCTCGAAAGGATTGCGCCCGGCTTTTTTGAAAAGATTCCCGGAGCGCGGGTCAGCCTCGATCTCGAGTATTGCTCTTGGGATGCCCCCGTCGGGGATGCGGACGAGATGGCCGTGCTTCCCCCGGTGAGCGGAGGATGAGCGTGGGGATTTCCGTTTCGCTGATCGACGGGCCGCTCGAGCGGCCCCGGATCTCCTTTCCGCTGGAAGGCGCCACCGGAGTGATCGTAGAGTTTTTCGGCGTCGTGCGTGGGTGCGAGAGAGGGAGGTCGATTGTCGCCCTTGATTACGAGGCCTATCGGGCCATGGCTCAGAAGGAACTCGAGCGAATTGCCGAAGAGGTAGGGGATCGCGGGCTCTGCCACGAGCTCGTTCTCATCCATCGAATCGGAAGGGTTCCCGTGGGTGAGCCTTCTCTTTATCTCCGCGTTTCGGCCGAGCGGCGCGGAACCGCGTTTCGCATCGCCGAAGAGGTCATCCGCAGGCTCAAGACCGATGTCCCGATCTGGAAAGCCGCCGTCGATGCCGAAGCGGATCCGAAGGCCGCCGAAACGGTCCGAGAGAGCGGGTCTTCCCGCTTCCGCGCTCCTTCCTGAGACATGCGGGCTAAGGTCCCTTGGCTGCTTTCTGGCAGCGAGAGTCGCCGTTTTCCAAGCGATCGTTGCGGAGGCCAGAGCATGCTTATGCGGCGGCAAGGCGCTCTTTCCCTCTGCTCTCTTCCGGAGCTTGGCTCCTCCCCGCTTTCCCGTCGCCTCCCGCAAAGGAAGGTTAAATGATCGCGGCCGGATCTTCTCGTAGCGATGGCCGATTCGGGACCGCGATCGCCTCTTGGACGATCTTCATCAGCCGTTCCACGCATTCGGTGGGCGAGAGCTGATCCGTCGGGAGCTCCAACTCGGCCGCTTCCGGCACCTCGTAGGGGGAATCGATTCCCGTGAATTCCGGAATTTCCCCGCGTTCGGCTCGCGCGTAGAGCGCTTTCGGATCGCGCGCTCGGCAGACTTCGAGGGGAGCATGGACGAAGATCTCTCGAAACGGGATGCCCGCTGCTTCCGCGATTTCCCGTGCCTTGCGGCGATCGGCGCGAAAAGGCGAAATCAACGCGACGATGGCAACCAGTCCCGCATCGGCCAGGAGGCGAGCGGCCTCTGCCGCTCTTCGGATATTTTCTCTCCTGTCCTGGGCGCTGAATCCCAGGTCGCTGGAGAGGCCGTGACGCAGGTTGTCTCCGTCGAGAACATAGGCCCAAATTCCTCTGCGGAAGAGATGGGTTTCCAATTGGATGGCGAGGGTCGATTTGCCGGCACCCGAGAGTCCGGTGAACCAGAGGATGGCACCGCGATGCCCCAGCGCGCGCGTTCGTTCGTCCCGGTCGATCTCTCCTTCCGTCCAGAATAGAGGGCTGCTTTGATGCACCGGGGGCAGGGAGGCCTTCGGGTAACGAGCGCCGAGAACGATGCCCCCTCCGAGGATTCGCCCGTCCTTTGCGAGAATGAAGCGTCCGGTCAGGGCGATTTCCGAAGCGTTGTCGAAGGCGAGCGGCCGTTGGGTGCGGATGAGCACCTCCGCGATCTCATTGGGAGCGACTCCCGGCTTCTGGGAGTCCTGGACGGAAAGCGTTTCCGCATCGATGATCCGGTCGACCTCCGTGACGCGCGCGCCGACCGACTGCGTCATCAAGCGCAGCTCGTAACTTTCCCCCACGCGAAGGGGATCTGGTCCGAGCCAAAAAATCTTTGCCGGGAATTCACGCGCCTCGATCGGAGTTTTTTCGAGGGAGCTGGCGATCATGCCTCGTTCGACAAAGATCTCCTCCTCCAGGATCAACGCTGTCGAGCGTCCCGCCGATGCTTCCTCGGGGGTCGTTTCCGGAGGCCACTCCGCGAAGGCACGCAGCCGGGCGCGCTTGCGGCCGGGCCAAAAAAGGAGCTCATCACCGACTCGGAGAGAGCCTGTTTCCACCCGACCCGCGATCAAGCGTTCCGCACCTCGGCGATAGACGTCTTGTACGGAGAAGCGAAGAGGCAGGTCGTCGAGGGAGGGGAGAGCGGGAACCGCATCGAGCGCCTCGAGCAGAGTCCCACCGACGTACCAGGGCATTCGGGGGCTCGGCTGGACGATATTCTCCCCCAGCCGCGCGGAGAGGGGGAGAGAAGTGGGCTCCGGAAGGCCGAGCTCGGCAAAAAGCGTCGCCAGAGAGCCGGCGATTTCCCGATAGCGGCTTTCCGCAAAGTCGACCAAATCCATTTTATTGATGCCCACAAGGATGTGGCGAATTCCCAAGATCGGGAGGAGCATCGCATGGCGCCGTGTCTGCTCCCGCACCCCTTCCTGGGCGTCGACGACCAACACGGCCGCATGGGCTCTGGCCGCTCCCGAGAGCATGTTTTTCAGGAACTCCTTGTGACCGGGCGCGTCTATGATCGCATATCGCCTTCTCCGAGTGCGGAACCGGATCTCCGTCGTATCGATGGTAACGTTCTGAGCCTGTTCTTCGAGGAGAGAGTCGAGCAGGAAGGCGTGCTCGAAGGGAACTCCTTCCGCCGCGGCCGCCCTGGCGAGCTCTTCGGCTTTCCCTTCCGGAACCGAGCCCGTGTCGAAGAGCAGACGGCCGATCAGGGTCGATTTCCCATGGTCCACATGGCCGATCACGACGATCGGCAAGACTTCTTCCGTAGGAGAAAAATGCATGACCGGACGGGCCTTTCTTATAGGAATCCTTTGGCGCGGAGCTTTTGCATGGCATTGCGCTCGTGGTGGTCTTGGGCTCGCCCTGCCCGCTCGGGCGTGCGCGTGGAATAGAGCTCCGCGATGATCTCGTCCACCGTTGATGCCGTGCTCGGCACCGGATGCGTGATCGGCCGGCAGCCGATGGAGCGGAAACGCTTCCCGTTTCGTGCAAAGTAGAGCGGGGGAATGGGAATCTTTTCGCGCCGGATGTAGAGCCAAACATCGTATTCGGTCCAGTCGAGCAGGGGTTGCACGCGCACATGACCGCCCGCTCCCTTGGGAGGAAGAGCGAACTGATTCCAGAATTCCGGAGGCTGATCCTTGTAGTTCCACTCGCCCTCGGAGGACCGCGGAGAAAAGTAGCGCTCCTTCGCCCGCGTCGGATCCTCATCTCGGCGAATCCCGGTAATCAGGGCATCCCATTGGTATTCGGCCAAGGCCTGCTGGAGGGCGACCGTCTTGAGCTCGTGAGTCACCGTAACGGGATCGTGAGTTTCGTAACCGACGCCGCGCGCAATCGCCTCTTCATTGATCTTTACGATGAGTTGGAGGCCGTAATGCTTTTGGGCCCATGCGCGGAACTCGAGCATTTCCGGAAATTCATAGGTAGTGTCAATGTGGAGGACCGGGAAAGGAATCCGGCCGCAAAAGGCCTTTTGGGCAAGCCAGAGGAGCACGTTGGAATCCTTGCCCATCGACCAAGGCATGCCGATTCGCCGGAACGTCCGGTAGGCCTCTCGCAGGAGGAAAATGCTTTGCGATTCAAGCTTGCTCAAATTGCTCATGAGTCTATAGACTAATGGGAGATATGGAAAAGCCAAGCATTTTTGCGGAGTGCGGCGCTACTTCCCTTCCTCCCCATCTGGAAGAAATTCGAACAGAGGGGAAAACCGAGAGCAAGCGGAAAGCGGCAGAAGCCGCAGAGAGCCCGGAAGCGGAAAGGGCTCTCGCAAAAATGGACGCTGCCGAGCGTATCGAGTGGGCATTCGCCCGATTCGGAGATCGAGTGATCGTAAGCTCGAGCTTCGGCATACAGGCGGGGGTCTTGCTGCATCTGGTCACACGGCTGCGCCCCGAAGTTCCCGTCGTTCTCGTCGACACCGGCTATCTCTTCCCCGAAACTTATCGATATGCCGATCTGCTCACCGAGCGATTCGGGCTTCGCCTGCACGTGGCCCGGCCTTCCCTTTCCGCCGCTTGGTTCGAGGCGCGTCACGGACGACTTTGGGAAAACGGAGTCGAGGGGCTCGATCGGTATAACGAGCTTCGAAAGGTCGAGCCGATGCGCAGGGCCTTGGAGACGCTCCGTGCCGAATGCTGGCTTGCGGGAGTGCGCCGAACGCAGGCCAAGACGCGGGCGGATCTCCCGGTTCTCCAATGGCAGGATGGAATCGCGAAGCTCCATCCCATAGTCGACTGGGACGATGCGCAGGTAGAAGCCTATCTCGACAAATGGGAGATTCCCCGGCATCCCCTCGCTTCGCGCGGGTACGTGTCCGTGGGGGATGTTCCAACGAGCCGTCCGTGGGAAGAAGGGATGCTTCCGGAGGAGACCCGCTTCTTCGGGTGGAAGCGCGAATGCGGCCTCCATGAGCGCCCTCCGGAGCGCCCGACGCGGTAGGGGCCTTACCCGGCTTTTTCCTTCTGTTTTCCCGCTTCCCTTAGGTATCTTGGCGGGAATGTCTCGTTGCAAGAAGACGAGGCGGGCGGATTTCTCCATGGAGTGCGAATCTTTCGCGGACTTTGCGCGTCGGCTGGAGCGGGAAGGGGAGCTGGTCCGGATTTCGGAGCCGGTGCGAACCGATCTCGAAATTACCGCGCTGGCCGATCGAGAGATGAAGTCCCCGGGAGGAGGCGACGCGCTGCTCATTGAAAAACCTCTCCTCCCGGACGGGTCGATTTCGCGATTTCCGGTGCTGATCAACGCCTTCGGCTCCGAGCGCCGCATCGAGCTTGTCTTAGGGAGGCCTCTGGGAAAGCTCGTCGACGAGATTCGGATGCTGCTTCGCGCCGAGCCGCCTCGCTCCTTCCAGGAAGGTTGGGATCTCTTCCGCAAGGGGCTCGGGCTCGTTCGAAGCCGGCCCTACCGAGTTGAGACCGGACCCTGCCGAGACCGGATCGTAACAATGGGACCTTCGGCGGAGATCGATCTCGCCTCCCTTCCGGTTCTCCGGTGTTGGCCGAAGGACGGAGGACCCTTTCTCACGCTGCCCCAGGTGGTGACGCAAGATCCCCGAACGGGCAGACGCAATGTGGGCATGTACCGGATGCAAGTTTACGACAAGACGACGACCGGAATGCACTGGCAGATTCACAAGGTGGGGGCTCGCCACGGGAAGGAGTATTGGGAGCGGGGAGGACGGATGCCGGTCGCCGTCTGTTTGGGCGGAGACCCGATTCTTACTTTTGCGGCCACCGCGCCTCTCCCCGACGGGGTCGATGAGCTGCTCTTCGCGGGTTTCCTGCGGAAGAAGGGAGTGCCCTTGGTCGGGTGCACGACGGTCGATCTTGAGGTTCCCGCGCACTCCGATTTTGTCCTCGAGGGCTACGTGGAACCGCCCGAGCTTCGCCCCGAAGGGCCGTTCGGGGATCATACCGGATTCTATACGCCGGTGGAGCCGTATCCGGTCTTTCATCTCACCTGCATTACCCATCGGAAGGACGCCGTCTACCCGGCAACGATCGTCGGGAAGCCTCCGATGGAGGACTATTACCTGGGAACGGCGAGCGTCCGCCTCCTCTTTCCGGTGCTGCAGGCAACCTTTCCGGAAATCGTCGATTTGGCGCTTCCTCCCGAAGGCGTCTTCCACGATCTAGTCTTCGTGAGCATCCGCAAGCAGTACCCGTATCAAGCCTACAAGGTGATGCATGGCCTCTGGGGCATGGGTCAGATGATGTTTACGAAGATCCTGGTCGTCGTGGATGCCGAGGTGAATGTCCACGACACGGCGGATGTCCTCTTCCATCTCTGTGCGAATGTCGATCCCGAACGAGACTTCCTTTTTACCCGCGGGCCATCCGACAGCCTGGACCACGCTCCTACCGTCCCAAACGTCGGAAGCCACGTGGGAATCGACGCCACTCGAAAGCTCCCTGCGGAAGGCTATCCACGGCCTTGGCCGGAAGAGGTTTCTCTCCCCGAGGAGTTTTGCCGGGAGCTTTTCGCCCGCTTCCCGAGGAGAACGGAAAGGAAAGTGGTAGGCGAACGATGAAGATCCTCATCACAGGCTGCGCGGGGTTTCTTGGCTTTTCGCTTGCTCGCCGACTTCTGGAGAAGGGCGAGGAAATCATCGGCATCGACAACCTGAATGCCTACTACTCGGTGGCCCTCAAGGAGGCGAGGCTGGGCCTTCTTCGAGACTCCCCCTCGTTTCGTTTTGAAAAGCTCGATCTTCGCAACCAGAAGCCAATAGAGGAGCTCGTGAGACGGGAGAGGCCGCAGGCGATCGTCCATTTCGCAGCCCAGGCCGGTGTCCGTTATAGCTTGCGAGAACCCGCCGCCTATGTGGAGGACAATGTCCTCGGCACCGTCCACCTGTTGGAAGCGGCCCGTCGCATCGTCCCTCTGCCCCATTTGCTCTACGCCAGCTCGAGTTCGGTTTATGGATTGAATGGTTCGTTGCCGTTTTCGGTGAAAGATTCGGCATCCCATCCCGCGAGCGTCTACGCCGCCACCAAGCGGTCGGGCGAGTTGCTCATTCATGCCTATAGCCACCTCTATCGGCTTCCGGCGACCGGATTGCGCTTTTTTACCGTTTACGGTCCCTGGGGGCGACCCGATATGGCCTACTTTTCCTTTACGCGGGCCATTCTGCGCGGCGAGCCGATCGAAGTGTACGGCCGAGGGGAGCTGCGGCGGGACTTTACCTATGTCGACGACGTGATCGAAGCGGTGGCGCGGCTGATTCCTCGGTCGGCCCTTCCCGATCCCGGCTGGGATCCGATCCATCCCGATCCCTCGTGCAGTTCCGCTCCCTACCGCATTTTCAACGTCGGCAACCGCGCCCCTCTTTCCGTTCGGGAGCTGATCGAGGCGATTGAAAGGGCGGCGGGCGGAAAGGCGATTCTCCGCTATTCTCCGATGCCGCCCGGCGACGTGACGGCGACGGCCGCCGACACGACAGAACTCGAGGCGGAGGCGGGATTCACCCCGAACACCCCGCTCTCGGTGGGAATCGAGAGATTCGTCTCCTGGTACCGGGAGGTCGTGGCGAATCGACTCGAAGCGTAGGGAAAAGGCAAAGGCGAAGCTTGGACGAAGATGGTCCTTATCCTTGTCGGGACGGCGTCGTGGACCGACCCCACCCTTCTGAGCTCCGGTTGGTATCCGGCGGAAGCCCAAGATCCCGAATCCCGCTTGCGCTACTATGCCGCCCATTTCCCGCTGGTCGAAATCGACTCGTCCTACTACGCACTCCCTCGGAGGGAAAATGCGAAACGGTGGGCGGAGCGGACTCCCGCCGGATTTACGTTCGACTGCAAGGCCTTCCGTCTCTTTACGCAACACCCCGCTTCTCCGGCCGCACTGCCCTCCGATCTGCGGCCTTCCCCCGGCAGGGAAATTCGAGAGAAGATTTACTATCGGGATCTGCCGGAAGCCGCTCGCCGGGAGCTCTGGCGGCGATTTCGCGAGGGCCTCTCTCCCCTCCGGGGAGCGGGGAAGCTCGGAGTCGTTCTCTTCCAGTTTCCGCCCTGGTTTTCCTATTCGCAGGAAAATCGAGAGCATCTCCTGCATTGCGCGGCGATGCTCGAAGGCTACCGGATCGCCGTCGAGTTTCGTAACGCATCTTGGTTTTCAGGAGCTCGCCGAGCGGACGAAACGCTGCAATGGGAGAGCGAGCAGGGGTTCATTCCCGTGATCGTCGACGAACCCCAGGGAACCAGCGCGAGCGTTGCCGCAATCTGGGAGGTTCCTTGGTCGGAAGTCGCCGTGGTGCGCTTGCATGGAAGGAACCGGGAAACTTGGATGGCTCGAAACTTGCATTCCGCCGCCGATCGATTTCGGTACCGGTACGATGATGCCGAGCTCCGGGAGCTCGCCGCCTCGGTTCGAGCCCTGCGCGTCTCGCGGATCCACGTCCTCTTCAATAATTGCTATCGGGACTACGGCGTGCGCAACGCCGCCCGCTTTCAAGAAATCCTCACGGGGATGGGTTCCTAGTCAGCTTCCGTCGGCTCTTCCTCTTCGATGCGGTCGATCCGCACCGAAACGGAAAGCCGCTGATCCCGAGCGCCGGTGAAAATGCCGCGGAGCGGGGCGGCGTCCGCGTAGTCGCGTCCCACCGCAACCTGGACATGCTGCTCGCTTTCCCAACTCAAATTGGTCGGATCGAGTCCGATCCACGACCCGTCGGGGCAGCGGATCTGCACCCAAGCGTGGCTCGAGAGAGCCATC
>NZ_CABFUZ020000081.1 GCF_902143385.2 Methylacidimicrobium cyclopophantes
TGCGGCGGGCTCAGCTACGTGCACTCGAAGGCAGGCCGTACCAGAAGCTGCTTGAGGAGATCACCCAGAGTCTCGTTCCACAGGCCGGCCAACTCCGCCATCCGCTTCTCAATCCGCGCCCCGTTTGCCGGCGCGGGGTGCTGGTCATTGCGACCGACAAGGGCCTTTGCGGGCCTTTGAACACCAATCTGTTTCGAGAGCTTTTCCGCCGGCACGGACCGGATCGGATTTATGTCAGCGTTGGTCGGAAGGCGAGGAGCTTTCTTGCCGGTTTGCCGAGCCCCTCGGGGGAAAGCCTCTTGGCAGCCGACTTCGAATTGCGCGACAACCTCACGTTTCGGGAGAGCAAGCGGATCAGTCGTTTCCTTTTGGACAAGTTTTCCTCCGGGGAGATCGACGCGATCGATATCGCCCATTCTCATTTCGTCAACGCCTTGGTGCAGACGGTCGTAATTCGCCCTCTCGTTCCCCTTGCGTCGGATGTTTTGGCGCAGAAGGAGTCGGCAGCCGCTCCAACCGTTCCGGACAATTTCGAGCCTTCTCCGGAGGAGCTGCTCGAGGCACTTTTGCCCTTTTTCGTCGATTGGAATGTTTATCAGGCGATTCTCGACAGCCTCGCGTCGGAGCACAGTGCGCGCATGATCGCGATGAAGAATGCCACCGAAAATGCCAAGCAGCTCGTCGCTGATTTGACTCTCGAATACAACAAGGCGCGTCAGGAGGGTATCACGCGTGAAATCCTGGAAATCGCCACGGCGCAAATTGCGCTCGAGTGAGCTTCTACGCAGATAGGAGAAATCGTTCATGAGCACAGGCAAAATCGTTCAAGTCATCGGTCCTGTCGTGGACCTGGAATTTCCGGAAGAAAGCGTTCCGGCGATTTATAACGCTTTGGTGGTTCGTTTCGAAAGAGAGGGGGCGCCCATCACGCTCACTCTCGAGACCCAGCAGCATCTCGGAGAGGGGTGGGTCCGCGCGGTGGCCATGTCGAGCACCGACGGGCTTCGGCGCGGCATGGAAGCGGAAGATACGGGTCAGCCGATTTCCGTCCCTGTCGGACCGGCTGTGCTTGGGCGGATTTTCAACGTCTTGGGGGAACCGGTCGACGAGCGCGGCCCGGTTGCCGCGACGAAGCGCTATCCCATCCACCGGAGAGCACCCGATCTCGCATCCCAGAGCACCAAGGCGGCGATCCTCGAAACGGGGATCAAAGTGATCGACTTGATCTGCCCCTTCCTCCGAGGAGGGAAAGCGGGCGCCTTCGGAGGCGCCGGCGTCGGCAAGACGGTTGTAATCATGGAGTTGATCAACAACATCGCCAAGGCGCACGGAGGGTTTTCCGTCTTTGCCGGCGTCGGCGAAAGAACTCGTGAAGGGAACGACCTATACAACGAGATGGCGGAGGCCAAGGTAATCAACCTCGAGAATCTCTCCGAATCGAAAGTCGCCTTGGTCTATGGACAGATGAACGAGCCGCCCGGGGCCCGGCTGCGCGTAGGCCTTTCCGCCCTGTCGATGGCGGAATATTTCCGGGACGAAATGAACCAAGACGTCCTGCTCTTCATCGATAACATCTTCCGTTTTTCCCAGGCCGGCTCAGAAGTGTCGGCTCTTTTGGGGCGCACTCCGAGTGCGGTCGGCTACCAGCCGACGCTCGCCTCGGAGATGGGGGCGCTTCAGGAGCGTATCACGTCGACCCGAACCGGCTCGATCACTTCTTTCCAGGCCGTCTACGTGCCCGCCGACGACCTCACCGATCCGGCCCCGGCGAACACCTTCGCGCACCTCGATTCTACGATCGTTCTGGAGCGCTCGATTGCCGAGCAGGGGATTTATCCGGCGGTCGATCCGCTGGCGTCAACTTCGAAGGCGCTTGCTGCGGATATCGTGGGAGAGGAGCATTACAACGTAGCCCGAGGGGTACAGCGCGTTCTTCAGCGGTACAAGGATCTGCAGGACATCATTGCGATTCTCGGAATGGATGAGCTCTCTCCGGAAGACAAGCAGACGGTCTATCGAGCGCGGAAGATTCAACGCTTCCTGAGCCAGCCGTTTCACGTTGCCGAAGTTTTCACCGGGACAAAAGGAGAGTATGTATCGGTTGCGGAAACGATTCGAGGATTCCGAGAAATTCTCGATGGGAAGCACGATGAGGTGCCCGAAGGGAACTTCTACATGAAGGGGACGATCGACCAGGTTGTCGCAGGCGGCAAATGAGCCAACTTCACGTTGACATCGTCACTCCCGAAGGGGTTCGCCTCGCGCAAGATGTGGATATGGTGACCCTTCCCGGGCAGGAAGGGGAAATGGGGGTCTTCCCCAACCACGAGCCCCTGATCACGCGGATCGTGCCGGGCGAGCTCATCCTGCAATCGGGAGGAGAGCGCAAGGTGCTGGCGGTAGGCGAAGGGTTTGTGAGGATTTCCGCCGAACGTGTCACGCTCCTTTCCGATATGGCCCTCTATGAGGAAGAGATCGAGGAGGCGAAAGTAGCGGAAGCCGTCGAGCGGGCGCAGCAGGCTCTGCGTCGAAAGGAGCTTGGCGAAGAGGAGCAGGCTGCCACGGCGGCTCTTCTGGCCCGATCTCTGGCTCAGCTCAAGGTGAAACGCCGGCACCGTTCGGCTTAGCGCCCGTGTCCGCCCCGCTCAGTCTGGTGGATGTACAGGTAATCGGAGCCGAATTGGCCATCCGTTGGAATGATGGAAGAGAGAGTTTCCTCCGGTTGGAGAACCTTCGGCGTAACTGCCCCTGCGCCCTTTGCCAGGGGGAAAGCAGTGCGACCAAAACGTATGCCCCGGCGCCGAAAGCCTTTTCTCCGGAGAGCTTCCTCGTCCGTTCCCTCCAGCCCGTCGGAGGATATGCGCTCCAAATCGTCTGGGGGGATGGTCATGCAACCGGCATCTATCCTTTTTCCTATCTCCTCTCCCTAGCGGAAGAACCGTCGCCCGGGTAGCCCGGCGCCTCGATGCTCTCCCGGGAGGGCTCGGGGCGAGCGCTTGCGCCCCTTCGCTACTCCTCCTATGCTTCTTGCGAAAGCCGTGCAACCGCCAGCCCCGCCTTCCCATCTTCTCCACGCGATTCTCTCGGTCGTGGAGGAGCTGCCCTCCCGACTTCTCGTCGGAGTTTCCGGAGGCCTCGACTCCTGCGTTCTCCTCGATGCACTGGTCCTGTCCGGGAAGCGGCCGATCGTTCTCCACTTCGATCACGGGTGGCGTCCCGAAAGCGGCGAAGATGCCGCCTTCGTCGGCCGCTTGGCGGCATCGTACGGATTGCCCTATCGGCAAGAGAAGGCGCCTTCGGCTGCTCGAGATTCCGAGGCAGCGGCAAGGAGAGAGCGGTACGATTTCTTCGCGCGAGCCTCCCGTTCCTTGGGTTGCTGCGACCTGGCATTGGCCCATCACGCGGACGATCAAGTGGAAACTCTTCTTTTGCAGCTTTTGCGCGGCGGCGGAACGCACGCACGGGGCATGCGCGAGTTCGAGCTGCGGAATGGCTTGCGCCTCCATCGACCTCTTCTCTGGATCGAACGAAAGGAGATGCGAGAATATGCAAAAGCTCGAAATCTCTCCTGGCGCGAAGACCGATCCAATCAGGATTGCCGCTATCTCCGGAACCGGGTCCGCCATGAATTGATTCCTTTTTTGGAGGAGCGTTTTTCTCGCCATGCGCGTCGTGCGCTGCTTCGCTTCTGCCGAGTCCGAATTGACGAAGAGGAATGGATGACCGGACTGGTTCGTCAAAGGGCCGAGGAGGAGGGACTTTCGGTCGTGGAGTTGCGAAATGCCCCGGTCGCCGAGCAGCGGCGGTGGATTCATCTATGGCTGCGTCGGCGGGGCGTACCCGACGTTTCCCTTGCCGACGTCGAATCGGTACGCTGGCTCGCTTCCGAGCCGCGGGGAGGCAAGCAGCTTTCCTTGGGCGGAGGGTGGAAAGCGATTCGGTCGGACGGAGCGATTTCTCTTAGACGGAAAGAGGAGGGAGAGCCATGCGTCTCAATCAATTCTTAGCTCGCTGCGGCCTCGGATCCCGCCGGGGGGTGGAACGACTGATCCTCGAGGGCAGAGTAACCGTCAACGGTTCGATACAAAATCGGCTGGCCAAGCATGTCGAGGAGGGAGACGCGGTTGCCCTCGACGGCCGCCCCGTACGCCCGTCGTCCAGCCTGACCGTTCTCCTGCACAAGCCGAGAGGGTTCCTCTGCACTTCCTTCGATCTTCGGGGGAGGCAAACCGTCTACGATCTATTGCCTCCGCGCTGGAGAAATTTGCGCTACGTCGGTCGTCTCGACCGGGATAGCGAAGGGCTTCTGCTCTTCACGAGCGACGGTAGCCTTATCCAACGACTGGCCCACCCGCGCCATCAGATACCGAAGGTCTACGAGGTAGAATGCAACGCTCCTGCCGATGTTTCCAGAATCGCGATCCTCCTTCGCGGATGCCGCTTGCAAGGACGTGTTGTCTCCCTGGATTCCTTCGAGCTCCTCGGCTCCCGGCGCGTTCGGGTCGTGGTCCATCAAGGGCTCAAGCGTCAAATCCGGCTCATGTTCCAATCCATCGGATACGAGGTAGTTCGGCTCGTGCGCGTCGGCTATGGCCCCCTCTCTCTCGGCTCGCTTGGCAGCGGGCGATACCGACTCCTCTCGGGAGCCGAGATTGCAGCCCTCCTGCAGCCCTCGTTCCCCGCTCGGCCGGAGAGCCGAGCGCGCCGCCGGAGCCATTCGGTATGAATGCCCCCACTCCCCCTTGGGGAGGGCGTTTCCAAGAGACGCCCGACGCCCTGCTTCGACGATTTTCCGAATCGGTCAGCTTCGACCGGCGTCTCTACCGGCACGATATACGCGGGAGCATTGCTCACGCGACGATGTTGCGGGAAGCGGGCCTACTCAGCGCCGAAGAAGAGGAAGAAATCGTGTCTGGACTACGGGCGATCGAGGAAGAGATCGCCACGGGGGTCTTCCGTTGGTCGACCGATTGGGAAGATCTTCACATGAACATCGAGCGCGCTCTGATCACGCGCACTCCCGCGGGAGCGAAATTGCATACGGGCCGCAGTCGCAATGATCAGATTGCCACGGCCTTACGGCTCTGGCTGAAGGAGGAGATCGATTCCGACCGGGAGGCGGTTCGGGCGCTTCAGCGGGCGCTCGTCGATTGGGCGGAGCGCGATTGCGACGTTCTGCTTCCCGGCTATACCCACCTCCAGCGGGCGCAGCCGGTCTTGCTCGCTCACCATCTGCTCGCCTACGTGGAAATGCTCTCCCGCGACTCGGATCGCCTTTTCGAGAGCCGGCGGAGGACAGATGTGCTTCCGCTCGGAAGCGGTGCGCTCGCCGGAAGCACTCTCCCGCTTGACCGTCGGCGCGTAGCGGAGCTGCTCGATTTCTCGGATGTAGCGCACAACTCCATGGATGCGGTGAGCGACCGCGACTTTGTCGTGGAGTATCTCTCCGCTCTTGCCCTATTGGGCGTCCACCTTTCCCGATTTGCCGAAGACTTGATTCTCTGGTCGACCAGCGAGTTTGGGTTTGTCTCGCTTCCGGAGGCGTTCACCACCGGCTCGAGCTTGATGCCACAAAAAAAGAACCCGGATTCCCTTGAGCTCGTCCGCGGGAAAGCGGCGCGCCTTTCCGGAAACCTTCTTTCGCTTCTAGTGCTCCTGAAGGGTCTCCCTCTTACCTACAACCGCGATTTGCAGGAAGATAAGGAGCCTCTTTTCGACAGTGCCGACACCATCCTAGGGTGTCTTCGGATCCTGGCGGCGCTGATCCCCGGGATTGTCGTCCACCGAGATCGATGCGAGCAAGCCGCGTCCGATCCCGGTCTCCTTGCCACCGATCTAGTCGACTGGCTCGTCGAGCATGGAATGCCCTTTCGTGAGGCGCATCATGCGGTCGGCCGATTGATTGCCTTCTCCGAATCGAAAAACGTCCCCCTTTCCCGATTATCTGCGGAAGAGATCGCCCCGGTCCATCCCGACCTTCCTGAAGCGTGGCCTCTCCTCTGGAACCCTCGGGCCGCCTTGGAGAGGAGACAGACCGAGGGCTCCTGCCGCCCGACTTTCGTTCGGAAAGAGATCGAAAGGTGGCGCAGGGAATTGCATTCGGAAGCTTCGTAGTCCTTACGGCGCCCGGCGTGCCCCGATGCTGAGGGATCGAAAAACCCCTCAGGAACGGCCGATCTCCGATGCCGAGATCGGAGCGGCCTCTCCTTTGCCATCGCCTCTTCGCTGCCACGCAGCCCATCCGCACCAGAGCACGAACAGGAATTGAGCTAGGGCAAAGGCCGCTACGGGACCGACCGCTCCGCTGCCGAATCCATAGCTATGGAGCCCCTTGCCGAGGACGAAGTTTACACCGTACCAAGCCATCAAGACGCTCAGGAAGCAGAGTACGGAGCCGGCGGCGAGACCCAGCTCGCCCCACCAGCCGGCGATGCGTCCGTGGAGGAGGGCCAAGTAGCAGAGGAGGGCAACCAGCGCCCAGGTTTCCTTCGGATCCCAATCCCAAAAGCGTCCCCAGGAATAATTGGCCCAGACTGCACCGAGGACGACCCCAGTCGCGAGAAAGAAGACCCCGATTTGGAGACAGCGGTAGATATACTGCGCCAGAACGTGTTCCCCCCGCTTCCTTCCGGAACCGAGGCGCAACCAGCGCCATAGATAAAGATCTCCCAATCCGAGGGCCAAGCCGAATGCCGCATAGCTTAAGGTGACGCTCAAGACGTGGACCGTAAGCCAAAAATTATTCCGGAGAACTGGGACCAACGGTTGGAGGGAGGGGTCGAATATCAGAGGTTGTGTCTGGACGAAAAGGAGGCAGAGAACCGCGATCGGCATGGCCGCAAGGAGGAGATAACGGGATCGGTAGATCGCTTCCAAGACAAGGGCGAAAAACACGACGCCGAAAGCGACCCAAATGATCGACTCGTACATGTTTGTAACGGGAGGTCTGCCGGCCAAGACGATGCGGCAGGCGAAGCCGTAGATTTGGAAGAGAAAGCCGGCCAACGCCAATGCCCAGCCGAGACCGTAGCCGATCCGTCTCCCCCAAGCTGCGGTCAGGGCAAGGGAGATCGCGGAGGCGGCATAGCAGATCCAGGCCCACTGCCAAGGGCGAAGCTCGCGGTAGGTCTCTTCGAAACGGAGCTTGCCGGCGTCCGGATATCGGGACGGATTGAGACTACGCAATTCCTGGGCAAGGGCCGAGGCGGCCATACCGGCTTCGCGTTGATTCTTCGAGAGGACGGCGGCGCGCATCCGCTCCCAGAGCAGATCCAACTTGGCCGTGACTTCCGGCGGATAGGCCGCCTTCGCTTCGGGAAGCGAAAGCCACCGGCCGTCCGTTCCCTCGGGCTCCGGCACGATTGTCAGGGCCTCTCCCGAAACGATGCGCGAAAAAAGATCCATGCGTTCCGTGAGCCCGCGTAACGCCCGCTCCAGCCGAGCTTGAGGCGAATCCTGAGCGTCGCCCGCCGTCTCGCGGGCTCCGAGCCGCAGCGTAAGTGCGCGCAAGGCTTGGTTGCCTTTCAGCTCGTCGAAGGAGAAGCGCGTGCGCGAGGCCGGCAGTCCCAGCGCCTCCCGCAGAAGCGGCTCGCCGACCAGAAGGATCGGCTCTTTCTCCCATCCCTCCGGAGAGAGCCAAAGGGAAAGCAAGAGGGGTAGGGACTCCATCTTTCCTCGATTGGGCAAAACCAAGCTCTGCTTTCCGGAAAGAAGGAGACAGCTTTCGCTTGCGAAGCTCGTCAGGGGTTTCTTTCTTCCATGATCCTGAACGGCAATCTGTGCAAAGTCCCGTTCCCAGCCGGTTTGGGCCGCCGCGTCCGGAGAGCAGAGGATCCGCAGAAAGAAAAACCAGGAGAGAGAGAGGAAAACCGCACGCATCAATTGCCGAGACAATAATCTTCTCGTATATAGTATGCAATCTCCCGAACGAGAGAGATTCGTTTCGCAAATGGGCAAGCCCTCCGTCGCCGTCGGCCTTCGAAAGATACTGCTGGTATCGCGAGGCTTGCCTTCCCCCGCATGAGGGTTGGCGCAAAGCAGGCCGAATTCCTTCTTTCCCATGATCCAATCGTCGTTCTCTTCGATTGAAGAAGCCCTCGACGAGCTTCGCCGAGGCAAGTTGCTGATCGTCGTCGACAACGAGGATCGGGAGAACGAAGGGGACTTCATCGCTTCCGCGGAGCTCTGCTCGCCGGAGACGATCAACTTTATGGCGCAGCATGGCCGGGGGCTGATTTGCGTTCCGATCACTCATGAACGGGCGGATCAACTCAACTTGCCTTGGATGGTTGCGCCGCAGCAGAATACAGCGCTTCAGGGGACTCCCTTTACGGTTTCGGTCGACTACACGATCGGCACCACCACCGGAATTTCGGCGGCCGATCGAGCCAAAACGGTCCGCGCCTTAGCCGATCCGCATGCGGCACCGGCTCACTTTTGTCGTCCGGGTCATATCTTCCCCCTCCGCGCGGCTGAGGGAGGGGTACTGCGCCGGGCCGGCCACACCGAGGCCGCCGTCGATCTCATGCGTCTGGCCGGCCTTTTCCCGGCCGGAGTGCTGGTAGAAATCTTGAATCCCGATGGAACGATGGCCCGGGTGCCCGATCTCCTGCGGGTGGCTTCTGAGTTTCAGCTGAAGATCGTCACGATCAAAGATCTGATCGCCCATCGATTGCGGAACGAGTCCCTGGTGGAAAAGGCCATCACGGTCTCTCTGCCGACCGTCTTCGGCGAGTTTTCTCTGACCGCCTTTCGCGACGTGCTGAGGGGCGACGAGCATCTGGCGCTGACGAAGGGGAACTGGTCTCCGGAGGAAGCCGTGCTCACCCGAGTGCACTCTCAATGCCTCACGGGAGACGTGTTTCACTCCCTACGCTGCGATTGCGGAGAGCAGCTCGCCCTTGCCTTAGCGCGAATCGAGCGGGAAGGGAAAGGCATTCTCCTCTACCTAAGGCAAGAAGGCAGGGGGATCGGTCTGCTGAACAAGCTCAAAACTTACAAGCTGCAAGAGGCCGGACTCGACACCGTAGAGGCGAACATCGCTCTTGCGTTTGCTCCGGACAACCGGGATTACGGAATCGGCTGCCAGATTTTGCGTGCCTTAGGCGTGCATCGCCTACGGCTCTTGACGAACAATCCGGTCAAGCGTATCGGGATCGAAGGATATGGTCTGGAGATCGTGGAGCGGATTCCTCTCCATGGGGAGCCGAATCATTATAACCGCCGATACCTGCAAGCCAAGGTGGACAAACTCGGCCATCTCATCCCGAGCGAACTACTCAACGGAACTCCTTCGGGAAAACGACCGATCGATGGTTGAGCCTCAGCCCCCGGCCCCGTGCCGTCCGTTCCGGAGCCATCCGGCGCGCTGGCTCGGATTTGCGGTTCTGTCGACATTTTTGCTGATGAGCGAGCCCGCCTTGACGGCGGCGCAAGAGGCCGCCCAGCAGGAGTGGATCGTGATCAGCGGAGGACCGGCGCTTCGATTTTTCGAGCACGGCAAAGCCGATTCCCACGACAAGTATTGGGGCAACTTCATAAGGGCCGCCGTGGCACGACTCGAACAGTTGCAGCTGCAAGCGGAGGGAAAGTCGGGGGTGACCATCTCCTGGCTCGTCTATCGTCCAGCCTATGCGTCCCGCAGCCGAGAGGAACGGCTCGACATCCTTCCGAAGATCGTCGACCAAGCCAACGTACTGAAGATCCCTCTCTACTGGTTCGACACCACCGAACAGCTCATCAACTATCTGAACGCGGGACATGATCGGAAGGTCATGCCCATCGGCAGCTTGGATTACTTCGGCCATTCGAACCGGGCCTGCCTGATGTTCGATTACAGCACCTATTTCGATAACATGTCGAAGGAATGCCTCCATGAAAAAGACCTGGGTCAGATCCAACGAAAGGCGTTTCTCCGCCGGGCGGCCGTCAAAAGTTGGGGCTGTCATTCGGGAGAGGACTTTTCTCAATGGTGGAAGAGGAGGTTTGGAGTTCCGATGGTCGGCGCCGTAGGGCGAACGGACTATGCCACGGCGAGCCTGCCGTATTTGTCTAAGGGAGCGAAATGGGCTCAATGATTCCGGCGGGGGGCGCTTCCGAGCTTTCCCCTCCGGCAGGCCTTGCAAACGGGCCCGCTCCGGTTCCGCTCGGTTCTCGATTCTCGGGATTTCTCTTCTTGTGGCGCCGCTCTCTCCCGCTCGGCACCCTTTCGTTCTGCCTCGTTTCCCTACTGCCGCTGCACGCCGAGGAGCCGCCTCCGCAGGTTTCCTCCCAGCCTCCGCCGCCTCTCTCGGCTTCCCCGAGCCCCAATGAGGCGCCGGCGGTACCCGCTCAGCCCGTCCGCCCCGTGTCCCAACAAGCTCCAGAGCCCTTGAATCCGCCGCCGGGAGTCAGAATCGAAGAGTTCATTGGGCATCGTTCCTACGACAAGGATGGCAGCGGATGGGGTTGGGTCAAACGCGTGAATGAGCCCTGGTCGGCGGCCAGATGGGTGGTCTTCGAGGAAACTCCCGGGGGCGTCGTCGCTCCTTGGCGACTGCTCAATAAAAAGCGGACGGCCGACAACGACTTTGAATACCGGCTTCGCGGTTATTTGGCTCCGTTTTCCGTCTATGACCCCCATACGGACGAGTTTCTCGCAGTGTTCGTACCCGAAAGCGTGGAGCCGATGGGCCCTGCCGCGCCTCCTCCGGAACATCCCGGCCCCCCTCCGCATCGAGTGCGCCTCCCCGACTCGTCCTCTCCGGTCTCCGTGTCGGACCCGAACATTCAGCCGCCCGACGCTCTCCGATGAGTGTCGGCCGGTCGAGCGGCTTCCTGCCCCGGATCTTCCTTCTTGGCCCAACTTCCATCTGGCTGCTGGACGTACTCTCCCGGGAAGGCGTCGTCCCTCCACCGTTCCCCGTAGCGCGCTTCGATTCGAGTCAGGCTTTTCTCTTCTTTCTTGGCTTCGGTCGAATAGAGGAGATAACGAGCGCGATTCTCTTCCTCCACGATTCGGTCCACATAGGAACGGTAGACGCTCTCCTCGGGTTCCTTCAGAATCTGAAGATAGCCGTTCCTCGTCTCCCCGACGATGTGCGCATTCTTCAAGGCCTGCACCTCCGACATATGGATTCGCCGCTTCTGCTGCAGGTTCGCTGCAGCGGCTCCGTCTCTCGACTGCAACGGAGGACTGCGAATCTCCGTATCGACGTCCACGTCGAAGAGCAGGGGGTTGGGAGAGGAGAGGCGGACTTGGGCGCATGAGCCCAAGGCGGCCACCGAGCAAACCAGGAAGAGCATTTTGCCGACCCGCATCGGGCTAGCTCGCTCTCCGAGAAAGCGGCCATGCCTTACCGCATTCCACGAGGGAGAAATTGGTGTCGTAGTCGGCTCCAGAGGTGGACAAAGACCGGAGAAAAGCGAGCTGGACCGACGAGAAGCTCCTGATCCAAATCGCGAATTTCCAGGAAACGCCCTTCGGAAATCTCTCCCGGATGGAGACAAAAGGGTCCGTCGGACTGCGCCTGGTAGACCCAAATGAATTCATTTCCAGTCTCCTGCTTGGCGGCGAGCTTGCAGACCGGGCGGAGAGGAATGGGATCCGTGATGCCCAATTCCTCGCCCAGCTCTCTCCAGGCTGCCTGATCGTATGTTTCCCCCGCAAGGACATGCCCGCTGCAAGAAGAGTCCCAAAGCCCGGGATTGAGGTCCTTCGTGAGCGAACGCTTTTGCAAAAAGAGCTCTCCGCGCGCATTGAAAACGAGCGTATGAACCGCTCGATGGCGCAGCCCGTAACGATGGACCCAGGAGCGCGGCTTGCGACCTACTACCCGATCCGTAACATCCACGATGTCGAAGAGCTCGAGAAGGGCATTCATTCGTCGGTCCGCGTCTCTCCTTTCCTGCTCTTTTTCGTTTTTTCCGGCAAAATTCCCCTGTCTGGTCACTCCGGCTCTGCCCCGTTGCTCCCTCCGCTTTCCGAAAGGGACCATCGCGCCCGCTCAGCCGCTGCCCGATCGGTTGGTCCCATTGGATGAGCTCTCCCTGCGACGTCGTTCGTCCAAGCGTCGCAGGGCGCCTTGTAGGCGAGCCAGAGAAGGAGAGAGAGGCACCTCTTCGTCAGGGGGCACGGAAGGGCTTCTCGCTGGATTGGTTCCCAAAGGCACGGCTCTGGCCGGAGAGGCGGGAGGGGAAGGAGATGCCGTTGTGGCTACTTCCACCACGACCGTTGGCCTCTCCGTCGGGGTTGGCGGTTGCAAAGGAGAAAAGTTCCAGAGCCGAACCGCTATCCCGCAGATCACGGCGCCAAGCGTAGCAAGAAAGAGGGTGCATAGAGGAAGTGTGAGACCGACAAAGAAAAAGGTCACGACGGAGACGAGGACGGTGCCGCCGAAGAGCGCGCCGATCGCCGGGAGTGCGCCGACGGCGGGCAACCGGACGAAGAGCCGGGCTCCCCAAAGGCAGAGAGCAAAAGCCATTGCGGCCGCGACGAACCAAGGAAGAGGACGGACGAACTCTCCTTCGACGATCTGCCGGGAGATCTGCATCTGGAGTTCTACCGGCGTCATTTTCCCCAGCGGCGTAGCCAATTTCGGGACGATGGCACCGTCCGTAACCCCGATCCACACCTGTCGGCCGGAAGCGGCGGCAGCTCATCATCGCTGAGCTGCCCACGGATTGCCTGATCGGCATAAACCAGATAGCTATCGAAATCGACGCGCGGGATCGTCTCGGGCGATCGGCGATAGCGGAGGGTGATCCGTCCTTGGGCATCCACCGGGATCGTGCGGATTCGCTTCCCCTGCCGGTCTCGAAGAACGATCGCATGGCCGAGGCGCACGCTCGTTTTCGCTAAGTCCGCTCCGAGGTAGACCGCGGCCGCCTGCAAGGACAAGGAGGGGACGAGAGCGTCCTTTACACGGAATACGAGCGGCAAAGAGCGAACCTCTCCAGAGCCGACATCCAGATTGGCGAGCCCTACCGAGCCCTCGCTGGCAAAGGGTCCTCCGGGCCAAATGACCGAACGGTACTCCGTCAGGGTGCCCAGCCTCGGCGAGCCCGAGAGCCGTACCGCTCCCGCGGGGAGGGGCTCCCCCTGCTTTTCCTCCAGCAGCGCATCCCCGGCGAAACAGACGTGGTCGACGCGGTGGACGAGAGAGGCAAAAGTCTGATCGAAGGAACTCATCTTCGCCCCTTTCTCGCTCAAGAGAACCTCGAAGACGACGCTTTGCGGGAGCTGCGCCACCAATCCACGGAGGCAAAGGGCGTATTCGAGCCGAGGCCATGGCCAAGGACGGTCAGCCGGAATATGCTCGATGGCGATGAGGGCGAAATGGCGGCTTTTCGAATCGGACGGGGGGAGATCTTCCCATCGGGTGATCATTTCTTCCCACTCCGAAAAGAGTCCCTCGTAGGCGAAGACCGCCAAGATGACGGACCAGAGCAAAGCGAGCAGCCCTGCAAGCTGCAATCTCTTTTTTTCCGTCCGCCGCCATGCGGTTTCGGCGGAAGTGGAAACGCCGTCGTCAGTCTGCGTCTGGCTGCTTGTCTCTTTCACGTTCCTGTTCCGCACGAACCATTCTTTCCGACTCTCTTTGCCACTGCCGGACTCGACCCTTCAGCGCGCGAGCCTCCTTTCTCATCTCGGCCAGGCGCGCCCGAAGCCAAGCCTCGACCTTGGGTCCCACGGTTGTCTCCCAGCCTTTCCGACCGCAGCCCCATGCAGGATCTTTTCGATAGTTCCGCAATTCTTGCAGAGAGCGTAGCAGGGTTTTCTCCGCTCGACCCACTCTTTCCGCAAGGCAGGAGAGAGGCTCCTTCTCTCCCGGTGTGCTGTCATTCCCCAAGCAAAAGGATTCCAGGAGCTCCAGGTCCCCCGTCTGGTAGGCGAGCTGAACGGCCCTCCACTGTTCCATTCGTCTCGTATCGCCGTTGCCGTTTACATCGGGATGGAGCCTTCTTGCCAGGATCCGATATGCCTTCTTTAAACGGCGTTTCTTTTCCGCGATCGCGCCGCCGTCGCAGAGTCCCGAACCCAAACGTTCGTCCGGCGGATCCTTTTTCGCCTCTCTCGACTCTGGCTCCTGCGCCGGCCGCTGCGAGCGGCGCTTTTCCAACACCTTGCGATAGGCCAAGGCCGGCCCTTGCCCTTTGAGCCAACTCATCGACTCGACTTCGAAGACAAGCCACCGCAACTCGTGGAGATACCCCCCTTCGCGGGCGATCTCGCGAGTCAGTTCCGGAAAGTGCTTTTCGGTCCAGACATGGAAACGCTCGCGTTCGCGGGAGAGGAATCGGTGGATGCGCTCTTGCGCCCGTCCGAGCCGCTGCTGGATCCGCCGGTAGCGCTCCTCCCAATTTCTCCGGATCGATTGCTCCTCGACGAGCAAGAGCGAGCGACAGGGTGGGGAATACGAGGGCGAGGGCCAACTTCGGTATCGGGACCGCCGCAAAGACGAGCCGCCGTTATGCAAGTTTTCTGGATCCTCCTTCCTGCCAACCTAGACCGAAGATCTCCATTCTCGAAAGAGAAGATCGGCTCGTGCGGCCATTCGGGGATCGGAAAAGAGCCGATCGCCGACGATGGCGACGCCCCGAGGAGGGTTAGGGGGTGATTTCGAAGATTGCCATCCTGCCATGAGAGCCACGGTCTCCGTACGCGGTCCGTTTGACGGGAAAGCGGCGAACGCGCATGCTCACTCCAGATTATGGAAAGCTTCGGCTTGGTCAACTATTTTGCCTCCGCCGGTCTGCTCTACGCTTTTGAGAAGGCGACTCCGGCGAGCAAACTGATCCTGCTCCTGCTCGTTCTTGCTTCTTCGCTGAGTTGGACGGTCATCATCGTAAAGCTCGGCCAGCTCCGTTTCGCCCGCCGTCAGACCCATCGTTTTCTCCAACGATTGCGTGCTGGAGACTGGTATCTCCCATTTGTCAACCAAGAGCGATTTTCTGGATCGCCCGAGCATGCCATCTATTCTTCCGCCTTTCGCGAGCTCCTCCGTCAAGCCTATCCTCCCTCGCGCCACGGAGATCCACCGCTCGAAAAACTGCTCCCCGGAATTTCGGTCAAGCCGGCGGCCATGAAAGCGGTCCAGGGAGCGATCGAACGTGAGATCGGCATTCAAGGATTGCTCCTGGAAGAGCAGATGGTGCTTTTGGCGACGGCCGCATCCGGCGCCCCCTTCCTTGGCCTTTTGGGGACGGTTTGGGGGGTCATGGACGCATTCAGCGACATCGCGATCGTGGGAAAGGCGTCCCTCGCGGCCATGGCGCCGGGAGTTTCCGGCTCTCTCATCTGCACGGTAACCGGTCTTCTGGTGGCGATCCCGGCTCTTTTCGCCTACAATTTTCTCGTTGCGACCATTCGTTCTCATACCATACGGATGGAGAATTTTGCGGCGGAGTTGCAGAGCGAGTTGGAGCGATCTTTCCTGGAGCCCGAGCTATGAAACGCTTTTCCGAGAGGACGTCGGCGCGAGGCTTTGCCGAGCTCAACGTGACTCCGATGCTCGACTTCGCCTTCACTCTCCTAGTGATCTTTCTGATTACCACACCGCTCCTGGAAAGCGGAATCGACGTTTCTCTTCCACAAGCGGCCCCGAATCGTCGGTCTCCCGACCCACGATCCGTCCAGACTCTCACGGTGACGGGGAAGGGGAGCCTCTTTTGGAATCGCGAGCCGATTACGATCGCGCAGCTTCCCGCCAAAGTAGCGGAGGCCCTTCGTGGTCAACCGGATCTCGCGGTGGCGGTTCGAGCCGACCGAGACCTTCGGTACCAAGACCTGGTCACCGTCTTCGATACCCTGCAGGCCGGCGGGGTTCCCCAAGTGGCTCTGGTCCATACCGATGAGCCGTCGGGAGATCTTCCTGCCCGCCCTTGACGCGGCGCTCCTTCTGCCTTCAGTATAAGAGACACCGTGCCGCGCGACTCGATCCCCCGCGAACGATCGCTCCCCGCCGTGGAGTCATCCCAGGTTCGGTCCTTTCGGCGAACCTATCCTTTGGTCGCCTTTGGCCATTTACTCGCGCTGCTTCTTCTCCTCTTGATCACCAAGTTCGTCGCGACCCGGCCCGCTTCTCCGGGCTTCTTTTCTCCCGTGTCCGTGGGCAATCCGCAGGGGGGCTCCTTGCCGACGCCTCTCTCTTCTTCCTCGCCGCCCCATTCCGCAACGCGAACGCCCCCGGCGGTGACTGAGATAGAAAGGTCCTCCAAGGCCGTTTCGTCGCCGAGCAAGGCCGATTCCATCCCTAGCAAGCCGGCATCGGTCTCTCCCCAGAAAAAGCATATCGAGGCCGTTCGGAAATCGCCCGTTCGTCCGAATTTGGTCGAGGTCACCCGCTCGCTTCCCATCGGATCGGCTGCGGCCAAGCCGCCTGCAATGGTCCCTCATCGCGCCGCCGAGGCGGTGAAATCGAGCGGGTCTCCACGCAATCCGAGCGGAGCCGGAGAAGCAAATGCTTCCTCTTCCGGCTCCCCGTCATCCGGCCCGAGCTGGTATTATGCCCTCATTCGAGATCGTCTCTATGCGGCCTGGGACCAGCCTCTCCATCTAGCGGCCCAAAACCTGGTTGCAAAGGTCCAGATTTTCGTTGCCAAGGATGGCCGCATCTCTAAACCTGTCCTTCTTGGTTCATCCGGCAATGAGGAGTTCGACCGCACCGCTTTGGCAGCGGCTGATCAAGTCGAAACGGTTGGAGAGGCGCGTCCCTCCGACGTGCCGGAGACCGTTACGGTTACCTTCCGCATGGTGCGCTGATGCGCTATCTCCTCGCGGAGGAAGAACCGCACCGGGACTCCTCGTTCTCGTTCTGGTCCTTTCGTCGATCGTTTCCTCTTGGGGCCAGGTAGAGGTGACGGGGGGCAGGGTAGCCGTCGCGCTGCTCCCTTTCGGCGGTCCCGACGGGGCCAAAGCCCATTCGATCGTCAGCGCCGATTTGACCAGAACCCTCCTGATTGAGGTGGGTTCCGGCAAAAGCGAGCGCTTCGAGGCGTCGGCGACGGTGGGAGCCGGCTCGCTTGCCGGTCGCATCGTCGACCGCCATCAAAAGACCCCGCCGGTGGAGCGGACCTTCACCGGCGATCTGCGCCTGATCGCCCACCAATTCGCCGACGCGATCACGCAGCAGGTCACCGGCGTTTCCGGCTTCGCGACCAGCCGAGTCGCCTTCATCTCGCAGGAAACCGGATACAAGGAACTCTACGTCATGGATATCGATGGAGCGAACGTGCAACGTCTGACGGCGGACCGGTCGATCAGCGCCCATCCTCGGTGGAGTCACAACGGGGCGCTTCTCGTTTACACGTCTTATCGAAGCGGGTATCCTGACGTCTATATTGTGAAACTCGGCAAACGAACCCGAAGCCGAGTCGCTTTTTTCCCCGGCATCAACTCGGGCGCCGCCTTTTCCCCGGACGACCTCATGCTGGCGCTCACCCTCAGCAAAGACGGCAATCCCGAAATTTACCTCATGCCGGTCGATGGTGGCACTCCCCGTCGGCTGACGCACAATCGGGCAACCAATACGTCTCCTTGCTGGTCTCCTGATGGGAAAGAGATCGTCTATACTTCGGATGAACGGGGCAGCGTGCAGCTTTTCGTGATCCCGGCGCAGGGCGGGTCGGCCCGCCGTCTGCTGACCGGCAATGCCTATAGTTCCGAGCCCGATTGGTCTCCCGACGGGCAAAAAATCGCATACGCCGCTCGAATCGGAGGGGAATTCCAAATCGGAGAATATGAACTTTCTTCTGCGACGGCGACATTGCTGAGCAGCGGAGGCGGGGAGGATCCATCCTGGACGAGAAACTCCCGCCACTTGGTTTTTGCCCATGGCGGTGCCCTCTATCTCATGGATTCGGTGACCAAGCTGATCGCGCCCCTCCCGAACGGCCTTTCTCGTTGTTCCGAGCCCTCCGTTTCCCCCTGAACGCACATGAATCCATCCCGATTCCTCCACTGCCTACGCGCGACGATCGCCTCTCCCGAGATCCTTCTTTCTTTGGTCCTTGCCGTTGGAGTCGCTGGTTGTGCTAGACCCAAGAAGGGCGGAGGCGTCTCGGCGCCGGAGGAGGAATCCCTTACCACCTCCCCTCTGCCAAGCCGTGGGGATTTCAACCCGGAGAGCGACGTCAACTATGCTCCGCTTCATGCGGAGACCGTTTATTTCGCCTTCGATAGTTCGGCCATTCCGAGCGGAGAGCGAGGGAAGCTGGAGAAGGCGGCCCAATGGATGGCGGAAAATCCGGAGAGGAGTCTCCTCTTGGCGGGCCACTGCGACGAGCGGGGTACCGAAGAGTATAATCGGGGCCTCGGGGAACGTCGGGCGCTGGCGGTACGCGAATATCTCATCGGCCTCGGGGTCTCTCCCCAGCGGCTGCATACCATCAGCTACGGAAAAGATCGGCCGGCGACACCGGGCCACACCGAAGCGGATTACGCCCGAAATCGCCGGGTGGAGTTGGGCGTCATCGAAAAATAGCGGCTCGTCTATCTCGGCCTTCCCTAGGCGTAGGTAGCGCATGTTTTGTCGCGAGCGCCGAATTGCGGTATCATCCAAGCGTGGACGAACTCTTCCCGACGGCGAGCTTCACCAAACCGACCCAATCGAGAGCCGTGCCTCTAGCGACTCGGCTTCGACCACGCAGCCTGGATGAAATCGTGGGACAGGAATCTTTGCTCGCGCCGGGGAAACCTTTGCGCCGCTTGGTCGATGCCGATCGGCTTGGTTCGGTGATTCTTTTTGGACCGCCGGGCAGCGGCAAAACTTCTTTTGCCGAAGCCGTTGCCTGTGCGACCAGACGACCTTTCGCTCGACTCAACGCCGCGGATTCCGGCGTCACGGAGCTTCGAAAGATCCTCGAGCGCGCATCTCTCCACTACGCTCGGCGGGGCGAGCCGACGGTCTTCTTTTTGGACGAGATTCATCGTTTCAATCGAGCGCAACAGGACAGCCTCCTTTCCGGCGTCGAAGAGGGGGTGATTCGGTTGATCGGGGCGACAACGCACAATCCTTGCTTCGCTCTTTCCGCTCCGCTTCTTTCCCGCTCCCAAGTATTCGAATTTACCCCGCTCTCCTTGGCTCAATTGGATCGGATCCTCGTCCGCGCTCTGGAAGACTCCGAGCGCGGTCTCGGTGGCTTTCGATGCCGTCTCGATCCGGCGGCCAGGAAACACTTGCTTGCTACGGCGGAGGGGGATGCTCGGCGGCTCCTCAACGCGGTGGAAGTGGCCGTTCTCACCACTCCTCCTTCCGCGGACGGGTCTATCGAAATCGACGTGGAAGCCGCCGAGAACTCGTGCCGACGGAAGATGCCTCGTTATGATCGGGAGGAAGACGAGCACTACGACACGATTTCGGCATTCATCAAGGCGGTTCGAGGAGGAGATCCCGATTCGGGCCTCTACTGGCTCGCAAAGATGCTCGTTGCCGGGGAGGACCCGAGATTCATCGCCCGCCGGCTCGTGATTTTGGCGTCGGAAGACGTTGGCCTTGCCGAGCCCTCCGCCCTGCCTCTCGCTGTCGCTGCCAGCCAAGCCGTCGAGCAGCTCGGTATGCCGGAGTGCCGAATTCCCCTGGCCGAAGCGACCGTTTATTTAGCGACCTTACCGAAGAGCAACGCCGCTTACGCGGCGATCAATCGAGCGATCGAAGCGGTGGAAAAAGGCGAGACGGTCGCCGTTCCGCTCGCTCTGCGGGACAGTCACTACGCAGGGGCGGCCCGGATGGGTCGCGGGGTCGGTTACCAATACAGCCACGCCTATCCCGAGGCGATCTCTCCGCAGGGATACGGAGTCGCTCCCGGTACCTTTTACCATCCCACGGATCGTGGAGGAGAAAAGGAAATCGCCGAACGCTTGCAACGATGGCAGGCGCTTCGCTCGCAAGCGGTGCAGCAGCCGCCGACCCAGCGCCCGGAGCCTTAGTCCTCATGTTTCCCCTTCCCCCTCGCCCGCCTGGACGCCCATTTTCCGCGGAGGAGCGGACCCCGCTCCTCGAAGCAAATCCTAGCCACACGCTCTTGCTTCCATGATCTGGCGCTCTCCTCTTTGGCTCTACCTAGGGCTTCCTCTCTTGGCCTTCGCGCTGCTTCTCTTCTGGCGGACGGAAGCAAGACTTTCCGCAGGGAAATCCTTTCTCCAGCTCGTTCCCACGGAGGGTCGATGGGCGATCCGCAGCGGCGGGCAGGCCATTCGGCGCTGGCCTCGGTTTTTTGTGCTGGCGGGCTTGTTCGTTCTTTTTGCATTAGCCCGCCCCCAGGGGGGACAAAGCCCTCGGCAGCTCCTCCGTCCGTCGACCGACCTGATCCTCGCCTTGGACCTCTCCCGGAGCATGACCTCTCCCGATCTTCCGCCCTCTCGCCTCGATCGTGCCAAGCTGTTGATTCGAGCATTCCTCCAGCAAGCCCAGGGACAACGAGTCGGCCTCTTGGTCTTTTCCAACTCCGCTCAACTGGCCGTCCCGCTGACCACCGATTACGGCGCCATCGAGGGATTGCTGACCGAACTGACTCCGGCCAGCCTGCCGGAAGCGGGGACCGATTTTACAGCTCTTCTGGCCGAGGCATACGAGGCATTTTCCCAGAGCGATGCCGCTGAGAAGGTGCTCCTCCTCCTCAGTGATGGGGAAGATCACGGGAGCGGCTCGAAAGAAAGGCTGTCGCGGCTCGCACGGTTGGGGGTGCGGATCGATGCGATCGGTCTCGGAACGAGTCGAGGGGGGATGATTCCGGATCCCAGGGGAGGATTCCTGAAGGACGAGCAAGGGCATCCGGTGCTCTCCCATTTGGAGTCGAACCCGCTCCGCGCCTTGGCTTCCGCAACCGGCGGCCGCTATTTTCGGGGAGATCGGTGGGTGACGCTGTCGGAGATTTTCGGCTTCGATTCCGCGGCAAAAGGATCCCGAATGGAACAAGCGGAGGGCCGGGCCGAGCGATTCGCCTATTTCCTCTTGCCCGCCCTTCTCTGTTGGTGCGCCGGCCTTCTTTGGGAACTTCCCGCTTTTCGTTCCTCGTCCCGAACCGCTCCTCCTCCGGCTCGCCCCCTGGCTGCGAACTCCAAGGTGCTCCTCGCCTTTTTCCTCACGCTTGGAGGACTTTGGCCGCTGCCCTGCTTTTCCCAAGCGCGCTCGGCTCCGAATTCCTCCGGTGCCGGCGGGGAAGAGGACAAGCTTGTTCGCTGCGTCCAGGCTCTCGCGGGGAAAGAGCGTCTTTCCGCTTCCGACTATGGCGCCCTGGCGCGCGAAACGATTTCTTGGTGTCGTGCCGGCAAGGAAGAAGGATTGTCCACAGGGGTGATTCAGGATGGGTTGACCGCGGTCGATCGAGGGGAGCGGCTCGACCCACGCTTGCTCCCTTGGGAGCAGATGCGCAAGGAGCTTCAAGCTCTCCTCGAAGCGGCTCGGGCCGCGAACGCACCATCCGAAACTTCCTCTTCTTTTTCCCAGAATCGGGGCTCGTCCTCTTTGCACTCTCCGCGCTTCCGTCCCTCCGCGGCCGGGCATCCCTCCGGAAATCGGAGAATGGATCGGCAGCGCCCCACTCCGGGCTCATCCGAGGAAAAATCCTCGGGATCCTCCGCCGCGTCGCCGCCGGGCTCCCTCGACCGCAAGGATGGGGCAGAGTCAGAGGCGCGGCGTTCGCTTCCGGAGGGGCAGAGTGGGGCTAGGGCGCGCTTGCACCAAGTCGAGCGGCTCGACCGTCCTGCGATCCTCTTCGAGCGGATGCGGCAAAAGGAAGCCGAACAAGCGGATAGCCCGCCGGAATTGATGGATTGGTAAAGGTGAACCGGTTTTTCGTTCTTTTTTTGGTTCTTTCCTTTTCCCATGCGCTTCTCTACGCCCAAGGGGCTCATTGGCTGCCGCCCGAGACCAGAGCCACCCTCGATTCCGCTTACCAAGTGAAGCTGGTCGTTGAAGGAGCGATTCCGCAGAGCGATCCGGAACTCCCCGCGATTCCCTATGTGGAAACCGGATTCCCGAAAAAGGAGCTTTTGGCGAATTCCGGAAGCGGAGGAAACTCTTCCATTGTCTATTCCTATATCCTCCAGCCTCTTCGCACCGGCCCTCACACACTGCCCGGCTTTTTGCTCCCGACGGATCGAGGCTTGGTCTCCGTGCCCCCCTTTTCGTTTTGGGTCGGGGAGCCTCCCTCCTCCCCCTCCTTCGTCTCTTCAGCCGACGCGTCGCTCCTCCTATTCCGGAAAGAGGTGTGGCAGGGAGAGCCTTTCCCGGTCGAGTATCGGCTTCTCGCCCATGCCGGTACTTTCCTGGAAATCACCGGACAACCCGAGTGGACCCCTGCCGACGTGCTCGTTGACCGGTGGAGCCGCCCGGAAAGAGTCAGCGGGGATTGGCGGGGCAGTTTTTTCAGCGGCCTTCGCTACTCGGCTCTGGCGATCGCGCTCAATCCAGGAAAGGTTTCCCTTTGTCCGGTGAGCCAACATGTGAACATGGAAACAGGAAAGTTCGGCCAGGGCCTGTTTTCCCAAGCGATCATCCGTCCGCTGGTTCTTCGGACTTCGGCCCTCACCCTGCAGGTCAAACCGTTGCCGACGCCGCCGAAAGAAGGATTCACCCAAGCCGTAGGCACGTTCCGCCTGATCAGCGAACTCTCCGCTGCCGAGACCCAAGTGGGAGAGCCGGCGACATGGACTCTTCGCATTGACGGCACGGGGAACTGGACGACCCATTGGAATCTTGTTCCGCCGCCGATCCCTTCCGGACTGCGGGTCATCGAGCCTGCGCCGCGGCGCCAAAGCGATCCGGATTCGCTTTTTTCTGGCTCCCTGGTCCTCGAACGCATCGTCGTGGCCGATCATCCTGGCCGATACACGATCCCTCCTTATCGATTCACCTACTTCGATCCCCTTGCCGGATGCTATCGAACGGCGCAAGCGGCGCCCGCCGTCTTGACGGTGACTTCCGCCTCTTCTGCCGCCGCTTCTCCCCCGGAGCGTCCTTCCTCTTCCGGGCCGACAGCCTACTCGAACGGATCGCCGGCCCCAAAACGGTTGCCGGAGGCACCGCTCGTCGGTTCCTCCGCCGCGCTCGCTCCTTTGGAGAATCGCTGGCTCTTCCTCGAAGCGGGCGGAGCGGGCGCAACGCTACTTGCCCTTTGGTTCCTCTTGGCCTGGCGACACGCACGGCGGGCCGATCCTATGGAGCGGCGACGCGCCGGATTGCGCCGCCTCCGCCGGATTCATCGCCAGATTCGCCGCGCGACATCGGTGGGAGAGCGACAAGAGCAGCTCTTCCACTGGCAGGCGGCCATCCGGGATGCCTGGCTCGTCGTTCCAGCCGTGCCGGGGGTCGCGGAGCTAGGGGCGGCTCTGGAACGAGCTCAGGTTGACTCGTCTACGCGGAGGGCTTGGACAGAACTCTGGCAGGAGGCGGAGATCCATCTCTACGCGCGAGAGGCGACCCTTCCTTCCGACTGGATCGGACGATCGGAAGAAGAGGCACGGCGCATCCGGATTCCTCGACAATCCTGGAAGGGGACATTCGCGCGCAGGCATTTCTTCCCTGCGGTGACGATCTGGATCGTTCTCCTCTCCTCGTCCTGGGGGATAAGCGCCCTGGAGCTCTACCGTTCCGGTCGCTTCGAGCAATCCGCGGAGCTCTGGGAGCGAAGCTTGCGAAGAAATCCGACCGACTGGATCGCGCGGAACAACTATGGAGCCGCCCTCTCCCAGGAGGGGCGGTGGCAGGAAGCTCTCGCGCAATGGTCCTCGGCTTTCCTGCTCTCCCCTCGCGACTCCGCCGTTCGCGCGAACTTCGCGCTCGCTCTCACCCATTGCCCCGGCGTCGATAAGCGACTCTCGGCCTTGGTAAGCGGTCCCGTCTGGTTTCGCTGGATCGGCGGTGCATCCCCCGCGGAATGGCAGCTTCTCCTCGCGATCGGGCTGCTCGTCCTCTTTGCTTCCGGGGTTCTTCTCCTGCTCTCGCGCTATGGGCTCGCTCGACCAGCTCTCCCGCTGCGCAACACCCTCCTCGCCGTCGGCCTGAGCCTATCGACGATTGCCCTGAGCGCAGTGGCTCTCTATGGACCCATGGCCGATCCTCGGGCCGGCCTTGTGATCGAGGATGCTTCCTTGCACTCTATACCGACCGATGCGGAACAGCAGAGCGGTCCGGTGATCGCTCCGATTCTGGTCGTCGTCGGAAAGCCATTCCTTCACTGGATCCAGGTGCGTCTTTCCGACTCACGCTCGGGGTGGCTGCGCGCAGAGGCGGTCGTCCGGTTCTTTCGTCCCTCGATTCCTTCGCGCGCGCACCGTTCCCCTCGACGCGTCGGGAGCGGAGAATCCGCCTTCCCTTCGTCTTCTCGATCCTGATCGGACCTCCGCGCAAGCTTTCTGCTGCGCATGCGGCTTGCGAGCCGGCCGTGCCTGCTGCGTCGGATCGGGTTTTTGTCCGCGCCGGATCTCTTCCTGCGGCTTCGGCAGAAAGCCAAAGCGTCCGCCTCGCATCCAAGCTCGTGCGCCGCGCCTAGGGCAGAAGCTTTCCAAGGAAGGCGGGTGCCTTGGACCATTGGTAGGCAGGCCGGCGATAGGCAAGACTCTGATTTGCTCCCGGAACGTCAAAGTCGGCCCAGCAAGCGGCCGATTACCTTTCGGGCATCCAACGCCTCTTCCGCGAATGCCCGCGCTCCTGCGGCTTCTTCGGCGTAGTGGCTTTCGACCCTTTCGATGGCGCGCGCGGCCTCGTCTATCGAAGAAAACGGGTGCAAGCCGCACGGCGGCCTCAGCCGCGTGCTCCAGCCGGTTTCCTGGAGCACCACCGGCTTCCCAAGGGAAAGATAGCAGGCGCTTCGATCGCTGAACCAGCCGCAGTTGGAAATCCGATAACCGCCTTTGACTACGGAAAACTCGCCGCGGCTGTCGTTTAAGAACGCGCGATACTGTTTCCAATCCGTAGTGATGTCGCTGCTCGAAACAATCTCCCATCCGGCCGCCCGGAATCTTTCGGCAATCTCCTCCTCCGCGAGATCGCAGGCGATCCGAAAAGGGACATCGACGAGCCGAGGGAGAGCGAGGACTCTTTCCCACTCCGGAGCTTTGTTCGTAAAGACCCATTGTCCCCAGCGGACTTCCGGATAGGCCCGCCAGTGGGTAACCGTAGTCCAGCTCTTTCCTCCTCCCGGAAGTGCCGTCCAGGAATCGAGGACAACGGGCGGTAGCGTGGTGAGCCAGGGCACTCCAAGATTGGGTGCGCGGACGTCTTCTTGATCCATACGGAGCCCTACGGTCACAAAGACGTCGTGACCGGCGAGGCCGAGGTCGCAGCCGTACTGCCGCGCCCAGATTGATGTGAAGACCGGATCGAGGTCGAGGTAGATTCGCCGCTTGGGCAGATCTAGAAGCGACCGCCGGCGAAGGACGCCCGATATGTTCAGGAGGAGATCGGCCTCTCGGGCATAGGCGCGCAACTCCTCCCACTCTTCCCTTTCTCCTTCTTGAAAAAGGGTCGCTTTCCCGCACCATCCGAATTCCGCGATCGCCTTTCGCCAATAACTCGCATTGACGGCCCGATCGGGAGTAGTTCGCTTCCCGGCGGCATCGATGCATGCCGAGGCCGGCAGCTCTTCCACCAACCACGTGTCCCAACCCAACGATCGGAATCCGAGAGCCCACTGCAAAAATGCCCAGGTTACCCCCGCGGAATTTCGGGGATAGCGAGCAAAGGCGGTCGTAAGGATCGCCCGGCCGCTCATCCCCTTGTCCTTCCCCCGCCGGATCTTTCGACGGCTCCGAAAAAAGGACTTTTCCCCAGTCCCCTCTTCCCGCTAGAGTCTCGGAAGTTCATGCGATGCGTAGGCCTTGGCGGTAAGCTTTGTATCTGCGCTCTTTCGGTCCTTCTTTCAAGCTGCGTCACCTCCACGAACTACAAGCCCGCCACCCTTGTCCGCGTGAGCGTGCACGATCAAGCTCTCGAGGTAGTACAAAACGGCGCGCCGACGCACCGCTTTCCGGTTTCGACCTCCCGCTTCGGGCTGGGCGACCAGCCGAATAGCTTTCGGACTCCCTTGGGCCGATTCGTGGTTCAGAATAAAATCGGCGACGGGGTCCCATTGGGCGGGAAGTTTTATCACCGAAGATATACGGGGGAACGGGTCGACTTGAAGCACGGATCGGCAGCCGGCCATGACAGCTTGCTCACTCGGATTCTCTGGCTGCGCGGCCTGGAGGAGGGGAACCGCAATGCCTATAGCCGGGGAATCTACATCCATGGCACCAACCAGGAGTCCCTGGTGGGTCAACCTGCAAGCTACGGTTGTATTCGGATGCGGAATCGGGACGTCCTTGCCCTTTACGAATTGGTGCCGGTGGGAAGTTTGGTCGTGATCCAACCCGGTCCGCTTTCTTCGGAGTCGCGGCTTGTCTCTACGGCCGTCGCGGCAAGACCAGCGGCTTTCCTTTCTCAGCCCGCGGAGGCGAATCTCGCACCTCCTGCGCCGAAGGCTCTTCCCGTACAGGGACAAACCCATACGCTGCCGCCCGCTCCATCGCCTCGAGTGCACCGGTCGGACTCTGTTTCCTCTCGATCGAAAAGAGGCCATGCCGTCTCTCAGCAAGCCCGCAGTCGGCAACCGCATCGCGGCCATTCGGCTCGGAGCAAGCATCTGGCAAAAGCTGCCCTTGGGAAAACCAGTTAGGTCCGACGGAAGCTCGGCGATTGGCGAGTTCGGGCAACCGCTGAGAGCGCATGCCGAGCGGGTTTTTTTCGTGACAAACACTCTCCGCTTTGCGATGAAGTCGAGTTCACGTTCCTGTAAGGAGAAGGACATGTCGCAACACCGGAGTCTTCGCAGAAGTTCGTCTCTCGCGGCAAAGCGGAATGTACTCAAGCGCTTTGAGCGGGTCGCACTCCTCAAAAAACGTGGTCGATGGAAAGAAGGGATGCGTGTTTTCGGATTGCCGAAGACGAACCCTCTGTGAGCCGGTTTCTAGGACTGACTTTTGCTATGAGGGCTGCGCTCGCGGCTTCGGCTTGAGCATGCGACGCTCGTAAGAACCGGCGAGCGCTCGGCGAATCGCCTCGCCGGCTCGAGCAACCTCTTCCGCTTCGAAGGGAAACGGAAGTCTCTCCGTTCCTTGCGCAACTACGGGAGGCAAAGGTGGTTCGATGGCCTTGAGCGACGAAGTGCAGCTTCTGCAACCACTCGAACTCCTTTCTCACCGTGATTCGCTGTCCCTCCGGAAACTCTTCCTGGCAGGAAGCGATTTTGGCGGAATCCAGAGGTAGTCGGCGAGCGGACGGCCGATGAACTCGAGCGCGGCGTGCGGAATCGGGAGGGGCTGCTGCGGATTCCGAATCGAGGATGGAGCGCGGATTCGGGGCGTCTGCGAAGGGGCAACGAGCAGAAGGATGCGATGAGGGAGAGGCGAACGGATGGCTACGTGCTCCGGTAAGCCCAGGCCGAAACGCAGATGGCCCGCTCCGCAAAGGACCAGCGCATGACAATCCTTCCCCCGGGAGCTGCGGAGAGCGGAGACGATCCGCTGCGCCATCCAATCATCGCGGATTTCCTGAGCTTCCGCGGCTCGCCGGAGCCATGAGCGCGTCATCCCGGGATGGATCGGTAAGAGAAGCAAGAGAAGACGCTGGTAGAGCGGATCGAATCGAATTCGGGTGAGGCCGGCGCGTTCCCGTTCGGCGGGAGTGATCGATTGCCACCCTCGGCGGGCGATCCGGCGGAAAAGGGGAACCGGGCCGTCGAGGCCGAAGATCGGGATCCGTTTTGCGCGAGCGATCCGCAAGAGGCCGCGGTAATCCCGGTAGTTGCTCCACCGACTGGCCCAATCGATCCGCTGCGAGAACTCCTCAAACGAAAGTTCGCCCTCCAGGAAGCGGGAGAGAAACGGTTCGTCCTTCGGTTCGAGCATCTCGAGAAAAAGGAAAAGAGGAGCGCCTCCGGAGGCCAGGGCGGAGAGAAGCTGCTCTTCGATCCGGTGGTGAGAGCGAGCGGTATGCATCTCCCCTAAATACGTGATTCGGGCCGTGCGCAAATCAGAAAGGAGATCCGTTTCCGAAACCGGATCTCCGGCGAGTAGGTCAATCCAGCCCTGCCCGGATGCTTCTCCGGAGCAGAGAAGGCAAAAGAGAGCGAGCCGGACTACCGCTCTGGGAAGCGAAAGCAAAGGATCTACCTTTTTGAGGACGCCACCGCTCAAGGGGACGAGCGCGGAGAAGTTTCCGACGCGGATAGGCGGAGGGTACGAATCGCGGCGATTCGCTCCGCCGTCCGAAAGGGATCGCCTAACTGACAAACGAAGCGCTCTACCTCGTCGAGAAGGCCGTCGGAAAAAGAGCGCCATTCCCACTTCAGCAATAGCGCCAACAACCGGCGCATCCCGAAAAGGGCCAGCGAATCTGCGCAAAGACCGGTTGTGCGGCCGCCAAACCGTCGGAGAGGAAACCGGCACGAAAGAGAACCAAGAGGATCAGATAGGCGACGGGCCCGTATCCACGCTGAGTCTGAAGCCGGTTGCAGAGGGCTGTTCGGAAGCGAGTTCTCTCGTCATCAGAGGTCAAGCGGGACAAGAGACGAAGCAGCGCTTCCGCATTGGGAGAGGTGACCTGCCGTCGCGCGGATTCCTCTGCCGGGTTCTCTTCCGTCTCTCCGTTTTCGCCGCCGTCTTCCCGGGGTGCTAAAACGCTACCGAGCTGGGCGGGTCCCCGAGAGCGAAGCTCGACGAGCTCGAATTGCAGCACCGAGGCGACATTCTTTTCCATCGGATCCGGGATTTGAAATCCCGGTTCCTGTGGAAGCTCGATTTCGCCGAGGATCGCTGTCAGCGGACGAAGGATCAGGTGAACCGGCACAGAGAGTTTCCCTTCGCTGCGCAGAGAAAAGGCGACCCAAAACTCGTTGGTTCCGGTCGGAGGGAGGCCACGCAGACCGATCTCCAAGGAGAGATCGACCGCACCCTGTGGCGGAACCTCGATTTCACGATTTGCCGGCTCTTGGGAGGAGAGGATCGATCGATAGCAGAGATCGGACCCGGCTCGAGAAGAAATCAGGCGAACGTCGAGCAGCCGAAAGGGCTTGCGGGTGTGGTTCAGGAGAGTACCGCCTGCGCAAAGATAGGAAAGCTCCCTCTTTTTGGGGAAGAGGGCGACCCACCAGCAGCGCTCTCGCTTCCATTGCAACTCGACACCGAAACGTCCCGTGAAGGGATATAGGCGATAGACCCAGTCACGGGCCGAATCCGCAGCTATGCCAAGCACCTCCGGGGAGAGCCACTTATCGAACCGAGCGAGCGGATCGGAAGGCGCCGGCTTCTCGGGCGGTGCCGATGGGGAATCAGCCACGACTGTTACTTGTACTCGATTCTCTTCGGTATGTCGAGGACCCGCTGCCGGACATCCTGCCGGAAGAGCGCCACGGACGGAGAGAGTTGCCCAGAACTCTCCGGGAGAGGCTATTGCTCGGAAAGCTCGTAACCGTGACGAGGCACCAGGAGCGGATCCACGGGCGATGCGGAAGCGGCCTCTGCGTCATTCGCAAAAGAGCGCTTTCGAAAGATGCTTGCTAAGACGCCATCAAACTCGTTCCCGGCTTTAAGTGGGCCAAGGCGAGTCGGATCTCTCGGCGAATCATGAGAAGGGCTTCTTGCGGAAGGCGCTTCTTTTCCTCGAGCGCCGCGCTCAACTCCTCCCGGTAGGTGGAGAGGGAGGCGGCCACTTGGTGGAGGCACTCGTACCATGCCGCAACCAGACGACCCATGGAATCGCGGGCGGGCAAGCGGGAGAGATGCGAATGGATCCTATGCTGGGCTGCTACGAGTTCCGCCAAAAGGATGCGCTCCGAAGGAACCCGCCGCAAGTTGGTAACGAGCCCGATCCGATGGAGCAGCCAAATCGTCCATTTTGTCGGATCCCACTGCCAAGGTTTCACGCCGTTGCGGTAGTCGTGCTGAAACTCATGATGGAAATTGTGATAGCCCTCTCCAAAGGTGAAAAGCGCCATGATCCAGCTATCCCGAGCGGTGCATCGAGAGGAATAAGGCTGAGCGCCGACCAGATGGCAGAGGGAATTGATGAAAAAGGTCATCTGCTGTACGGCGACGACCCGGGCGACGCCACCGACCAAAAATCCTCCCAATGCCCCGATCCATCCGGAGTGAAGGGCTCCCAAAGCGGTAGGCAGTCCGAAGCCCACGAAAAATGCCACCGGTACGATAAATTTATGCTGCCATCGGCAGAGCGGATCGGAGAGCAGATCCCGCACGTTGTCCAGTGACCGCTCCGGCTGGAGTTTCACGAAGAGCCATCCCATGTGCGCGTAGAAGAATCCTTTGCGGATATCATAGGGATCCTCGTCGTGGTCGACGTGCTTGTGGTGATACCGATGATCCGATACCCAAGAAATCGCCGAACCTTCGAAGGAGGCCGCCCCAAAGAGCAGCACGAATAAGCGGACCGGCCATTTCGCCTGGAACGACCGATGGGAAAAAAGGCGGTGGTATCCGAGGGTGATGCTCAATCCGGTCGCCAAGAATAAACTGAGGAAAAGCGCCCACTGGTACCAATCGATGCCGTAAAAGAGGGCATAGGCCGGGGTCGCCGTTACAGTGAGGATCAAGGTAGAGATCAGAAAAATGGTAGTCGGCCAATTCATAGGATTCCAGGAAAGCTTCGTTCCGAAGATAGCCTCATGAGTGATTGAATGTCAGGTGTTTTCCGCCAGAAAAGCACAAATCGAAACTCATCTGGGTCTTGACGCGATTGATCGCGCAACAATTCTTTTGTCGTTTCGCTTAGCGTCCAATACGCCTGATGGACGGAGAGAGCATCACCCGCAGCATTATTCTCGTCGCTGGGGGAGTAAATGGATCTAGTAAATGGATCTCCTAGCTCGGAACCGATCTTTCTTCCTTACGATACATCCTGCGGATCCGTTGCACAAGGTCGGCGTGCCGTCGTCCGGCGGTTCATTCCCCACCGAAGAGCCGGACGGCAGCCTTGCGAGAGAAGCCGATCGAGCTTCCCGATCGCCGTGATGCCTTGGATTTCTCTTTTTGAGGCGAGCCGCCGAGCTTTCCGCTTTGGACAACGCGATTGTTGTCGTCGCCACTCTGGGGTACGATGCAGCTAGAAGGAAGCGATCCCGCCGAGGCAGAAGGGAGTGGCCATGTGGCTTGTTCGAACCGCCTTAAAGAAACCCTATTCGGTTGCGGTGCTCGGGATCGCAATCGTCTTCTTGGGGGTTTTCTCGATTCGGAGGACGCCCACCGACGTCTTCCCGGAGATCGACATCCCCGTGGTGATCATCGCTTGGCAATACCTGGGCCTAGTGCCGACCGACATGACCAACTACATCACGACCTTCAGCGACTACCAGATCGCCAACTTCGTCGACGGCGTCAAGAGAGTCGAGTCGAACGTCTTCTTCGGCTTCTCCGTCACGAGGGTCTATTTTCAGCCGAACGTCAATATTTCCATAGCTATCGCCGAGATCACCGCAGTTCTGCAACCGCTGATCAAACGAATGCCGCCCGGAACCACGCCCCCGTTGATTTTTCGTTTCAACGCCTCCTCGGTGCCCGTCGTTCAGATCGCCGTCTCGAGTCCGGTTCTTTCGGAATCGAAACTCTACGACTACACGGTCTGGCAGCTTCGCCGAGATCTTCTGGCGGTGCGCGGAACCCTTCTCATTCCCCCATGGGGCGGCATCGTCCGGTGGATGACGGTGGACTGCGACCCCAACCAGCTCCTGGCCCGCGGCTTGACGGCCCAAGATTTGCTGAACGTCGTCAACGGACAGGTGATCGACTACCCGTCGGGGGATGTGAAGATCGGAGACCGCGACTATTTCGTGACTCTCAACAACGTCCCGAAAGACATCTTCGAGGTGAACAACTTCCCGGTGAAGCTTGTTCCGGATCCGAACACCTCGGTCGTTCGGAAAAACATCAATGACCGCGTCGTCTACGTCCGCGACGTCGCAAACATCCACGACGGTGGGGTGCCGCAATGGAACCTAGTCCGTCTCAACGGACGACACGGAGTCCTGATGACGGCGCTCAAGATTGCCGGCGGCTCCACCATTCAAATCGTCGATCAGATCAAAGCGCTTTTGCCGGAAATTCGGCGGGCAAATCCCGAGGTCGAGATCCGAGAGCTTTTCGACCAGTCCGTTTACGTGAAGGCGGCGATCCAAGGGGTGGTCGGCGAGGCAGCGAGCGCGGCGATCCTAACGGCGGCTATGATCCTTCTGTTTCTGGGCAGCCTCCGCACCACCTTGATCGTCGTCTCGTCCATCCCGCTTTGCATTCTTCTCTCTCTGTTCGTCCTCAGCAGCCTGGGAAACACTCTGAATCTAATGACCCTCGGAGGGCTCGCGCTTGCCGTCGGCATCCTCGTGGATGACGCGACGGTTGCGATCGAGAACATTCACAGAAATCTCCAGCTGGGGAAGCCCTTCCGGCAGGCGATCGTCGATGGGAGCCAGGAGATCGCCGCACCCGCCTTCATTGCGACCCTTTCCATTTCGGTCGTTTTCACCTCCGTCATATTCCTGGAAGGCCCGCCTCGGTTCCTTTTCATCCCCATGGCTCTGGCCGTCGTTTTCGCGATGGTTTTTTCCTATTTTCTTTCCCGGACACTCGTTCCGGCGATGGCCGTCCTCCTGTTGCGCGAGGAATCCGAAAGGGAAGGACAGGAAACGGATTCAGCCATGCGGAGGTTCCACGGGGCATTCGTCCGGGTCTTCGATGCGTTCCGCAACGGGTATGCGCGCATCCTCGCGTTCTTTCTCGCTCATCGGAGGCGTGTCTTCGAGACCACAGCGTTGCTGTTCCTCATGAGTCTCCTTGTGGTGCCGTGGATTGGTCGCGACTTTTTCCCGGTAGCCGACGCCGGGATCCTGCGGCTCCACGTTTATGCCCCTACTGGGACCAGGATCGAGGCCACGGAAGGAATTTTCGCCGACATCGAAAAGACCATTCGAGAAGTCATCCCTCCCGAAGAGCTGCAAACGATCGTCGACAACATGGGAATCCCGATTTACTTCATGTCGACGCTGGCCCTCTCTGATTCGATGAACGAGGGAGTCTTCGACGGCGAGATCTTCCTTCAGCTTCGAGAGCACCATCGCCCGACCGCCGAATACGCCAAGCGGCTCCGAAAGCTGCTTCCGGAGCGGTTTCCGAGTTGCGAATTCTTTTTCCAGCCGGCGGACATGGTCAACGAAGTGCTCAACTTCGGCATCGCTGCTCCGATCGATATCCATGTGAGCGGTTTGGATCTCGACCTAGCCTACAAATTCGCCAGCGAGATCCGCGATCGAGTCCGATCGGTACCAGGGGCTGTCGACGCCCATATCCACCAGCGAATCGACTATCCCACCCTACATCTCGAAGTGGATCGAGTCCGGGCCGTCGAGATGGGGTTAAAGCAGGTTGATATCACCAACAACGTCCTCAACAATCTTTCCAGCAGCTTTATGGTGAGTCCGACCTATTGGGTCGACCCTCGGACGACGATCAACTATCCCTTTCTGGTCTTTACCCAGCAACGGAAGATCTCCTCGATTAATGACCTGCTCAACATGACGCTTGCGCCGACGACGACGGAGGCGGTTCCTCCGCCCGCATCGACGCAGACCCTCCTCGGAAATGTTCAGAATGCGGAACTCTTGGCGAACGTCGCTCAGCTAAAGGAAACGCTTCAGCCAGCCATGATGAGCCGCTCCACGATGAAGCCGGTCTTCGATGTTTTAGCGAATGCCCAAGGGCGCGATTTGGCGGGCGTGGCAGCGGATATCGAAAAGATTCTCCGGGACGTGCGGCAGAAGCTTCCCCCGCTTTATCGGGCCGAGGTGATGGGGCAAGTCGTCAGCATGCACGACTCGTTCGCTCAGCTTGGATTCGGTGTTTTGTTTGCCATCGTGTTGGTCTATCTGTTGCTGGTCACCAATTTTCAATCGTGGCGAGAGCCCTTCATCATCCTTTCGGTTCTCCCCATCGGGGCCTGCGGGATCATCTGGATGCTCTTTTTGACGGGCACGACCTTCAGCGTTCCCGCCTTGATGGGCGCCCTGATGACCGTCGGAGTTGCGAGCTCGAACAGCATCCTTTTGGTTACCTTTGCCAACCAGCGCATGGCTGAAGGCTTGACGGCGGTCGATGCGGCCGTGGAAGCCGGGAAGATCCGTCTCCGGCCCGTTTTGATGACGGCCGGGGCGATGATCGTGGGGATGCTGCCGATGGCCCTAGGGGTGGCCGAGGGAGGCGAGCAGTATGCCCCTCTGGGACGCGCGGTCATCGGAGGATTGCTCCTGGCGACCGTTGGCACCCTGATCTTCGTGCCGGCCGTGTTCGCCTCGATTCGAAGCCCCGGGGCGGCGAAAGGGCGCTAGGCGGAACGGAGGAAATGGTGCGAAAAGAGCCAGCGGATCGTCACCGCATCTTCTTTCGGCTCATCCCTTCGTTGCGGCCGGGAGATTTTCCCGGATTTTGGGAACGGATCAAGAGATCGATCGTCGGTTTTGCGCAAAAGCGGCATCCTGGCTGGATCATAGGAGGAATGTTGGGACTCCTGCTGGCGGTCGGTCTGGTAAAGCGGGCCATGAATTGGGCCTCTTTGCGAGGCATGGTCGAGGAGAGCAAAAACATTTACGTGCAACTGGTGAATCCCGAGGCGGTGCCCGCGGCGATTCCGCTGGAGCTCCCGGGCACGACACAGGGCTTCTACGAGACCCCGATTTGGGGGAGGGTAAGCGGATATGTAAAAAGCTGGTATCACGATATCGGCGAACGGGTCAAAGAGGGCGATCTGCTCTGCGAGATCGACGCGCCGGAGGTCGACCACACGGTCTCCAACCTGAGAGCAAAGGCGGACATCGCTCGAATTAACTACGAGCGCTGGAAGGCGCTCGTTCGGACCCGGGCGGTTTCCCAAGAGGAGTACGATGTCCAGCGGACCGGGTATGAAGCGGCTCTGGCCGAGCTCAACCGGTGGATCGAGTGGCAGAAGTTCGAAAAGGTGACCGCTCCCTTTTCCGGGGTCATTACGGCTCGGAACATCGACGTCGGAACTCTCATAGCAGGGCAGGGAGAATTCCCGTTCGGAGCGATGCGGCAGCTCTTTCGAATGGCGGAAATTTCCCTTTTGCGCATCTATGTCGCCGTTCCCCAAGCCTACGCTTTTGCAATCCGGGAGGGAATGCTGGCGAAGGTAGCGATTCCGGAGATGCCGAAAGAGATTCGGAATGCTCTTGTGGTCCGCACGGCGATGGGTCTCGAGCCGGCCTCGCGAACTCTTCTGACCGAAGTCGACTTGCCCAATCCCGATCAGAAGCTCCTGCCCGGGCTCTACGTGCTCGTCACCTTTGCGGTTCCGAGCCGCGCTCCCTTCGTTCTCCCTGTCAACACGGTCTTCGATCGCGGCGACGGCCATTATGTCCTCGTCGTAGATGCGGGCGATCGATGCCATCTCCGAAAAGTTGATCTCGGAAACAACGACGGCTACAAAGTGGAGATTCTTTCCGGGATCCAGGCGGGGGAACGAGTGATCCTGAGTCCCCCCGATCGGGCGAAAGTGGAGGGGGCCACGGTCACCGTCGTCTCGACGCAGGAGGACCGGTAGGCGAAGACCGGAGCGAAAAAGTAGAGTGCGCCCTTGCGCGGTCCGGGACGGGTCTGTAGCTCAATCGGTGAGAGCAGGGGACTCATAATCCCTTGGATGCGGGTTCGACTCCCGCCGGACCCACTTCGCAGAGGGACTGCAAAATCCATCGGCCCGGACGCGGAGAAACGGCTACGGCACGACGGTAAGGGACGTGGCTGCCGAGACTTCCGGGTAGCCGGCCAGGGTCATCTCGATGCGGTAGGTTCCCGGAGTGAGCGGACGATCGAGGTCCTGGATCGGCAAGACATCCGTAAACGTCAGACAATCGCCCGGGTCGAGCATAGACATCCCCTCGATGGCCAGAAACTCCTTATCCGCAGACCAGACGTAGAGCGGCTGGTTTGCCGCATCCCGCAAAACAAAGTCATAGCGCTGGGCGTTAGGAAAATTGAACGCGTAGGTGCGCTTCCCTTTGTTGAGCACCTGAAAGGTGAGCCGCAGCGTAGCCGACTCGAGTCGATCGTGCAGTAAGGCCAGAGAGAAGGGATTCCGTTCCACCTGAAGCCGAGCTTCTACGTTCCGCAGATTCACCTGGTTGGCCTTCTCGATTCGTTTCGGGTCGCCGAAGCGGAAGGAAAAGAGGCTCCAATGTCTCCTCGGGGTGTCGTCGATGATGTTGGGATGGGTATTCTTGCTCGGGCTCACGTCGATGGCCCAGGCAGGGGCACTCGCAAGCAGGCAGAGAGCGAGAACCAGCGTCCGTTTCACCAAAAAAAGTTTACCGAATGCAGCGCAAGCGTCGATCCCTTTTCTCTAGCCGCGGGCGATAGGTTTCTCTTGCTCCGGCGGGTGGCTTGAGCGATTAGTGCCGGAAGCGGTGCCGACTGCCAAACAGTGGAACCTCCCGAACCAGATCAGCCTGGGAAGGCTTTGCATCTGCGGGCTCTTCGTCGGGGACGTCAGCGTATCGTGGAGCTACTCCGCCACGACGGCCCTTTTCCTCTTTGCGCTCGGGAGCCTCACCGATTGGGTAGACGGCTGGATCGCGCGGAGGAACAACCTCGTCAGCGACTTGGGCAAGCTCTTGGATCCTCTAGCTGACAAGATCTTGATCTGCGCCGCCTTTCTGGCGCTGCTCGAGCGGGGGATCGTCCCACTTTGGGCCGTTGTCGTCATCATGGCTCGGGAGTTTTTGGTTACGGGGCTGCGCGCATTGATCGCCGCGCGAGGGGAGGTTTTGGCCGCTGGCCCTTCCGGGAAATGGAAGACCTTGGCTCAAATGGTCTACGTGCTCCTGGTTTTAACGCAAATGGCTCTGGCGGAGCTGGGGATGGGCAAGTGGATGAGCGACCGGCTCTGGGGAATTCTGACCGCTGCCCTCCTCTGGTTGGCAGTCACGATCACCTTTGTCTCGGGCGTCCTCTACTTTTATCGTTGTCGTGCTCTGGTCTTTTCGGAAGAAGGCCTTGTGGAAGGAGGGAGAGAAGCTCTTGGTTGCCGGCCCTGCTCTGCGGGCTCGGGGAAACGGATGGCCCGCTCTTAAAGAAGCGGAGCCCGTCGTCCGAGCTTTGGGAAGCGGATTGCAGTCCCTGATCCTCCGAAAGGGAGGGATCGTGGAGAAACGGCGCGGCTTCGCGACGGAGCACGCCGATTTCTGGTTGCTGCCCACTCCATGCCCAAGCGGAGAAGATTCAGCCGGGCTTCCAATTCTTAGTGGAAGAGCGCGAGCCAGCGGAGGCGGAAGAGGTGGAACTGCAGTTCGTAGCCCGCCTCGTCTGGTCGCGCTTTCTGTCCGATTGGCGGAGCGTGAGCCGGATCGTCCATTTGCAGCTTTGGAACGAAGATCTCCTTCGGGAGAGATTTGCCTACGGAGAAAAAGAGGGATTACATCTACTGATGGTCCGCGTTTATCGGACCGAAAAGGGGAAATACCCTTGGGATCGCAGCCTGGGGGGCTGCCGGTCTTGGGTGAAGGTGGAGCGTCCATGGGGCGAAGAATTGACCCCGGTGCTCTCCGAAGCGGAGTTCGGCTCACGGGAACGGGAAGTGCGCGCTGCGGTCGAAATTGGATGAGATTGGATGAGGGTAGGCGCCGGTCTTCTCGGATTTCGGATGGCGAAAATCGAGGGGGAGATGCGGGAAGAGAGCCGGGGAGTTGTAGGGCTTTTGTCGCTCTCCGCAAGGCGTGGAACTCCGGGAAAGAGAGGGAGAAAGGGAATGAGTGAGTTTTTTTGGGCAGACAGCTCCTGGTTGGGGGTTCACTGGAGCGTGATGAAGGTGATCGGTTGGGCGGGCAATCTCCTTTTCTTCTCGCGTTTTGTCATTCAATGGCTGGCCACGGAGCGGAAAAAGACGGTGGTCGTTCCGTTGGCCTTTTGGTACTGCAGCCTCGGAGGCTCGCTGCTCCTCTTGATCTATGCGCTGTCGCGACGAGATTCGGTCTTTGTCTTCGCGTATCTCTTTACGTGGATTCCCTACATCCGGAACCTCTACTTTGCCCATCGGGAACGACGACTGAGCGTCGCTCCCGTTGCGGCCTCCTCGCAAGCCGAGACGGTCTCCCCGCCCGGCGGCGGATAATGGATGCTCTTGCGCGAGGAAGCTCCGACGGATCGAAGTCAGGCCGAGGCGGCCCAAGTCATGGTGCCCTTGTAGGCTTCTTGGGGTTCTTCGATTCCGAAGTTCCCGGCGATGAGCTCCTCGATTCGGTCGAGCTCGCTCCGGGTGAGGGGGGGAGAGTCGGGGGCTGCGGCGAATTCCTCGAGCTGCTCCAGGGCGTAGATGTTGGGGAGGCAGGAGAGAATTCGCGGCTCGCAAAGAATCCATTGTAACGCGGCCTGCCCCAGAGTCCTTCCGGGCACTTCCAGAAAGCGGAGCTGCTCCACCTTTTTTAAACCGTTGGGAAGCCAATGGGCCGGTCGATGGTTGCGATGGTCGCCTTTCGGGAAGGTTGTCTCAGCGGTGTACCTACCCTCGAGCAAGCCGCTCGAATGCGGAACCCGCACGAGGAAACGGGGGTTTTGATCCGGAGCCGCGTCCATCAGCGGCCGCCCCGGAAAGGGTTCGAGGAGGTTGTAGATATGCTGCACGACGTGCGGCCGGCGGCGGCGGAGAGCCTCGATTCCTTCGTAGAGCCAGCCGATCGCCGGCCCGAGAGCGATGCCGTACGACCGAATTTTCCCTTCTCGGCGGAGAGCGTCGAGAAGCTCCCAGATACGGTCGTCGTCAACATGCTCCATCCGGATGTTGTGGAGCTGGAGATTGTCGATCGTCTCCCGCCGGAGACGCCGCAAGGAGCTTTCTACGGCTCGCCGGAGGAAGCTCTCCGAAAAATCCTGGGGGAGCTCGCGTTGGCCGGGACCGCGGGAAGAGCCGGAAAAGTCGTATCCGACCTTGGTAGCGACCACCACCCCGCTCGATTCGCCGCCGAAGGCCTTACCGAGCAGCTCCTCACCGTAGCCGTAGCCATAGACGTCCGCCGTGTCGAAGAAGTTGATGCCCAAATCGAACGCACGGTGAAGAAAATCGAGAGCTTGCTTTTCGGTATATTCCCCCCACCATCCGGTGGATAGTGTCCAGAGGCCAAAGCCGACTTCCGAAACCTTTTGTCCCGTCTCGCGCAGCAACCGGTACTTCATAAGCTTATCGTGTGACAAACACCCGTGGCAGGAAAAGAAAAAAGGCTGACAGCGACTTCGTTGCCGGTAGAGTAGGAAGGATTATGATCGTCGTTCGCAGGCCGGATCTTTCCTGGGTGGAACAGCTCTATCTTCCTGGATTCTGGGAGGGATTGAAGATCACGTTGCGCCATTTCGTGGCTAGGTTATCGGGGAAGACGCATATTACGCTGCAGTATCCCGAGGAACGCCCTCCCATTCCTCCCGGTTATCGAGGGGCGCCCGTCTTGGTGAAGGATGAGGAGGGTCGGGAAAAATGCGTGAGCTGCCAGCTTTGCGAGTTTATTTGCCCCCCGCGCGCGATTCGGATCGACCCCGGCGACATTCCGGAAGATTCCCCCTACGCCAAAGTAGAGAAAGCGCCCAAGGAGTTCTGGATCGATATGACGCGTTGTATCTTCTGCGGCTACTGCGAGGAGGTCTGTCCGGAAGAGGCGATCTTTCTTCTGCCGCAAACCTATTCTTTGAACGGCCGGAGCCGCGGAGAGCTTCTCCACGACAAGGCCAAGCTCTACGCGATGGGAGGCGTGTTGCCTCGGCCGATCCGGAAGTGGGCTAACAAGTAAGCCGCCGGACGGCGCCCCCTGGAAGTCGGAGAGTTTTCAGAATCGCTCTTGATTTTCTGTGGGGAGTCGCTAACGACGGAACAGTCGGAAAGAAGGGATGGAAGGATTTTTATTCTGGTTTTTGGCCTTCGGCTTATTGAGCAGCGCTGTTGCGGTGATCGTGAACCGGAGCCCGGTCGCTTCGGCTTTGGGTCTTGTCACGATGATTCTCGCCTTGGCCGGGCTTTTCGGGCTTCTGGGGGCATACTTCCTAGCGGCTGTGCAGGTGTGGGTCTATGCGGGCGCGGTCATGGTGCTCTTCCTCTTCATCATCATGCTGCTCGACTTGAAGGCGGAAGAGGTCACTCCCCTTCGCCCCCTCGGTGTGGGGGCGGGTCTTCTGACGATAGTCCTCCTGGGGATCGGTTTTTGGCGCGCCATCCCGGCTTCGGCATGGGAAACGAGCGGGGCGGGGGCCGGGGAAGCGAGCGACGCCGCAAGCATCGGGCACTTGCTTTTTAGTGCGTATGTGCTGCCCTTCGAGGGGGTTGGCCTTCTCCTGCTCATCGCGATGATCGGGGTGATCGTCTTGAGCAAGAGCGACGTGTAAAGAAAGAGACGAGGAGGGGATGGGAACAGTGACGCTGGGTCATTACTTGGTGCTGAGCGGGCTCCTTTTCGCCATCGGCTTGGCTGGGGTCATCATTCGGCGCGATCTTCTGATCATGTACATGTGTCTGGAGATCATGCTGAATGCCGCGAACCTCTCCCTGGTCGCCTTTAGCCGGTTCTCTCAGCAGATCCGGGGTCAAGTGCTCGTCTTCTTTGTCATCACCGTGGCGGCGGTCGAAGTGGCGGTCGGACTGGCGCTTCTGGTCTCGCTCTACCGGATGAAGCGAACGACGAAGGCCGAAGAGATCACCGCATTGAAATTTTAATCGCTTATGGCTTGGTTGCTCCTGTTAGCTCCCTTGGTTTCCGCATTTCTGGTTTGGGTGGCCTTTCGCCGGCACCCGCGAGCCAGCCAAGCCGTCTCGATCACGGCGAGCTTGATCACATTTTTGACGGCGATCGGGATCGCTCTCGGCAAGATCGAGGCACCGGCCTCGCTCGCCTGGATCGATCTCCCCGGGCTTCGCGTCGAGATCGGAATGACCTTGGACTCCCTGGCTCGGCTCATGCTGCTGATGGTCACGGGGGTTGCCTTCCTGATCCACGTCTACTCGCTCGGTTACATGGCGGAAGATCCCGGCCGAGGCCGGTTCTTCGGGGAGCTCTCGCTCTTCCTCGCCTCCATGATCGGGATCATCGTCTCGACCAATTTCATCATGATGTACATCTTCTGGGAGCTGGTGGGAGTGAGCTCCTATCTGCTCATCGGTTTTTGGTTCGAGAAAAACTCGGCCGCCGATGCCGCTCGAAAGGCCTTCCTCGCCAACCGCGTCGGCGACTTCGGCTTTTTGCTGGGGATCCTGACGTTTTGGGCGACCTGCGGGACCGTGGCATTCGATCCTGCGGCGGCGCGCGGGTTGGCGGGTAACAGCCTTGCTCCCATCGCAGCGCTCCTTCTCTTTTGCGGCTGCATAGGGAAGTCGGCTCAGATTCCTCTCCATGTTTGGCTTCCTGACGCGATGGAGGGCCCGACCCCCGTCTCCGCTCTCATTCATGCGGCCACGATGGTGGCGGCGGGGGTCTATATGCTCTGCCGGATCTTCTTCGTTTTGGAACTCTCTCCCGAAGCTCTCTCCGTCATTGCGTGGACCGGAGGGATCACGGCGCTGGTGGCGGCTTTGATCGCGACTCAGCAGAACGACATCAAGAGGGTGCTTGCCTATTCCACGATGTCGCAGCTCGGTTACATGGTTCTTGCCGTGGGATGCGCCGGAACGACAGCGGCCATGTTTCACCTGACGACCCATGGATTTTTCAAGGCGCTCCTCTTCATGGGGGCGGGTTCCGTGCTCCATGCGTTGCACCACGAGCAGGATATTTGGAGGATGGGCGGAGTCGGCCGAAAGATGCCGTTGACCTTCGCGACATTCGGGATCGGCGCGGCTGCGCTGGCCGGCATTCCGGGACTCTCGGGATTTTTTAGCAAAGAGGATATTCTCCAGACTGCGGCACAGAGTAAGCCCGCTCTGTTTTGGATCGCGGCCTTGACCGCTGCCTTGACGGCCTTCTACATGACGCGAATCACCTTGGTCGCATTCCTGGGAAAGCCGAGAACGGAGGTTGCGACGCACGCCAAGGAATCGCCGCTGGTGATGGGGATCCCCCTGATCATCCTGGCCGGGCTCGCCATCGTCGCCGGCTATCCCTTTTTCGGGATCCTCCACTACCTAGGGGCGCAGGAATCGGCAGAGAAAAGCCTCCTCGTTCCTGCGGCGTCCTTGACAGCCGTGATTCTCGGTCTGACGGCCGGTGCCGTCGGCTATGGGCGCGCGACTCGCGAGCGCATTGTGATCCCACTCTTGGAACGGAAGTTCTATTTCGACGAGATCTATGACTGGACCATTCTCAAGCTGCAGGAGGAAGCGGCTCGGCTCCTAGCCTGGATCGACCAATGGATCATCGGGTTCTTCCTGGTCCGGGGCGGTGCTTTTCTCGTGAGCTTGGGGGGAGAGATGCTGCGGCTGCTCCAAGCCGGAAACCTGCGAGAATATGCCTTTTTCTTCGCGTTGGGGGCAGGGGGCATCCTCCTTCTGCTCTTCGGCCACTGACCGGCGGGCAACGGAATCGAATCCACTAAGAAATACACCTTCCTTCGCCTATGTCACCCTTGACGATCTTGCTCCTCGTGGAAGCCTCCGCCATCGGACTCATTCTTTTCGGCGCGCCTCCGAAAAAAGTATCGATGGCAGCCGCTGCGGTAAACTTTTTGCTCAGTCTCTGGCTCTACGTCCAGTTTCCCGCCGGTCTCGGCGGCTACCAGTTTGTCGAGAGCCACAACTGGATCGCCCTCAGCGGGCTTCCGGACATTCGATATCACGTCGGGGTCGACGGCTTGAGCCTTCCGCTGGTCCTACTCACCACCCTCGTGACGCTTGCCGCGGTTTGGGTGGCACCGGCGCAAATCAAGCGCGCCGCCGAATTCTATAGCTATCTCCTCTTGTTGTCGCTCGGCGCGCTCGGCGCCTTCGTTTCGCTCGACCTCTTTTTCTTTTATGCCTTCCATGAATTTGCCTTGATTCCGACCTTTCTCCTCATCGGGATTTGGGGAACCGAAAATCGGCAATTCGTCAGCATTCAGCTCACGCTCTATCTCGGCTTGGGCAGCCTCGTTCTGTTGGCGGGGATCATCGCGCTCTTGGGAGCTTTGCCGGCGGGAGCTCGTACCTTCGACATCCCTCGGCTGACGGAATACTTGCGGGAGAATCCGCTCCCTCCAAATCAGCAGCTGCTCCCCTTCGCACTGCTGGCCGCGGGTTTCGGAACCCTCGTTTCCCTCTTTCCCTTCCATTCTTGGGCTCCTTTCGGCTACGCCTCGGCTCCCGCTTCGGCGGCCATGCTCCATGCCGGAGTGTTGAAGAAGTTCGGCCTCTACGGCCTTCTTCGGGTGGCCATGCCCCTGCTGCCTGGCGGAGCGGAGGCATGGAAACCCTGGATTTTGGCCCTCCTGCTTGGGAACATCCTCTTTATCGGCTTTTCCACGATCGCGCAGAAAGAGCTACCTGCGATGCTCGGTTTTTCGAGCGTGATGCACATGGGCTATCTCTTCCTTGGCTTGGCTTGTTGGAACGTGCTCGGTATCAGCGGGGTGGTCTTTCTCATGGTCGCTCACGGCTTGAGCGCGGCGCTCCTCTTTGCCGTGGCGGGCGAGGTTCGGGAGCGCGCAGGAGAAATCCGCTTCTCCGAGCTCGGCGGCCTAGCTCGGAGGATGCCCTTCGTCGCGGTTGCGTTTTTGGTCGGTTCGTTTGCCTCGGTAGGGGTCCCAGGGCTCGCAAATTTCCCTGGCGAACTCCTGATCTTCTTCGGTTCCTGGAGGAGCCAGCCCCTCTTTACCGCCGTGGTGGTCTGGGGAATCGTCATTTCGGCCGTTTACCAGCTCCGGGCTGTGCGGTCTGTCTTTTACGGCGATCTGCCGCAGCACCTAATACAGGCGAACGACGTAGAAGGCTCCGGGCGGATCCCCTACATGCTGCTGATGGCTGCGCTGTTGATTCTCGGAATTTGGCCTGGAACGCTTCTCGGAGTGGTCGGCTCCGGAGTAAGAGGTTTTCTTTCGCTCTACTAGCGAGGAAGCGGAAAGGGAGCTAGGGAGAAGCCCATGCACGAAGGATTGTGGATGATTGCCGCGCCCGAGGTGATCTTGGTGGCGGGAGGAGTGTTTCTTTTGCTTGCCGAGTCCCTGGCCAAGCTCGAATCCAAAGCGGTCGGCGTCCTGGTGCTGGCAGTCCATCTGATCGCCGGGCTTTGCCTCCTGCCATTCATCACCACGAGGGCGGTGATTTGGGATGGACTCTATACCTGGGATCGCTTTGCGGTCTCCGGGAAAGCGTTCTTTCTGGTCGTCGGAATGCTTGTCACCTACTTGAGCTTGGAAGGAGAGGCCAAAGTCCCGGCGGCACGGGCGGAATTCTACATACTGCCCCTCTTTTGTACCGCCGGAATGGCCCTACTCTGCTCCGTTCGGGATTTCGTCCTTCTTTTCGTCGCGCTCGAGCTGGTGACGGTCACCCTCTTCGTCCTGGTCGCCTACCGGCGGTCCGACCCCGCTTCCTTAGAGGCGGGCGCGAAGTATTTGATCGTCGGCGGTTTGGCGACCGCGTTTCTGGTGATGGGGATCGCCTACATCTTTGGCGCAACGGGATCGACCCAATTCGACGCGGTAGCCGGCTTCGCGGAAAGCGAGGGGGTGGGTCCGGTGCTCCTTTTCGGTCTGGCTTTCCTCTTGGTGGGACTGGGCTTCAAAGCCGCCGCGGTTCCCTTTCATATTTGGGCGCCGGATGTTTACCAAGGAGCCCCGACTCCGATCACCGCCTATCTTTCGGTGGGCTCCAAAGCGGCGGGCTTCGTGGTCTTGCTCCGGGTTTTCCTCCTGCCCTTTTGGAATACCGACTTCCAGCGCCATTGGGTGCCCTTGGTCGCATTGCTGGCGGCGCTCTCGGTGGTTCTCGGAAATTTGGCGGCGCTTCCGCAGCGGAATATAAAACGGCTCCTGGGGTATTCGAGCATTAGCCACGCGGGTTTTCTGCTGATCGGAGTCGCCTCGCATAGCTTTCTCGGATTTGCCTCGGTGCTCTACTACTTGATGGCCTACCTGGCGGCGACTTTTACCGCGTTCCTGGTCCTGGTTCTCCTCGAGCGGGAAAAGGGAGGGGAGACGATCGCCGACCTTTCCGGCCTCGCACAAAGGAGTCCGCTATTGGCTTGGTCGATGGCCCTTGCGATGGTTTCGCTGGCCGGCATTCCACCTCTGATGGGATTTTTCGGTAAGCTTCTCGTCTTCCTTGCTGCGTGGGAGAGCGGGCTTCACTTTCTGGTCATAGTCGGTGTGGCTGCGGCGGCCGCCGGAATCTACTATTACGTGATGGTCGTGCGGGCGATGTTCTGGAGCGATCCGGTACACCAAGGCCCGATCGCCGTCCATCCGGCGACACGGGGGTTGCTTCTAGCGCTCAACGTCGGGAGCATCCTTTTCGGATTTTACGTAAAGCCGATTCTTGCCTTGGCGGCTGGTGCGGTGGTCGGGTCCGGAGGTTAGGTCACTCCCGCAGCGCCCCGTAGAAGCTGAGGGCAGTTAGCTCAGAGGCAGAGCGTCTCGTTTACACCGAGAGGGCCGGGGGTTCGAATCCCTCACTGCCCAGAGCGAGCAAAAGCGGAAAAAAAGGGATTGCTCCTTGGCGAGAGCGGATTATTGTCAGCGCGCGGCCCCATGCGACAGTGCCTAATTGACCATGCGTTAGGGCTTTCCATCAGCTTTGCCCTCCTCGGAGTGGCTGCGGCCGTCGTTTTGGCGATCCAAGTACGGGGGATGGATGCCGGCAACGAGCGGATGCGGGAGATCGCCAGCGCCATCCAGGAAGGAGCGGCGGCGTATTTGAATCGCCAGATGCGGACGGTGGCGGGAATTGCCGCAGTCCTCTTTCTTCTGATCGGATTCTTCAAGAGCTGGTGGGCCGCTGGAGGCTTCCTCCTGGGCGCGGGCTGTTCGTTTTTGGCGGGATTCATCGGCATGCGCGTCGCCGTGCTTGCGAATGTTCGAACGGCGCAGGCGGCGACGGTCGGACTCCAGCGCGCCATGCACGCCGCCTTTCGGGGTGGGGCGGTTACGGGCCTGCTGGTAGTCGGACTCGCGCTCTTTTCGGTAGGCACATTCTATTTCCTGTCGTCCTCCTACCAGGGTCTTCGAGAGACCGTATCGGCTCTCGTCGGGCTGGCCCTCGGCGCCAGTTTGATCAGTGTCTTCGCGCGCCTGGGTGGGGGCATTTACACGAAAGCGGCCGATGTCGGCGCCGACCTTACCGGAAAGATCGAGCAGCGTTTGGAAGAGGACGACCCCCGCAATCCCGCGACCATTGCGGATAACGTTGGAGACAACGTGGGAGACTGCGCCGGGATGGCTGCCGACGTTTTCGAAACCTACGTCGTCAGTCTCATCGGGGCCGTTCTTGTCGCGGCGATCAGCTTGGGCGGGGATCCCGCGGCGATGATGTATCCGTTTCTGGTCGGCTGCATTACCATCCTAGGCGCGCTTTGCGGGATCGGATACGTGACCTTTTCCAAGGCCGCTCCGGGAAAGGCGCTGGTCCGTGGGGTCATTGCGAACGGAGTCGTTGCTTCGGCCCTCTTTCTTCCTCTTTGTCTCTGGCTTTTCCCCAACCGGTGGGCCCAAGAGTATAGCTGCTCGGTCATCGGGGTGCTGATGACGGCCGCCATGGTCATGATCACCGACTACTATACCAAGACCACGGCAAAACCGGTGCAAGGCATCGCGCGGGCTTCCCAGACCGGTCACGCAACCAACATCATCGCTGGCTTGGCCTTGGGGATGGAAGCGACCGCGCTTCCGGTCCTCTTCATTGCGATCGCCGTCCTAGCCACCTATTGGCTCGATCAGCTCTACGGCGTGGCGATCGCGGTTCGCTGCATGCTGAGCATGGCCGGAGTCGTCATTTCGTTGGATAGCTTCGGCCCCATCACCGACAACGCGGGGGGCATCGCCGTCATGAGCGGACTGCCGAAGCAGACGCGCCAGATAACTGACGAGCTCGACGCTGTGGGGAACACGATGAAAGCCGTCACCAAAGGCTATGCCATCGGCTCCGCGGGATTGGCGGCTCTCGTCCTCTTCGGCTCCTATGTGGAGGAGCTTCGACATTACAGTTCGCAGGCCACGGCCGAGGGACTGCAATTCCGACTCCAAGATCCCAAGGTGATCGTGGGACTCTTCCTCGGCGCTCTCCTCCCCTACCTGTTTGCCGCCCGGAGCATGGCGGCGGTGGGCAATGCAGCGGGAGCCGTCGTGCAAGAGGTTCGGAAGCAGATTGCGGAGATCCCGGGCCTTCTCCAGGGGACGGCGCGTCCCCTCTACGGCCGTTGTGTCGATATCGTGACGAAGGCCGCATTGCACGAAATGATCTTTCCGGCGCTTCTGCCGTTGATTCTTGTCGTCGCGATCGCGGTAATCCCCGGACTTGGTCCCGTCGTGCTCGGAGGGGCTCTGATCGGCACGATCGTCACCGGTCTCTTCGTCGCGATCTCCATGACCTCCGGGGGCGGCGCATGGGACAACGCGAAGAAATATATCGAGGAAGGCCACTACGGCGGGAAGGGATCGGAAACGCATGCCGCCGCCGTAACGGGTGACACCGTGGGCGATCCTTATAAGGATACCGCCGGGCCTGCGATCAACCCGATGATCAAAGTCGTGAACGTCCTGGCGATTTTGGTGATCGGGATCTTTGCTCGTTACTGGAAACTTTAAGACGAGGTTTGACCCGCGGTCGGGGCTGGCTTAGGCTTTTGTAAAGCGCCTCTCGCATCGCCTCGAGCGAAAGAGAGGCCGCTCCTTCGGAATCGACAACCCGAAGATCTTGGACATAAACCCCCATGAAAGCGACGCAAAAACTCCACGAACTCGGTCAAAGTCTCTGGGTAGACAATATCTCGCGAAAGATGCTCGATGACGGGACCCTGGAGAGATATATCCGGGACTATTCGGTCACCGGCCTCACCTCGAATCCGACCATTTTCGACCACGCGATTGCAAAGAGCCATCGGTATGATGAAGCAATCCAGGAGCATGCCTCGCGGGGCCTTCAGGGAGAACCTCTCTTTTTCGAATTGGCCATGGAGGACCTGCGGAGAGCGGCGGAGCTGTTTCGTCCTATCTATGAAACGACGCAAGGAATCGATGGTTGGGTTTCCTTGGAAGTGTCTCCGCTTCTGGCGTACGACGCCAATCGCACTCTGGAGGAAGCAAAGCGGCTCCACGGCAAGATGGGTTGTCCCAACCTGTTGATCAAGATCCCGGGCACCCGAGAAGGTCTGCCTGCGATCGCGGGGGCGATCGCCGACGGCGTTTCCATTAACGTGACGCTCCTCTTCTCGGCGGAACACTATCTCGCCGCCGCCGACGCCTACATGACCGGTCTCGAGCGGCGAAGGGCGGCGGGGCTTCCCTTGGATGCGGTCGCTTCCGTGGCCTCCCTATTCGTCAGCCGGTGGGACAAGGCGATTCTGGGCAAAGTTCCCGAGCGTCTCCGGAACCAGTTGGGGATTGCCGTGGCCAAGCAGACCTATCGAGCCTATCGGGAGCTTCTCGCTTCCGATCGCTGGCGGTTGTTGGAGAAGGCCGGGGCCAGGCCGCAGCGGCTTCTCTGGGCCAGCACAGGAACCAAAGATCCATCGGCATCCGATATCCTCTACATTCGTGCTCTTGCGGCCCCCGACACGATCAACACGATGCCGGAAGAGACGCTTCTGGCCTTTGCGGATCATGGAGAGATCGGAGAGCTTTTGCCGGCCGACGGCGGCGATGCCGCTAGGCTGCTCGCCGAGTTTCGTGACGTTGGAGTCGACGTTGCTGCGCTGGCCGCACAGCTCCAACGAGACGGAGCCGATTCCTTCGTCTCTTCCTGGAAGGATCTCCTTCGCTCGCTCGCCGAACGGAGCGCCCTTTTGCAGCACGCCTAGCGGGTTGCGCTTCTGGGGAAAGCGCGACCCTTCCGGCGGCTTTTTGAGGCGTTGTTCGAGAAAGAGGAGCGGATGGCGTCGGACGAGCTACTCCTCGAGGCGCAACCCGCTTAAATCGAGTACGCCATTGGTGGCCGTGACGCGGAAGGTATCGCTGCCCGCATTGGGAAACTGGTGGATTGTGCCGCCCGCACTCTGGAGAAGCAGGACCCCGGCCGCAATATCCCAGAGATGGATCTCCTGTTCTAAGTAGGCGTCGATCCTTCCAGAGGCCACGTAGGCCAAGTCGAGCGCCGCCGAGCCGGTCAATCGCACCTTCCGAACCCTGGGGACCAGGTATTGAACGAGGCGCAGCCCCTGATCAATGCCCGCCCGGCTGCGGGAGAAGCCGACGACACAAATCGATTCGGAAAGGCGCGCGCGCCCGCTGGAGGTGATCGGCTTGCCGTTTAGGCGTGGGGACCGATTCCCTTCGACGGTGAACAGTTCTTGGCGGATCGGATCGTAGATTACGCCTACCAAGGTCTGACCCTCGTACCGAGCGGCGATCGATGTGCAAAAATGGGGAATCCCGTAAGTGAAGTTGACCGTGCCATCGAGGGGGTCGACGATCCATTCGATTGTTCCGGTCGGCGATCCCTCCTGACCCTCTTCCCCCAAGATCCGATGGTCGGGGAAGTCGGCGAGGATCGTGCGGGAAATCAGATCCTGGCATCGCTTGTCCGTTTCGATCTTGAGGTCGTAGGTCTTCTCCTCGGAGACGACCACCGGCTCTCCGAAATTCCGTCGGAGGAGATCGCCGGCAACCAAAGCCGCGTCGACGGCCGTCCGGGCCAATTGGGCGGAGAGCGCGCAAAGTTCGGGGGAGAGATGGCTCATGGGCGGATTGGGGAAGTTAGAGAAGAAGGGGCGAAGTCGAGCTCCGCTGTTGCGCTTCCGCGGAAAAAAAGAGCAGCGAGTAGATTCGGGAAACACCCTGTTCCGGCATGGTCACTCCGTATACTGCATCGGCTGCCGCCACGGTAGGGCGATTGTGAGGGATGATCAAGAATTGTGACCGGCAACGCGGCGCAAGTCCTTGGTTTTCGCCATGGGGAGGTCCGGAATGCCGAAATGGAAAGATCCAGCGGAGCAAAGGAGGGGAAGCGCGGTCGGGAGCTTTCCTTTCGGATAGGCGTTCTCGCAATTCGGATGGAAAGTCGAAGAGCCGCTTCCCCTTATGGGCAAGCAATTCCCAGCAGGCGGTAGGCCGTCCTCTGGAGCGGAGCGGAATGGAATTGCCCGTTTGCGACCATGGCTTGCAGGGCGCTTCGTCCTTGGCTTCGCAGCTCGTACTGCGCCCAGAGGAGAGCTACGCAGAGAGTTTCTTCCTCGGAAAGTCCCAGCTTGGGAAGCTCGGCATAAGGGCTCGAAAAGGAGAAATAATGGAGGAAGCGAAATTCATTGCCCTGAGAGACAAAAAGGAGGTTGCCGCGCCGCTCGTTGCCTCTCTCGATCACATAAAAGAAAGTGCGTTTTTCGCAGAGAGAGGGTCCCACCAGATCGTGGGTGCAGTCGAAGGCCAAGTAGCTTCGAACGAAGAGTTGATTCCCTTCCGGCAGGGTATCGAGGAAGCGAGCGAGCCGTTCCGTCAAAAAGGGCGTCATTGCGGCTCTCCGTCCTTCCGCGGAGGTCGGAGGCAACAAGAGACATAGTCCGAAGAAAGCGATTGCCGGTGCGATGCCGCACAACCACGAAAGCCGACCTCGGGGCCGGCTGCCTCCTGCAGGGAATGGGAAGGGGGAAGGGTGCATCGAAGTCATGGAGAGCTTTGCCCGAATCTCCTCTACGGACCCGCCGAGGTTTCCGTTGGTTTCGCCCGTCGATAATCCACAAGTTCGATATGCTGGCGTTCATGCCGGGACGCAAAGGGAATTCGAACTTGGTAATGAAACGTCACTGTTTTGGGGACATAGCCCAATGGCGAGATCCGCTGGGCCACGTAGAAGAAATCCAGGTGCTCGAAGCGCACGAGAAACCAGGCGACATTGACCGGTTCGGCCAGGAAAGCCTGCGTTTCCAGGATCGAATAGTCGCGCGCGCTTACGTGCATCTGCCCATGCACATGGTTCAGGAGCTTTTCCAGGGGAGTTCGATAGGGCTCATCGGGCTTTCCGGCGAAGGCGAGGCGATAGGCCGGTTCCCCATGCCAGTTCCCGTGACCGAGCAGGACCACGTGGAAGCGGGGGACGGCTTTCCGGAAAGAGTAGACCGTCTCGATACCTCGCCTGGCCTGCTTCACTTCCGCCTCTGCGGCCGCCCGCTTGGCTTTCTCGTCACCGGGCGCGTCCGTGAGGATCAGCGCATGGCTGTTTGGACGAATTTGGACGACGACACGGGAGCGGCGGCGGGTTGCATTGTCCCGCCCCAGCGCCTCGATGTCGATCTGCTCGAGGAACTGGTAAGCATTCAGCTCGTGCGCAAGCGCTTCCTGTTTCGCGACCATCCGATCGACGATCGAAGAAAGAGAGGGGGGAGAGGAGGGGGCCGGCGGAGCTTCCGCAGCCATCGCGCCCAAAGGGGCGGTCAGCAAGCAGAGGGCCGCGATTGCGCAACCAGAAAACGGCTTCGAGTCGGGAAGCCGCATAGGCACTCCTAAATGGAAAGTTGGATCGGTTCGATCTCGAGAGCCCGCCCGGAAACGTCATCCAGGGTGAGCAAGACGCCGTCGGCTTGGAGACCTTTCGTAGCCAAGCCAAAGCGTTGAGGCAAGAGCGTCACATACTTCTGGATGACCGAATTTACGTCGCGCCCGATCACCGAATCGTGCGCCCCGCAAAACCCCGCATCGGTTAGATATGCGGTGCCTCCTGGAAGAATCTTTCCATCCGCAGTTTGCACGTGGGTGTGCGTCCCCACGACTGCGGACGCCTGTCCATCCAAGTATCGACCGAATGCGATCTTTTCCGAAGTTGCCTCCGTATGAAAGTCCACGAGAATGCAAGGAGTCTCCCGCCGAACGGCTTCCAAAACGGGATGCACCGCCAGGAAGGGGTTGTCCGTCAGCGGCCCCATGAAGGTCCGTCCGAGAACGCAAAGAACGCCGAGTTTTTTCCCGTTCCCTTGGACGACGATCGACCCGCTGCCTGGTGTATTCGGTGGATAGTTGAGCGGGCGGAGGAGACGCGGCTCGTCGGCAAGGAACGGTACGATTTCCCGCTGATCCCAAGCATGATCGCCGAGCGTGATGACATCCGCGCCGTAGCGCAGCAGCTCGTAAGTGATCTTAGGCGTGATCCCGTTGCCGCCGGCCGCATTCTCTCCATTGACGACGACGAAATCAACCGTCGTTTTTTGGCGAAGCCGGACGATCGCTATGCGGACGACCTCCCGACCGGCTTCCCCGACGACATCGCCTAAGAATAATACCTTCACCGAGCCAGCGTCGTCTCTCGCTGACCCCACCGACAGGAGAAGAACGAGAAGAGCGACCTTCCTCCAAGCAACGGGATTCGGCTAGCGCCGATCCCGCTTCCGGAAGCCTCCCGAACCCGATCCGGAGCCCGACGGAGCAAAACGCTCCTCTTTCGGTTTGGCCTCGTTTACGACCAGACTTCTTCCTTCGACCTTCGCTCCATGCAGCTTGTCGATTGCCGCCTTGGCTTCTTCCGGGCTCTCCATCGTGACGAAGGCAAAACCACGGGACTGCCCGGTCATCCGATCGATGATGAGATTCACTTCCGTGACTTTTCCATGCTGGCTAAAAAGCGCCCGAACGTCTTCCTCTCGATGAGAGAAAGGGAGGTTCCCGACATACAGTCTTCTATTCATGCAATCTTTCCTTGATTCAAACACATCCTATCTGCCGGGTCTCCCCGATCGCAGCGGCCCTTGAGGAAAGCACGGCTCATCCTTGATGCCGATCTTCTCTCGCAGACCTCGTTCACGATCCCATATCGTCGGAAAGAGTCAAGGGGAAAGCGGGATCTCCAGAGGCCTCCGATTCGGCGGGAGCGTGGTTCGCGGAACGTGCGGTGGGCCGGCTATAACGTTTCGTAGAGGCGCCCCGGATTGAGAATGCCTTCGGGATCAAAGGAATGCTTGAGCCGCTTGTGAAGGGAGAGAAGGTCGGGATCGATCGGCTGCCGGTGGCATTGGCCGGAGTCGAAAAGCATGGCATGGCCTCCTTTCTCTCGGGCCCAGTTCCAGACCATGGCGGGCTCGGCAAGCCCTTTCCACCAACGCTGCGCTCCGCCCCAATCGAGAAAGAGGGCGCCTCTGCCCGGAGCGAGAGGCAGGGTCGCCGGGGGGACCGAAAGTCTCCAGAGCGGGCCGGGCTCGGAGAAAAAGGGGTGTGTCTGTTCCCGGACGGACTCCCAAAAGGAGTCGGCGTCGGCGAGGCGGTCGCCGCCGATCCGGTTGGTCGCAGCCTGGAGCGCTCCCTCCGTTCCGTGGAAGCGGAGGAAGAGCCGTTCGCCATCGTGGCAGGCGGCGGTGAGCGGAAATGGTTGGGCCGCTAGCTCGACCAGGAGTTGGATGGCCGCTTCCGCGCTTTCCTTTCTAGCAAGGGTTTCCGAGACCGGCGGCTTTGGATGCACTTTGAGGCTGACCTCGAGCAAAGCGCCAAGGGTGCCCTGCGCTCCGGTGAGAAAGCGTGCCACATCGTATCCGGCCACATTCTTGATTACTTCCCCGCCGAATCGGAGAACTTGGCCCCTTCCGTCGAGTACGCGTACGCCCAGGACGAAGTCCCGAGCCGCACCCAAGAAGGGGCGAGCCGGGCCGGAAAGGCCGCAGGCGATGGTTCCGCCCAAGGTTGCGGCCGATCCGAAGGACGGTGGCTCGAAGGGGAGCCATTGTCCGTGTGCGGCGAGTAGGCGGTGAATCTCGACTAGGGGAGTGCCGGCTCGTGCGGTCAGGACCAGTTCGGTCGGCTCGTAGCGGATAACGCCCCGATGCCCTAGCAACGAAAAACGTCGCCCCTCGACGCCTCGTCCCCAAAAGGGCTTCGTATCCCCCCCGATAAGGTAGAGCGGCGTTTTCGCATCGTGGGCTTGCCGCATCCCCTCCGCCAAGGCCGCGGTCAGATCCTGATCCTCATCCTCATTGCCCATATCGTTCCTTTCTCCACGGGATCGGATCGTCAAACGAACTCCTCTCGGTACAATCTGGCTCGGGTAAACGGCGAAAGCCGGAGGAGCTTTCTGGAAGAGGCGACGAGAGCCTTCGCATCAGAACCGCTCGATCTCGGGAAACGGGACTTTCCCCTGATGGACGTGCATGGCCCCCAATTCGGCGCAGCGATGGAGCGTGGGGACCGCCTTTCCGGGATTGAGAATGCCGTGAGGATCAAACGCCGTTTTGATTCGATGGAATTGCCGCAGCTCCGGCGCGCGAAACTGGAGGCACATCGGATCGAGTTTTTCCGCTCCCACGCCATGCTCTCCGGTGATGACGCCTCCGAGCTCCACGCAGAGCTCCAAGATGCGTCCCCCGAGCTTCTCCACCCGCTCGAGCTCTTCGGGCCGACTCGCATCGTAAAGGATCAACGGATGCAGATTGCCATCTCCCGCATGGAAGACATTGGCCACCCGCAGTCCGTATGCATTCGAAAGTTCGGCGATGCGGCGCAGGGCTGCGGGAATGGCCCGACGAGGAATCGTGCCGTCCATACAGTAGTAGTCGGGCGCGATCCGGCCGACGGCAGGGAATGCGGACTTTCTCCCTTTCCAGAGCAAAAGCCTCTCCTCTTCGGAAGAAGAGAGGCGAAGAAAATTCGCCCCGCTCTCCCGCAGAGAGTCCTCGGCGAGGGCAATTTGGTCCTCCACCTCCTCGGGTAAGCCGTCGAGCTCGCAGAGCAGGAGGGCGGCGGCATCCACCGGATAACCCGCATGGACGAAATCCTCGGCGGCCCGAATGGCCAAATTGTCCATCATTTCCAAGGCGGCCGGCATCAATCCTCGCCCGATCAGCAGTCTGACGGCTCGCGCGGCGGATTCGACCGACGGGAAAGCCGCAAGGATGAGCCGCGAGGAGGGCGGCCGCGGCAGGAGCCGGACCGTCGCTTCGACGACGACTCCCAGGAGCCCTTCCGATCCGATGAACAAGGCGAGCAGATCGAAGCCCGGCGAGTCGAAACCCTGCGCTCCGAGAGTCAGCAAGTTCCCCTTGGCGGTCACGATCTTTACGGAAAGGACGTTGTGAACGGTCAATCCGTATTTGAGGCAGTGGAGGCCCCCTGCGTTTTCCGCGATGTTGCCTCCGATGGTGCAGGCGACTCCGGACGAAGGGTCGGGCGCGTAGAAGAGACCGTAGGGAGCCGCCGCCTCCGAGATCGCCCGATTGGTGACCCCGGATTCGACCCGTGCCGTCCGGTTGAGCGGATCGACCGCGAGGATGTTGCGAAAGCGGGCCATGCTGAGGACTAAGCCGTCCTTCCGAGGAAGAGCGCCCGCCGACAAGCCGGTGCCGGCCCCGCGGGGTATGACGGGCAGGCGGACTTCTTCGCAGATGCGGAGGATTTCCTGCACTTGCGCCACCGTCTCCGGGATCGCAACGGCCAGCGGGAGCTGTCGGTAGGCGGTGAGTCCGTCACACTCGTAGGGGCGGAGCTCCTCGGGCTTGGAAAGGAGGGCGCCTTCGGGAAGGGCCTTGCGCAGCCGCTGCAAAATGTCTTCTGGCGGAAGGGCTGCCGGTGAGATGGCCGGCGGCTCCGGCCGCGGGGTCGCTTGCGTCGGCCGGTCGTCCGGGCGACGGAACAACCAAGGGAAACGCAAAGAAATCACAAGAGAGGATTGCTCGGAAATTCCTCCGTTTGCAACTTGGGGCCGAGTCTTGCCGGGTAAGAATTTCTTCGGCACCGGCCGGAAGGTCTACCGCCGCGATCCGGATCTATCGACGTCCTAGGAGATCCTTTTCCGGGACGACTGGCGGCCCGACACCGCTTTTCGTTTTCAAGCCGCTTCAAGAAAACTGTTCTGTCTCGGTGGAGCCGCTCAAGGCGCTCGTTGCGCTGGAGGAGCCGTGAATCGTCATGTTCACCAGATCGAAATAGCCGGCACCGACTTCGCGCTGATGGCGCGTGGCCGTGTAGCCCTCCTTTTCCGCTGCGAATTCGGCTTCTTGGAGTTCGACGTAGGCTGCCATGTGGCGCCGCGAGTACTCTTTGGCTAGATGGAACATGCTGTAGTTGAGGACATGGAATCCGGCCAGCGTAATGAACTGGAAGCGGTACCCCATTTCCGCCAGATCGTCTTGGAAATGCGCAATGGCCGTCTTGTCCAACTGCCTCTTCCAATGAAAGGAGGGGGAGCAGTTATAGGCCAAAAGCTTGCCGGGAAACTTCGCATGGACCGCTTCGGCGAATTGCTTGGCTTGCGCGAGGTCGGGCTTGGAACTTTCGCACCAGAGGAGGTCGACGTAAGGGGCGTAGGAGAGGGCCCGGGCGATCGCCTGCTCGATCCCCGCCCGGACGCGGAAAAAGCCTTCCGAGGTTCTTTCTCCCGTCAGGAAGGGATGGTCGCGCGGATCGATGTCGGAGGTGATTAGGCTAGCCGAGTCGGCATCGGTCCGCCCGATCAAGACGGTGGGCACGTCGCATATGTCCGCCGCGAGCCGCGCTGCGAGAAGCTTGGCGATCGCTTCCTGGGTCGGGACCAACACTTTTCCACCCATATGACCACATTTCTTGGCGGAAGCCAGTTGGTCTTCCAGGTGAATTCCCGCAACTCCCGCCGCGATCATTTCCTTGGCCAGCTCGAAGGCGTTGAGGACGCCTCCGAAACCCGCCTCCCCGTCGGCGACGATGGGCAGAAAGAAATCGATTCGGTGGTCCCCCTCCATCCAAGCGATTTCGTCGGCTCGCTTGAGCGCGTTATTGATCCGTCGGATCAGGCGAGGCCCCGAGTTCGCAGGGTAGAGCGACTGATCCGGATACATCGTCTCCGCTTCGTTGGCATCGGCGGCCACTTGCCAACCCGAGAGGTAGATCGCTTTCTGGCCCGCCTTGGCCTGCTGTACCGCCTGGTTGCCCGTAAGGCAGCCGAGCGCGCCGACAAATCGCTCCGTCTGCAATAGCTTCCAGAGCGTCTCGGCCCCCCGGCGGGCCAGCGTCTGTTCAATCCTGAGCGAGCCGCTGAGACGAACGACCGCTTCGGCGCTATAAGTTCTTTCGATTCCTTTCCAGCGAGGGTTGGTATTCCACTCTTCGCCGATTTGCTTGACTCGTTCTTCCTCTTTCATCGCATTTTTCCGTGGAAAAAAACTTCTCGGGATGCCGGACCCGAGGGGAATGTCCGTCGGGGAGCCTCTTTGAGATTTTTCGATCCTCCGCTTTCCGCTGCGCAATCGGAAGGAGGAGATCCCCGCCTAGCGGAAAGCTACGAAAGTCGTGCGGATAGGAATGCAGAGACGCTGTGCCGGGCGCTTGCTCCCAGGGCCGAGATCTTGCAAGGGTGCGTCTACCGCTGTCAAGGCGAATTCTCCTCGTTCGCCTGCGCTGGAAGAGATCCACGGATGGCCGCATCGCTTTCGCGGCTCCCACTCCGAATTTGGCACTCGTCGACCAGCTCGATCCAATGGCGGACGCGAATCCGGCTCCCGCCGGCCAGGTGAAGCTGACAGCCGATGTTGGCCGTCACGATCTCCTCGGGGTCGCCCGCTTCGAGGGCGGCCGTCTTCAAAGAGCGGAGCCGCCCAGAGAGCTTCGGCTGGAGAAGCGCGTAGGCCCCTGCGGCGCCGCAGCAGGCAGGAGAGTTCGGTTGCCGGGAAAGGGGGATTCCCAGCCGTTGGAAGAGCGTTTCGACGACTCCCGGCCGCTGCGTGCATGGGCAGTGGAGCGCGACCGCGCGGCCCGGTGGAGCGAAGGGGGCGTCGATCTTCTCCGAAAGGAGCAGATCCGCCGGATCCTTGACGGCGCTCGCGATCCGCCGGGCGCGCTCGGCATAGGCCGGATCGTTTTCGAGAAGCTCGGGATACTCCCGCACCATGAGGGAGCAGGCGCTTGCGGGGATGAGCAGGGCCTCGGCACCCGATTCCAGGGCAGGCGACCAGAGATCGATGTTGCGTCGGATTTGACGAAGGGCTCGCTCCGCCGAGCCGAAATGGTGAAAGAGGGCGCCGCAACAACCGGATCCGGGCGAGAAAACCGGCTCGATCCCTAAGCGGTCGCAAACGCGGGCCAGGGAGATATGGGTGGCCGGGGAGAGGACGGATTGAGCGCAGCCGGGCACGACGAGGACTCGTCGAGGATGTTGGCGGTGTCGAGGGAGGGGCGGAGGCGTCGGAGGACGGGGAGGGAGCTTTGCCGCTAGGGGGGCCGGGAGAAACGGACGGATCGACCGCGCGAGTGCGACTGCCCGGGAGAGCCGGGAGGGATCGGAGGCCACGGCTGCGATCAGCCCCCGCGCGAGCCGATCCCGTAGGCTCCGAGGGCTTTGGGCTGAGACCAGAGGCCGAGTCACCATCACGAGACGCCCATATTGCACTCCGGAGGGACATTCCCGCTCGCAAGCGCGGCAGAGCAGACAACGGTCGAGATGCTCTTGGGCGATTGCGCTTCCGCGTCCCTCCAGCACCTCCTTGATCAAGTAGATCCGGCCACGGGGGCTGTCGAGCTCGTCGCCGAGGAGTTGGTAGGTCGGACAAGCCGGCAAGCAAAAGCCGCAATGGACGCAGGCGCGAAGGAGCCGCTCTCCTTCCCAAGCGGCTCTTTCGCCCAGCAGTGACTGCGACAGGCGCGCTTCCATCGCCGGACCTCCCGAATGAAGCAACAGATTCCCTATCTCCCGGAGGAAGCGGCCGCCCGGGCCACGAATTAGACCCTTGGTCCCGCCTTCACCAGGTCAGAGGGAACGTCGGAGCCGAAGCGGAGGAAGTTCTCCCGGAAAAGCGCCGCGAGCTTTCGCGCTTGGTTCCGATAGTTCTCCGGGTCTTTCCAGGTCGATTCGGGAGAGAGGATTGCGGCGTCGATGTTCGGGCAGGATCGAGGGACCTCGAGGCCGAAGAACGGCTCTTGGGCATAATCGACCTTTGCGAGAGAACCGTCGCAAATCGCCCGGACGATGGCCCGAGTCGCGGCCAAAGGCATGCGGCGTCCTTCCCCGTAAGGACCTCCCGTCCAACCCGTATTCACCAACCAGGCACGAGCGCCGTGCGCCTCGAGCTTCTTCCTCAGAAGCTCCGAGTAGACCTTGGGCGGATGGACAAGAAACGGAGCACCGAAGCAGGTGCTGAAGGTCGCTTCCGGGCTGCGGACACCGACCTCGGTTCCCGCCACCTTAGCGGTATATCCGGAGAGGAAATGGTAAAGGGCCTGTTGCTGGGTGAGCCGCGAGACCGGGGGCAAGACCCCGAACGCATCGCAGGTGAGGAAGACGACATTTTTGGGATGGCCTCCCATTCCGTCTTCGGCGGCGTGAGGCAGATAGTTGACGGGATAGGCGCAGCGGGTGTTTTCCGTGAGCGATTCGTCGTCGAAGTCGACTTGGCGGGTCTCGACGTCGAGCGAGACGTTTTCCAAGAGAGATCCGAAGCGGCGGCTCGCCGCATAGATCTCCGGCTCGCCTTTGGCGGAAAGACGGATGGCCTTGGCATAGCATCCACCTTCGAAGTTGAAGATCCCGGAGTCGGTCCAGCCATGCTCGTCATCGCCGATCAGCGTCCGGTCAGGATCCGCAGAGAGTGTGGTCTTGCCGGTGCCGGAGAGTCCGAAGAAGAGGGCCGCGTCCTCCGGGGAGGAGCCGAAATTGGCCGAGCAGTGCATGGAGAGGACTCCCTGGAGTGGGAAGAGATAGTTGAGGATCGTGAAAACCGACTTCTTGATTTCTCCCGCGTAAGCCGTGCCTCCGATCAGCACGAGGCCCTTCCCGAGATGGATCGCGATGAATGCCTCGGATCGGGTGCCGTCGACGGCGGGGTCGGCGCGGAAGTCGGGCGCATGGAGGATTGTAAAAGTGGGCCTGGAGTGCGGCAGCTTCGACCGGTCCTTCTCGCGGATGAAGAGGGTCCTGGCGAATAGGGAATGGACCGCTCGTTCGGTAATGATCCGAAGAGGGATCCGGTAACGGGGGTCGGCTCCCCCGTAGCAATCTTGGATAAAAAGATCCTTCCCTTGCAGGTAGGCGAGGAGCCGCCTGCGCAACTGCTCGAAGGCTTCCGGGGAAATCGGTTGGTTGACCGGTCCCCACCAGACTTTGTCTTGGGAAGAGGGTTCTTGAACGAGGAACTTGTCCTTGGGAAGCCGGCCGGTGTGCTCGCCCGTTCGAAAGACGAACGGCCCGAGGTGACTGATCATTCCCTCGTAACGCCGGATGGCGGCTTCATAGAGCGCCGGCGTCGTCAAATTCCAGTAAACTTCGCGGACATTCCGGATGCCGAGATATTCTAGACCAACTGCTCCCGCCATAAACTCCTCTCCCTTTGCCCCTCAGGGCTTTTCCTCGAAACGCGAAGTCCGTCGTTTTCCCGCCAATCCTATCCGGTCCGTTCCTGCACGAAAAAAGATGCTTTTTGTGCAGGGACAGGGAGTAGGAGAGCCCGCACAACGGGGTCGTTCCGCCGATTTCCGATGGCTGCCAATACCTGCGTTCGGTCGGCTAAGCGTTGCCGCCCCGTTGCGCGAGAATGGACTTGCGCACCGACTCCAATTGCTTGGCGCATCCGAGTTTTTCGCTCTTATGCGCGATGAAGTTCGCATATTCCGCCATGTAGATTCGGCCGGCGCCCCGGAAATCGAAATCTTCCGGATGATCGCGAAGATACTCGCGATGGACGCGCGTCCAAACCAAACGCCCGTCGGTGTCGATATTGATCTTGGTGACTCCCAGCCTTGCCGCGGGGAGATACTCGTTTTCGTCTACACCGCAGGCGCTCGGGTCGAGCTTCCCGCCCGCCGCGTTGATGCGCCGCACCTCTTCCTGAGGCACGCTGGAGCTCCCGTGCATCACCAACGGAAAACCGGGCAGGCGCTGGAAAATTGCTTCCAGCACGTCGAAGTGAATCGACTGTCTTCCTTTGAACTTATAGGCTCCATGGCTCGTGCCGATAGCGCAGGCGAGCGAGTCGCAACCCGTTCGCTCGACGAACTCTTTCGCCTGTTCGGGGTCGGTGAGGCAGGAATGCCCTTCTTCGACCTTGATGTCTTCCTCGACCCCCCCCAGCATCCCAAGCTCTGCTTCGACGCTCACCCCCTTCGCGTGAGCTCGCTCTACCACACGGCGCGTAATGGCAACGTTCTCCTCGAACGGATGGTGCGAAGCGTCGATCATGACCGAGCTGTAAAAACCCGAATCGATACAGTCGTAGCAGGTTTCCTCGTCGCCGTGATCGAGATGAACCGCGAAGATGCTTTCGGGGTAAATGGCTTCGGCGGCCCGGATCATGGCTTCGAGCATTCGTTTGTCGGCGTACTTTCTTGCTCCTCTCGAAATCTGGATGATAAAGGGAGCCTCCCCTTGCGCGCATCCGCGGAAGAGACCGAGGGTCTGCTCCATGTTGTTGATGTTGTAAGCGCCGATTGCGTATTTTCCGTACGCGCATCGGAACAATTCTGCTGTCGTGACGATCATGACTCCTGCCTCCTTCTCATTCGCTCGCCGAAGCCCATCAGGCTATCTTAGCTCTGTTGGGCAGCCGCCAGAGTACGGTTCCCTCTTTTCCCGGGCAAGCGCGAAGTAGCGAATGGAGCGTCATGAAACCGCGAAGGAAGAATCTCGAGGGCAGAGGGCTCATCCTGGCGGGTCATGGTTCGATGTTCAGCCCGGAATCCGCGCTTCCGATCTATCGCCATGCCGCCTCCTTGCGGGCGTGCGGAGCGTTCGCAGCCGTCTACGAGTGCTTCTGGAAAGAGGAACCTTCCTATCGGAACATCCTCCACGTGGTCGAAGAGGCGTGCGTCTATCTCGTGCCCGATTTTTTGAGTCATGGCTATTTTACGCGGGAGATCGTTCCCCGAGAGTTCGGATTGGTCGGACCCGTCACTCGGCGGGGTTCGTGCGAAATTCGGTACTGCGAACCTCCGGGACGCCACCCCCGAATGGCCGAGGCGATCGCGGAGCAGGCGGCAAAGACACTCGGAGAGATCCCTTCCTGCGGTGTCGCCCTTCTGCTCGTCGGGCATGGGACCGATCGCAACGAGAACTCCGCGCAGACCGCATGGGAGCAGGCTGAGCGCATTCGGGCGTCTGGACGATTCGCCGAATGCAGCGTGGCCTTCCTGGAGCAGGAACCGAGCGTCGCGCGATGGCGAGAACTGATTGCCAGCCGGGATCTGGCGGTCGTGCCGTTCTTTCTTTCCGAGGGGAAGCACTCTTACGTCGACATTCCCCGGATGATGGGTTTGGCCCGTCAACCGCGGGATCCGGACTTCCGGAATCCTCAAACGACGGAGAAGGGAAGGCGGGTCTACTATGCGGGGGCCGCGGGAATGGCTCCGATCGTGGATCAGGTAATTCTGGCTCAGGTGGATGCCTTCGATGAAGCTCACCGAATGGGTTGAATGTCGGCTCGCGCGGCTCGCGCCACCCTGGATGATCGGGGAAATTCGAATTTCTCCGGGCTATCTCTTGACCCATCGGGCGGATGCTCCCGAGGATCCCGGTTTGCAGCTTCTCTCCGATTGGGAATCGCTTTTGGAGTTGGCGCGCTTCGACGCAGCCGGCCGATTTCGTCCGCTGCGCGGTGCCCCGGGGCTGCGCAAGGGCTGGCGGCGCGGCCCTCTTTCGATCGACGAGCTTGTCGCCGATCTCCAGCTTCTCTATCCCGGAGCGGTGGCAGTGTGGGCGGCATGGGAAGAAGAGCGGCTGGTCTCGACGCCTTTTTCTGAAACGGCCGGGCGACAGACGGGCCTCTACGAGGGGACGCGGCGGTTGCCGGCCGACGATCTTTCTCTCCTTGTCGAGGAGATCTGCACTCGGGGCTGCCTGCGCCGGCCGCTTTGGTATTCCTTCGAACGCCCATCCGGCGACCGAGGGGAGATCCCTCTTCTCTGTCCGGAGGTCTGCCACTACTTCCTGCACAAGGCCCGGTCCCGGGCCGCGGCTAGGAAAGCTGCTTGAGGAGAACCTTGGAACGCCGGCCGCTCTGCTCGTAGAGGAGCCGGCGGGCCGGCGGTAGATCGTCCG
>NZ_CABFUZ020000082.1 GCF_902143385.2 Methylacidimicrobium cyclopophantes
GCGGGCGCGCTTTGCTCCCCTTCGGAAGGAGCCTCGGCCGCACGCGCGGGCACTCGCGAGAGAAAGAGAAACAGGCAGACGGTGAGAAGAAATCCGAAGGCCAACCAGCCTTTCTTTCGGCTGGTGTTCTTGGGAAGCGAGCCGCACCCTAGATCCGGCATCCAAGTCATCTTCCTCCTCCTTTCTGCCCGCCAGCCGACTCCCTTGGTCAGCGTCGGCGGCACTCTAGCCAAGCAGCGCGTATTCGCGCAATCCCGAATTCTGTTACATTTTTGTGACAGAGCACCTCGCCCTCCCCCGTCATCGAGGGTAGATACAACCATCTCATCGCCAAGACCCTGCGCACGCAGAAAGACGCAGATGTTCTCAATATCCCATGAAAGGCGGCGCGCTGAGCGTCGGAGGGATATGGGTCAAAAGAAATGGGCCGTAGACGAGCGCCACGAGGGTCAACGAAAGCAGGACCCAATAGGAGATCTTGTCGAGAATCAACTGATTTCCCGAGGGAGCTGCGCCCAGCACCGTCGAGGTAAAGGGAAGATCGACCACGGGCCGGGTCTTCCGGCCGGCCAAGAGCGTCATGGCCAAGACGACGAAGAAGAGAACGGCCGCAACGAACATCAAGCTCCCGCCGACGGCCGTCAAGGCGCCCGCCAACTTCCAACCCGGCAGCGGCGCATAGTTGATCATCGAAATCGCCGTTCTTCGAGGCATTCCCAACAAGCCTCCGGAAATTTCCCCACGGGCGAAGATGAGCACCCCGACGAAATAGAGCCAGGACTGGAGCAAGGCCAAGCGCTTCCCCCAGAGCTCCCTACCGGTGAGATAGGGAATGAGCCAATAGGCAAGTCCGAAATAGGAAAGCGCGACGGCGCTCCCCACGGTCATGTGAAAATGGCCGGGCACGAAAGTCGTGTTGTGGATCAGCAGGTTCATATCGACGCTCGCATTCATAAGGCCGGTGATCCCTCCCGGAAGAAAGGTAATCATCGCGAGCACCTGGGCGCTGACCGAAGGATCTCCCCACGGAATCCGCCAGAACCAGCCGAGCATCCCTTTTCCCCCACGCGCCCGACCGCCCATCTCGAGAGCATACATCACCGAGAAAGCGGTGAGGAGACTGGGAAAGAAAATCGCGAAGGTAAGAATGCCGGCCGCCCACTTGAAATAACCGGCGACGCCTGGATCGACATATTGATGGTGGAAGCCGACCGGCATGAGGACGATGAACAGGATGAAGGCGATCCGCGCCAGCGTATCGCTGAAGAGCTTTCCGCCTACCTGCCGCGGGATCATCGTGTACCAGGAAACGTAAAGAGGGAGCAGCCAGTAGTAGACGATCTGGTGGCCGGTAAACCAAAAGAGAACGCGGCTCAAGAGCGGATCGGAGCCAGGCAGCAGATTGAGTGACCAAGGCAAAAGAAGGAAAAGAACCTCCAGGGCCGCTCCCATGGAGGCGATATCCCACATCACGTAGGTGGCGATGGAAACAAAGGCGAGCAGCGGGATCCGCTCTCCCGGATGCTCCTTTTTCCATCCGGCCAGCGCTACGAGCTGCGCGACAGAAATCGTCCAGGTACTCAGGACGAGCAGCACGACCCCAAAATAAAAGGGCCACTCGGCCCGGAGCGGGGGATAAAAGGTGTAGAGGACGCTCGCTTTCCCGACGACGATGATGTAGCCCGCGAAAAGGCTCCCCGCCACCATCAGCCAAAAGGAGAGAGCCAGCAGGAAACCGTTGAGGTTCCTTCCCAAGCTCCGAGCGACCGTCAGCGCCAGCCATCCGTTGGCGGCCGCAAAGGGAAAGACAAAAACGTTGAGCACCGCGTGCAGGGTAAGTCCCTGGTAGTAGGTGCGCATTCCCGGAAAGTTGCTGAAGATATTGATTCCGGCGTAGTTGAGCCCCTGGGCGAATCCCTGGAAGACACCCACGGCGAGGGCGGCAAAGCCGAAGAGGATACTCCACAGGATGTACCGCCGGTGGCTGTCGGGCAGCGAATAGCCGGAAGGATTCTCGACGATCGTTACTGTGGCCTCGGCTGTCGGCATGGCTACCTCTTTCTATTTCACAGTGAGAGTTCCGGTCATCTGGTGGTGGAGCATTCCGCAATACTCATGGCAAATGATCCGATATTGCCCCGGACGCGAAAAACGGTAGCGCTGCTTCCCGATCTGTCCCGGCAAGAGCATGATGTTTACGGTCGTCCCGGGAATGTAGAGCCCATGGTCGATATCGATCGAGGTGCCCCAAAAAGTGACCTCCGCCCCTACCGGCAGCTCGATGGCGGCTGGATTGAACATCCAGGCTTGTCCCAGCACCACCACGTCGTAGCTGTTCGGACCCGTCTGGTGGACGCCCGGCTGGTCGAAGGGCTTGGTTCGGCTGACCGCTGCAAAAAGAGTTTCCCCCCGCTTCGGCACTATCTGGCCGCTGTCGCCCGGAACGACCACCGCCAGCACGACCGACGCGTAAATGATGGCCGCGAAGAAGGCGACCAGCACGAGGATCGAGAGCCAGACATAACCCTTTTCCAGCTTCTCGGCGAGCATTTCCATGAGATCCTCCTAACGCGTCACCATCTCCATGTACATGTAAGCCCACATCCCGGCCAGGACCACCAGGAAGAGAATGAGAACGAACATCGTGCCGAGAGGAGGCGGAATCTCCTCCGGCACTCCCTTAACCTGCTCGGCTTCGTTTTGGTTCATTGCCGGCCTCCGAATAGCGCAGAAGGAATCGAGAGAAGATTCCCGCTAAGAGAAGAAAAAGGACTAGGCAGAGAAGAGAACCCAATCCAGCCCCCAAGCCGCCCTCGGCTTCCAAGACGGCGTTGAGGAATCCCCATCCGAAGAAGACGACGGGAGCGGTCACCAGCAGGAAGAGGAGCAAGACCGCGATGAGTTTCCCTTCCCCTTGCCCCTCATGCTCCAGGTGGTCGAGCATGAGCAGATGTTAGGACAACTCGGGAAGGGCCGGCAAGGGGAAAGGGCACTCCCCTACCCTGCCCCGCTTTACAGCGGTCATCCGAGGGAAAATCGGGGATTTGCCTAGACCTTCCAGTGTCGGAAGAGGGTCGACCCCGCCGATTTTCCAGCTCTGGAATTCGGGGAGATGCTCTCCGGCGGGAAGCCCTCGGGTAAGAATGGCGCTTCTTCAGCCGCGCTTGCCGAAGTCGCCCGGGCGATAGTCCTCCTCGGCGCGCGAGAAGGCGTCCTCCATCGACCCCAGCTCTTCGCCGGATCGAGAAAGATCCATTCTCTCCCGCTCCTTCTCGAGCTGCTCGTCAGAGTAGGCGAGCGCCTTGATGGAAAGACCGATGCGCCGCTCCTCCTGCTCGATCTTGATGATGCGCGCCTCGACTTCCTGTCCTACTTTGAGGACATCCTTGACCTTGGTGATCCGATCGTTGCTGATCTGCGAAATATGCACCAGCCCGTCGATCTCCCCGTCCAATTGCACGAAGGCCCCGAAACTGGCGATCTTGCTCACCTTGCCGGTGACGACTTCCCCTACCTTGAAGCGGGAGGCGAGGCTCTTCCAAGGATCGTCCGCGAGCTGCTTGATTCCGAGGAGGATCTTTTGATTGGGCCAATCGATCTCCAAGACCTTCGCCTCAACCGGATCCCCTTTCTTGAAGACCTCGGATGGATGGTTGATCTTCCGAGTCCAAGAGAGGTCGTTGACATGCACGAATCCGTCGATTCCCTCCTGCAGCTCGACGAATACCCCGTAGGCCGTGAAGGTGCGGACGGTCCCCTTCACCGTCGATCCTACCGGATATTGTTCGGCAATTTTCTCCCACGGATTGGGCTCGAGCGCCCGAAGGCTCAAGGAAATCTTCTGTTCATCCCGATTGACGTCGAGAACTACGACCTCGACCTCCTGACCGACGGAAAGGATCTCCGCGGGCCGGGTGATCCGTTTCGTCCAGGACATCTCCGAAACATGGACCAGCCCCTCGATGCCCGGCTCGAGCTCCACGAAGGCGCCATACGCCGTCAAATTGGTCACCTTTCCCTTGATCTTCGATTGGATGGGATATTTCTCGGCGATCTTTTCCCACGGGTTTTCGGACTTCTGCTTGAGCCCCAGCGAGATTCTCTCCTTCTCCCGATCGACGTCGATGACCATTACCTCGACCTCCTGCCCTGCAGACAAGAGCTCGGACGGATGCGCAAGGCGTCGCCAGCTCATGTCGGTGATATGCAGCAGGCCGTCGATCCCGTCCAAATCGATGAAGGCGCCAAAATCGGTGAGGTTTTTGACCACGCCCTTGACGACTTGCCCTTTCTGGGCCGTCTCGAGGAACCTCGCCCGCTTTTCCGCCCTCTCCGCTTCGACCAGCTCCCGGCGGGACAATACGACGTTGCGCCGCTCTTCGTTCAACTTGACGATCTTGCAGGTAAGGGTCTGGCCTTCGAAATTGCGCAAGTTCTTCGGGGGAGTGATGTCGATCTGGGAAGAGGGGAGAAAAGCCTCCACCCCTACGTTGAGCATCAGTCCGCCCTTGACGATCCCTCGAACCTTCCCGTCGATCGTACCGCCCGATTGGAAAATCTTGACGACCTTGTCCCAATTCTGCTTTTGAGCGGCTTTCTGCTTGGAAAGCACGACGTTGCCGTCTTCATCTTCCAGTTGCTCAAGAAGCACCTCCACTTCATCGCCCACTTGAACGGCCGCCGGGTCCTCGAATTCATCCAACGCGACGACTCCCTCCGACTTGTAGCCGATATCGATCAGGACGCTCTTCGGGTTCTTTTCCACGACCCGTCCCTTCACGAGACTTCCTTCCGCAAATACCGGAAGCGCTTCCAATACTCCATGCTCCATAACTTCCAATCTCCTTCTCCTCAAAATTTTCTAGGAAATTCGATAGACGCCGTCTTGTCCGCCGAGGAGGCAGACCTTCGGCCGACTACTCTTTTCGGGTTTCCAGCTTCTCTGAAGGCCTAGACGACGGGCAGGAGCCGCAGCAACTCTTCCGCCTCCGCACACCGCGCGCAAATTCTCGTACAATATAGAAGAAGCTCCCTCCGACCAGGAGCAGAGCCACCCATTGCTGCCAATTCCCTTCCACTCTTTCGTCCTATCGCCCAACCGTCCCCGATCCTTGATCCTCCTCGACCCGGACGGATAGAGCAGCCTCAAAAACCGAACGCTCGGCCTATCTGGTAAACGGCTAGGCATACAACATAAGCAAAAAGCGTCATATAGCCAAATTGAAAAAGAGCCCACTTCCAGGATCCCGTTTCCCGGCGCACGGCGACGACGGTACTCACGCACTGAAGGGAGAAGACGAAGAAGAGCATGATGGTCAGACAAACGAGCGGAGAGAAGACGGGCCGTCCGTCCGGCCAACGGTCGGCCAGCAACGCCTGGGCCAATGAAACCGGCTGAGCATCGCCTTTCGACACCCCCGCGTAGAGAACGCCGATGGTGCTGACGAAATTCTCCCGAGCGGCCTGCGCACTGATCAAGCCGATGCCGATCTTCCAATTGAAGCCCAGAGGGCGAATGGCGGGTTCGATGCAATGGCCGATCCTTCCGGCAAAGCTGCCCGCCAACTGGGCCGATCGATCCCCATCGGAAACTTTCGGATAGGCCGTCAGCCACCAGAGGATTACGGAGATCGCGACAATCGTGGTGCCCGCCCGGCGAAGAAAAGCGCCGGCTCGCGAGCCCATTTGCGCTGCAATCGTTCGAAGGGACGGCCTCCGATAGGGAGGCAACTCCAAAACCAGGGGTGTGGGCCGACTCCGGAAGAGGCTGTTTTTGAAAAGCCAGGCGAAACCGAAGGCAGCCCCTAACCCCAACAGATAGAGAAACATCACGATCCCAGCCTCGGCGACGGCCGCACCCGGACGGCCGCCGAAGAATGCGGCGATCAAGAGCACATAGACCGGCAAGCGTGCCGAGCAACTGGCAAACGGTGCCACCAAGATGGTAACCATCCGATCCCGCGGGTCGGAAAGCGTCCGTGCGGCCAGAATGCCCGGAATCGCGCAGGCATGGCTGGCCAGCAGCGGAATAAATGCTCTCCCCTGAAGGCCGACGCGGCTCATCACCTTATCCATGAGGAAGGCCGCCCGCGCCATATATCCGCTATCCTCCAACAAGCCCAAGAAAAAGAAGAGCACGAGGATCTGCGGCAAAAAGACGACGACGTTTCCGGCTCCGCCGATCACCCCTTCGGTCAATAAGTCGCGCAGGTCGCCGGCCGGTAAAACCTTCTTGATCCCTACCGCAAGCGCCAAGAAGAGGCCGTTGATGGCATCCTTGGGCCCCGCCCCCATCTCGAATACCGCAAGAAACATGGTCCCCATGATTCCCAGGAAAATCCACCAGCCCCAGAACGGATGCGTCACCCAACGGTCGAGCCAGTCGGTCGCGCTTTTGCCGATGACGGGTGATTTCCGGAAAACGTCGGCCGTCAGAGCACGAATCTCCTGTTGGCGCATGGCAATCGACTGCTGGCGCCAGTCCGGCATCTTTTCTTGAAGCCTCTCCTGCTCCTCTCGCAGCGAGGGCAACAGATGGGTGACGGCCAGCAGTTCAGCCAGACGCTGAGAATCGGGTGCGCTCAAGACAAGGGAACAGAGAGCTCTCCGTTCCACCTTCTCTTGCGGAAAGTCCCTCGCGATGCGGGTGAGAGCGTCCCCCACCGGCTCGGGCAACCGGCGACAGATCGGGCGGCTCGGCGAAAGCTCGCGCGAGAGCGCCGCGCGGATTTCGATCAATCCCTTCCGTTTCGACGCCTGGCACGGGATCACCGGACAGCCCAGCTTTGCCGCGAGCGCCTCGACATCGATGCTGTCCCCCCTTTCCTCCAAGAGATCCATCATGTTCAGGGCGACGATGATCGGAAGACCCAAATCGAGCACCTGGGTAACCAGATAGAGGCTCCGTTCCAGATGTGTGGCGTCGAGAACGCAAATCACCGCGTCCGGCACGGGGGTGTCGGGACGCATCCCGAAGAGGACTTCGCAGGTGATCTCTTCATCCGGGGCGCTCGGCAGCAAGGAATAGGTACCCGGAAGATCGATCAGTTGGCACTTCCGACCGTGCAGGTCGTAGCAAAATCCGATCTTCTTCTCGATCGTAACGCCGGGATAATTGGCAACCTTCTGCCGCAACCCTGTCAGCGCGTTGAAAAGAGTGGACTTTCCACTGTTCGGATTGCCCACGAAAGCTATATTCGTCGGCTCGGCGAGACGGGCGCGCTCTCTGCCTCCGGGTGCCAACTTCATCTCTTATCCGGCCGCGCCGCCCTTTCTTCGGCGAAATCGGTCTCGGATCCGGCAAAAGAGCGTCCCCTCTTCTGCAAAAGAAGAGAGATCGCTCCTGACGGCTTTCGCGTTCCCGGGATTCTCCCGCGGCTCTCCGGGAGCAACCGTGACCAGAATCCGCTGGGCGACAGTCTCGCTCAAACCGACTCGAGCACCGCAAACCAGACAGACCGTCATGGCTCCGTGGGAAAGCTTTACGAGCTCCGCCCTCCGGCAAAAGCCCATCTCGTGCAGCCGATGGCACTCGCGGGGATTCCCCTCCACCGAATGAATCCAGAGTTGCGCGCCTACCGACGCCTCAGATAAAGGAAAGGGAAAGAGCTGCGGCCCCACCTCCCTCGGCTTTTCGGCAGGCGAACTCATTGCGAACAATCTAAGCCCTCACCTTTTCTTCTCAAGTGAAATTCGAGTCGGGCCTTTGCCGTCTTCCGAAGCGATTTCCTCGAAGAGACCGGTCGCCGTCGGAGGAGTCCCGTCGGGCCGAAAGTGCTGCGCAACAGTAGGAGAAAATGACTTACCGCAACTCTCCGATGCGCGCCATCATCTCCTCCGCAAGAGAGCGATAATATTCCTTTTTTGATTCGCCCCTCTCGATTTGCCGCGGAATATACGGACTTCCGATGACGACCCGGATCGGGACGCAACGCGGGAATCGGGAGAAGCGCGGCAACGCTTCAAAGGAGCCGAAGATTCGGACCGGCAGAATCGGGACGCGCGCTTGCGCCGCGAGGAACCCGGCCCCCGGTTCCGCCGGCTGTAGTTTCCCGTCGGCACTCCTCGTTCCCTCCGGAAAAATCAACACTCCCTGACCGCTTGCCAAAAGCTCGAGAATCTTTCGAAGCGCCGCGGGCTCGGGATGCTCCCGCGCCGTAGGAATCGTGTTCACGCTCCTCAGCAGCCCGTCCATCGGACCCCGGAACAAAGAGCGGCGAGCGAGATAATGGATCTCCCGGGGAACCACCGATCCCACGGCCAGCGGATCTAGGTAGCTCGCATGATTGGAGACAAGCAGCAATCCACCGGATGGGACCCGCTCCACTCCCTCCGCGCGCAAGCGGAAGCAAAGACGCAGAACGACCTTCACCATCGCTCGCGCCGCGGCATACCAAGGCCTCATGGTCGAGCCCATCCGCCGATCACGAGACGGAGCTCTCTTTCGGCAGAGGAAATCCGCGCTTGCGCAACTCCTCGAGCATTCGGAGGACGACTTCCTCGACGGTCATCCGGCTCGAGTCGATGAAAACGGCATCGGCCGCACACCGGAGCGGAGCGGCTTTCCGAGACCGGTCTTCCCAGTCCCGTTCCTCGATCGAATCGCTCTCCCCCTGCTTCTGCCTCCGTTGCTCCCTTACCTTCGGGTCCGCGTCGATGTAAAACTTGAACCGGGTCCCAGGGAAAACCGCCGTTCCAATATCCCGCCCCTCCATGACCAGAGCGCGGTCGTCGGCCAATTTCCGAAATAGGGGAAGCAGCCTCTTACGCAACCAAGGGGAGGCGGAGACACGGGAGACCGCCGCATTCACCGCGGGGCTTCGCACCTCCTGACCCACCTCTTTCCCATCAATCCGCACATGGAGCTCATTCTCTTCGATCCGACACTCGAGCTTCATGCTCCGAACGGCGCTTTTGAAGGACTGTTCTCGGTCGAGATCCACCCCTTTGTCGACGAGACTCCATGTAATGGCCCGGTAAACCAGCCCGCTGTTGCAATAGGCGATGCCGAGAGCCTTCGCCAGCGCCTTCGCCACGGTGCTCTTCCCCGAAGCCGAGGGACCATCGACCGCGACCACCGGCCGGCGTGGCTCCTGCTCGCCTCCGCTCGTTTTGGGGCTCGGTTGCACCCAAGACAGATAGTCCTTCCATCCTGGAGCCGATTCCACGGCAGCTTGACTGAGCTTATGGAGGTCTTTGGAAAATCCTGGGTAAGATGTATCGACGCACCCGACGTCGTCGATGCGGCTCCGGCCGTCGGCCCGGAGAGCCAGAATCGAGCATGCCATCGCGACGCGATGGTCTCCGAAGGACGAGACGCGCGCCGCCCGGATGGGATGGCCGCCCTCGACGATCATGCCGTCTGGAAGCTCATCGACAGGCACGCCGAAGCGCCGAAGATTCTCCACCATGCAGCGAATGCGATCGGACTCCTTGACACGCAGCTCCTCCGCCCCGCGAATTTGCGTCTCCCCATCCGCGAGCGAGGCGATCGCCGCGATGACCGGCAGTTCATCGATGAGGTTCGGAATTTCCTCTTTCGTGATTTGTGTTCCACGCAATTTGCCTCCTCGAATGAGGAGGGAGCCCCTCGGCTCGCCCTCCCCCGACGCTTCTTCCACGCTTTCTTCGATCTGCGCTCCCATGCGCAGGAGGACGCCGAGCAACCCGGTGCGCGTGCGATTCAAGCCTACCCCCCGGATCCTGATTTCCGAACCGGGCATCGCCGCCGCCCCGGCGATCCAGAAAGCAGCGGAGGAAAAATCCCCCGGGACGCAAAAATCGCGGCCTTCCAGGCTCAACCCTCCTTGGATGAGAAGGGCTCGACCCTCCCGGAGCGGGCGGACGCCAAAATGTACCAGCAGCCGCTCGGTGTGATCCCGAGTCGGGCTGGGCTCCACGATTCGCGTTGTTCCCTGCGCATGGAGCCCCGCCAAAAGCAGGCACGATTTGACTTGGGCGCTGGCTACGGGAAGCTCGTATTCGATCCCGTGAAGCTCTGCCGGCTCCAAAGCCAAGGGAGGCGTTTCCTTCTCCCCCTCCGCTCGGATATGGGCACCCATCCTTTCCAGCGGCTCGAGAATCCTCCCCATGGGTCGCTTCGAGAGCGAAGCATCGCCTACGAGGCGGGACCGAAACGGCTGTCCGGCGAGGATTCCAGCGATTAACCGCATCATCGTCCCGGAGTTGCCGCAATCGAGAGCTTCCCTAGGGGGAAAGAGTCGGTGGAAGCGGTTCTCGATCGAAAGCGTGGTTGGATCCTCGACTTCAATGTCGACGCCGAGAGCTTGAAAGGCTCGAAGGGTACAAAGACAGTCTTCGGAAGGAAGAAAGCCCGTCACCCTTGTAGGACCGCGCGCCAGCGAAGCCAACATTACCGCGCGATGCGAAATACTCTTGTCCCCCGGAACCGCGATCTCCCCTACAAGTCGCGCGGCCGGAACAATCGTGAAACTTTTCATCTCCGGTGCTCTTCTTTCCTCGACGAAACTTATCCTCATGCTCGGGGCTCGACGAACGCGGGCCGAGGCCGACCGATTCGCTCCATTCTTCGATTCCTGGTTCCCCGGTCGGGCTTGTCCCGCTTTACTGGCGGCTCCAGAGAGTGGTCAACAACAAAAGAGAAACGAGCCCGAGCGTCGCCCAACCCCAGCTCCCTCCAGATCCGCCCGATGCCGCTTTCCGCTCCGGATGCAAACCGCTCTTTTCCAACCGTTGCTCCACCGCCCGGCAAATTGTATCCGCGGAGCTTTCCTTCGCTCGAAAGAAAAGCCCGCCGGTCGAATGGGCAACCGACTCCAAGGGCGGATCGAAACGCGCGGTCCGAAACCCCCCGGTCGATCGGAACTCTTCCGCGCCGGGGAGCTTTTCCGCAACGGATCCCCAGGGCACAACCGCCCCGCGTTCCCCGCCTATGGAAAGGCAAACGAAAAGGACTCGAGGAGAAAGGGCCTGAATCTCTTTCGCGGTCTCGACGATCTTGGCGATCGGGACCTCTTTCCCCTCTTCCTTCCCTCCATCGGAGAGCAGGACGAGGACCGGCATCGGTCCGGACGGGGAATTCCGGGCCCATTCCGAAGCGAGGAGGCTCAAGGGTTCGACGAGATCGGTCCCGCTCGCCTTCGGCACGGAGGACGCCGTTTCCAGGTAATAGCGGAACTCGTCACGATCCGTGCTCGGCAACGAAAGCACCGAGGCATCGCCCGCGAAAGGGACAATCCCAAACCGCGCTCCCGGAAACCTTGCAAATAGCTCCGAACAGAGCCCTTTTGCCCATTCGAGCCGTGAGAAGGAGCGATTGCGATCCCCCTCACCCGATCCGTCTTGGGCACGCATCGACAGGGAAGTATCGAGCAACAGCCAGAATTCGCACCGGTGCCAGTCGGCGACGGGAAGCTTCCAACCCCAGCGCAGGCCGGCCGCACCCGCAGCGGCGGCCAGCACCGCGACGCAAAGAAATACCGTCTCCCAACGACGACCTTGCCTCGGCCAATGGTGCGCTTCCTCTCTCGGGTCCACCGCCAATCGCTCCTTCGCGAGAGCTCGGGCCCGTTGGCACTGCCACCCCAGAATCAGCGGCAAAGCTCCGAGCAGAAGGAGGCCCCAGACGTTCTCGACCCGCAAGAAAAGCGATCCGATCACATCTTCCCCTTGGAAACGGCGGGAGAATGGCCCTGCCGTTGCGGAAGAGGCGGAGCCTCCGCCGGATTCTGCATCTCCTTTCGGCTCGGTCTCTCTTCTCCTTCCTTCACTTGCGCATGACCGAGCGTGGAATAAAAGGTCGAGCCGAGTACTTCCAAATTTTCTATGGTCCAAGGATCTTCCGGAGCCTCCCGAAGAGCGGCCTCCATCTCGGAAACGGCGGCGAACCAGCTCTCGACCTGTCGTTGCGTATCGTTTTCCAGATCCGCAATCCAAGCATCCAAAAGCCCCTTGGCATAAAAGATCCTCGGGCGACACTGCTCCGCATCGGGAATTCCGGCGGGAGGGAGTCCCGCCGTCAACAGCGGGAAGGCCTCGGTCCGCAAAGCCCGGAGACGGCTCAGGAGCTCGGCCAAATACGGGTGGTCGGGCTCCTCCCGACGATAAACCGACGCCTCGGCGGCAAGATTTGCCGCCTTTTGCAAGAGGTTCCAGGCAGCTTCCCGAGCAATGCCTCGACGAGCCGCTTCGGGAAGGGAGAGCTCCTCGATGCAATCTTGAAATCGACGGCCCGCCTCCGAAAGTCCCTCTCCGCTCAAAGCCGCTTCCCGAAGATGTGCGACTGCCACACGGGCTTCAGCCACTCTCTTTTCGAGCATGGCCTCCGCCTCCCGCTCCTGTCTTTCTCGCCGAATCGCCACCCATTGCCAAGAGAGGCCGGTCAAAACGCAAAGAATCCCCATGCCCAGGAGAAGCCAACCAATCCGGATTCGACGATTCGCAACGAGATCGAGTTTCATAAAGCGATTGTTTCCCAAGCTTCGCTACGGCCCTCGAGCGATTGCCCGATTCCGGAACCAGGCGAAGCCGACAAGAGCCCCGCAGGCGAAGCCGAAAAACGGCCCTTCCCAAGGGCTCCGCTCCGCAACCTTCCACTCCAACCGGGGCCGGGTTTCCTTGCGGGCGATCTCCTCGTAGAGACCCTGAAAGCTTTCTTCGTTCTCCGGATCGATCCGCGTCATCGTGCGATAGGCGTTCGCCGCCACCTCGGCGGGCAGATCCTCGACACTCAAGCAGTAGGTACGAACATGGAGCGCACGAGCCAATTCCAGAACTCGGGCGGCCGGCAAGCTTTCGTTACGCACCATGCCGTCCGTAAAGGCGACGATCGCGGCATCCGCATGATCGCCGAAGCTTTCGCGTAAAGCCCTCTCATCCGACATCGCCGATCCTCTCTCCAGCGCTTCCCGCTCTGCTCTCCACCGCCGAAGCAGCGCTGCATCTTCCCATCGGCCCGATCTCACGATCGCCTCTAACCCGGCCCAAATGCCCATCCCAAGTTCGGTACCCATCCCCATGCCCGGATCCTTGGTGCTGACCGATTGAACGATACGCTCCAGCCGGTCGCGCAACTCTCCCTCGTCTCCGCTACGTCCCAGAGGCACCAAGGGGAGGCGAACCGCGGCGCTTCCTGAAAATTCGATCAAGCCGAAGCGAATGCGCCGGCCTTCCGGTACCCGACTTGCGGCCAAAAAACGGAGATTCGCCCGGCGCAGGCTTTCTTCTTTTTTCCCCTGCATGCTTCCGGAAAGATCGTCGACAAGGACAAGCCGTCTCTGCCAATCGGAGGCCGGCGCCAACTCTCGACGCGCGCCGATCCGCCAAGCCGCCGAAAGAAACGCCGCCCACGCCGCGAAGAGGAAGAGGAGCGGCAGAAGATCCTCGAGCATCCATCGAGCCCTGCATCGACGGGGTAGGACCAGCAGCGCCTCCCGGTAAAGCGCGAGCCCCGTATGGCTGGTCCAGGCTGCGGCGCGCGCGCGGCTCTGCCGCCAAAGTCCAAGCCAAAGGGCCATCGGTCCGAGAAGCGCCGCAAGATACCAGCCCATTGTCCTCCTCAGCGTTTGGCTTCTTCCCGCACCTCTCTCTCGAGTAAGCGCAAGAGATTCGTCACCTCGTTTCTCCCGGGAGTTTCGAAACTTTCCTCGCACGTCCCGTCGGCAAAGACCGCTTCGCTCTCTTTCAAGAGAGAGAGGCAGATCTCTCGGGACGACGCGGAAGCCTCTCCGGCTCGGCTCTTCTCCAGAAGCCGCCACGCGAGCTTTCGGACGGAGGCCAGATCCTCCTCTTGCTCCCAGCGTTCCCTTGCCCGCCGGACCCACTCGGCGGCCTCGGAGACTTTGGCCGGCCCCGATTCCGAGCTTCGCCCGCGGATCCTGTCTTCGGTCCAGCTCGTCCAGGCGAGCCAGCCGCCGGCCGTTACGAGCAAGAGCCCCAATCCGAGAAGGAGCCAAGGCCCTCCCTGTTCTTTCCCACGAACCGGCCTCGTCTGCCCCGACCAGCCAGCGAACCATTTGAGTGGATGGAGCGTGACAGCCTCCCCGGCCAAGCCGACGACCCTCAGCGTAAGAGCGGGACTTTGCGTCGAGCGAATCGGGCGGTCCCCTTCCCGATAGGGGATCGATCCCAGTTCGATCCGAAATTCCCCCGTGTGATAGAATCGCAGCGGTAGCCGGATCTCTCGTCTCTCTCCCCGAATTTCTTCCCTCGGCTCTCCGCGCTCCAGGAAGGCCGGGAGCAGGGCATCTCCGCGCGTCGACCGGATGGCAAGCTCAGAGAGACTCCGCAGAGGGGCATCCCGATCGATTTGCGCGGTCGGACCCACGCGCACCGTCAAGCGGAGCTCGATTCTGTTTCCCAAGAGAACAGCCATGCTCTGAGCCTCTTCTCCTCCGGGACGCACGAGAGCCGCCGTCATCTCCACCGGATTGCGCAGCGTCTCCAGCGAAGGGAGAGCCCAACGAATCCCTTTTGCCTGAGAGAGCGCAAGCCGGCGGGCCACCAGAAACGGATCCGGCACCCCGAGCACGATCCCCTTGCCTTCCCCCGATTTGTCCACTCGGCCCGTCCATCCCGATCCGAAAAGATCGTGCAGGTTCTCTTCGACAGTCCGGCAGATCTGGTCTCTCTCCTGCAATGAGAGCCGTGGATCGAAGGAGAACTCGACGCGGGGAAGAGGGACGCAGGGGCCTGCCGCCGTTTCCACCAAGGGATAGGCAAACCGAACGGAATCCCGATTCCGTAATGCGGCCGCGGTTGCAACCACCTCTTCGGGTCGAGGGTTTCCGGACAGAGTGACGAGAAGGCCGGCCCCGTAGGGCTCGATTTTCTCCGACCAGAGTTCTCCCAAGGCGGCCTTGCAGGCCTCCGTCCATTCACGAGAGCCAACGGGCAGGACGCGCCGGATCTCCACGTAGAGCCGCGGAAGGGGGCGTGCGGCACAAAAGTGCATCTCCCGGTCGAAGAAGAAGAGAGTTTCGTTTTTGCCTCCATCCTCGGAGGCGGCGTTGCCCAAAAAGGGAAGAGCCGAAACCGCGATCCATACCGCAAGCCCGAACGCGCCTTTCCCTGCCGCCTTCACGCCAAGATCCTCCGCCGAAGGGCCGCCATCTTCCTAATCTGCTCGCTCAGTGAATCCCCTTCCTGAACAACCTCCCATTCGAGAGTTCGCCGGAAGCCTAAAGAAGCAAGCCTGCCCGAGAGCTCTCGCAACCGCGCCGAGGCATGAGAGGCGAAACGTTCCCGGAACCGGCGGGAGCCGAGAGGGACCCGAAGGGAAGAACCCGAGGAATCCCGAAAGGTCCAGGAAGACGGAACGGACGGCAACCGCAATTCCCATCGGCCGGCCAGCGCGAAGAGAATCACCTCTCTTCCGGGAGCGCGCAGCCGAGAGAGGGAATGAGCGAAGTCGTCATCCAAAAAAAGGCGGCTAATCGGAACCAGGAGGACAACCGTCGAAGCCGAGGGCAGCCACGGTCGTCCCGCTTCCCGCAGGGGGAAAAGCTCACCTCCAAATACTTCCTCTCTTCGCAACGCATGTTCCAGCTTCGTCAAAATGCGCTCTCTCCAAGCAGATCCAGAGTGCATGGGTTCGCGGAGCGGTTTCGAGCCCAGCATGGCCACGAGCCCAATCCGACTCTCGGGATCCGAATAGACGATTTCTTCTGATAGGAGCTTCACGAGCGAGATCACGAGCTCGCCGAGCCGAAAGGATTCCCCACCGTGGCCTACCACCATCCAAAGAAGACCTGGAGCCCGCGCTTCCTCGGCAAGCCGCACGAGCTTCTCTCCCGAACGACGAGATCCGAGCCAATCGATCCATCGGACATCCTCCCCGGCGCGGGCTTCTCGAAAGGCTTCGAATTCTGCTCCTCCCGGAGCAGGATTGGCCGGCCATCCCCCGGACACCGCCGAGAAGAGCCGTCGCCGCGGGAAGAAGCCGAATGGAATCTGAGACATGGCATTCTATTCAAGATCCGGCACTCGGGAGACGATTTCCTGCAACAAGTACCGAACGACGATCTCCCGGGGCAAAAGCGCCGAAAGGCTCCGAAAACTTCGGCGATCCCGCTCCGGCAGCCTCTCGAGAAGTCGCGGTGCCAGCTTTGGGCAGAGCACTTCGAGCTCTTCCGAAAGACGGATTCGATGGTTCATAACATCCGCGTAAATCTCCCGTACGTCAGACGGAGTGACCCAAAGCCGGGGGGATCGTCCCGCCTCGTAAGCCTCGCTTCCTCCAAGAAAAGCAACTACCTTCGATGCTCCGAGCAACCCCAAGGCCGGCCGTTCCGCCAAATACCCCGAAAAAAGAGAAGAAAGGGAGATGCCGGCCAGAGTCTCCAACTCGCGCCGGACAGGCTCCAATCTCGCTTCCAGATACTCCACCTCGGTGAGCCGCACCAAGTACTCCTTCAGCAAACCGCCGGCCCTCACCTCCGACCAGATAAACGCCCGGATCTCCTCGAACTCCTCGGGAGTGAGAGCCTCCCTTGCTTCTTCTTCCACGTTTCCCGCATCGAGAAAGCCTTCCGCACGCTCCAAAAGCCGAATCCGCTCCTCCTGCCGGAGCGGAGCGAAGAAGATCTGAAATAACGACCGATCCCGATCGGCATCTCCGATCTGGTAAAGACCGGATACCTCCATCGGATTGAGGGTCATGAAGATTATGTTCGGCCGGGGAAGAGAGAAAGAGCGCTCCTCTCCGAAGGTGACCGAGACGAAGCCCTCGATCTTCGCCTGCAACACTCCGGAGCGCGCCTTTTCCGGAGCTCGGTTGTATTCGTCGCAGAGAACAACGTTGGAGAAGAGAGGCCCCTTTTCGAAAACGAGTCTTCCCTCCTTTTCGACGAAGCTTCCCGTGAAATCCCTCGGCAGCAGATCCGCGGTGCATTGAACGCGGCTGAAGGTGCCGCCGATCGCTTGGGCCAGCACCGACGCCATGGTGCTCTTCCCTGTCCCAGGGAGACCGATAAACGTACAATGCCCGTTCGCCGGAAAACCTCCCACGTTGGGTTGAAAGACAGAAAGAGAGCCGATCAAACCGCGAAGCACAGCCGTCTCCTGCCCCACGATCACCCGAGTCACCCTTCTCCAAATCGAGCAGACCCGCCGCTGATGGTGAAGATGGCGCACAGAGAGCGGTGAAGGAACTCTCTTGTCGCAACAATCGACGCTCTCTCCCTGACTCGCACCCTTCACGGATTTGAAAGAAAGCGTGGGCCGGCGCAAAAGCAACGAGATTTCCTCGGTCCTCAAGAAAGCCTCCCACGGTCGAGCCCGAGCCTTTCGGCAAGAATCTCCGCGATATCCAGGGGCCTCGCGCCGGGATCCTGGGCGGCGACGGCATCACCCAGCATAATCAAGCAAAACGGGCATCCCACCCCGACCGTCCTTGCTCCCGTCACCAATGCTTCTTGGGCGCGCAACGCGGAAACCTACCGGCGGGGGTCCTCCTCCATCCACATCCGTTCCCCTCCGGCCCCGCAGCAAAAGGTCTTCTTTCGCCTTCTCCCCATCTCGCGGAGAGGTCCGGCAAGTCGATGGGAGAGGCGATCCCTCGGTGCTTCCTCCACTCCGCTCACTCGAACCAAATAACAAGGATCATGGTAAGGGATCGCATCCGCCGCCTGGCTCGGGCTTCCCCTGCCTCCGAGCCTTCCTTTCCGAAGGAGATCGACCAGAAGCTCCGAATGATGCACGATCTCGAAGCGCGCGCCGATCTGGGGATAGTCCCGCCGAAAGGTGTTCCCGCAATGGGGACAATGGGTCACGATGGGGCGGAATGAATATCTCTCCAGAGTCCGGCGATTCTCTCCCGCCAATTCCTGGAAGAGAAACTCCTCTCCCATCCGCCGAGACGACTCTCCATTGCAGCGCTCCTCGTTGCCCAGAATGGCGAAGTCGACGCCCGCCGCCGATCCGGATCTCATTCCGAATGGGAAGGCCCGCAGCTCGGAGATTCCGCAACTTCTCGGTCAGTTCGGGAACGAGCTGATGGACATCCCCTAACAGACCGTAGTCCGCCACCGAAAAAATCGGCGCTTCCGGATCCCGGTTGATCGCAACGATCACCCGGCTCTCCTTCATCCCGGCCAGATGTTGCACCGCGCCCGAAATCCCTAGGGGAGGGGAAGCTCCGGTGCCACATTCTTTCCCGTGTGCCCGATCCGGAGGGGGTTGGGAGTAATTCCAGCGTCGACGAGCGCCCTCGTCGATCCGACCACCCCACCCAGCGCGTCCGCCAATCCCCCGACATGCTTCTCGACCTCTTCGCGGGAGCGAAAAGCTCTTCCCCCCGAAACAACGATCGAGGCTTCCGTCGCATCTGGCCGTCCGCCCGCCGGGAGAACGCTTCTTCCGACGAACTCCGTGCCCCTCGGAAGAGCCGCCTCTTCGAGAGCGACGTGACGTACGGGCGACTCGGGCCCTTTTTGCTCCGGCAGTCCGAAAGCCGCCGGAAGCAGGGTCATCAGGCAAACCGGCCCTTCCATCTGGACGGTGGCAACCCCGTTGCCAGCAAAGATGGCTCGCCGGCAGAGGAAGGCGTCTCCATCTGCCGCCGCGCCGGTGACGTCGCTGAGCATCGGAACTTGGAGTGGGCCAGCCGCCCTGGGCAAGAGATCCCGAGAAAAGGTCGACGAAGCCGCGCAAAGAAGAGTCGCCCCTTCTTCCCTCACGAGGTCGGCGAGCAAAACCCCGTATCGGTCCGCCAACGGGTGCTCCAAGGAGGGGTGATCCGCGAGCAAGATCGCCTCGGCACCGAACATGCGCACGGTGGCAGCAACCGCCCTCCAGATTCGTTCCGAAAAGAACGAGGAGGAAGGAAGAGGAGAGATCCTTTCCGACCTTCTGGGCGAAGCTCACGGCGGCGAGCGACGTCGGCCTCAACCGTCCGCCCTCGTGCTCCAACAAGACCAGAATGTTTCGCATTTCCCCTTCCTGCCGATGGGCTCCTAGATGACCTTCGCTTCGTTGCGGAGCTTCTCGATCCGCTCGTCCACCGATGAGACCCGAATGCCTGGCTTTTTCGCCGGAGGCGGATCGAGGCGCACGAGATGCAGCTTGCGGGCGGCTTCGACTTTTAGGTCGCGGAGATTGCGCTCTTCGATCGGCTTCCGCTTTGCCTTGAGACTCCCGGGTCAAGACACGTAGCGCGGCTCATCGATGCGCAGATCGGTAGTGACGACCGCCGGAAGGAGGACCGAGATCTATCTGCTCCAACCCGCCATCGGTCTCCCGCGAACAGAGACATCGGCCATCGACGAGCTCGGGCTTGCTCACGAAGGTTGCCTGCGGAAGGTTGAGCAAGGCGGCCATCATTTGCCCCGTCTGGTTGTAATCGTCATCGATCGCTTGCTTTCCAAGAATCGTCAACTCGGGCTTCACTTCTCCCCAGAAAGCCGCCAAGACACGCGCCGTCAAAAGCAGTTCGGATTCGGCGGGTCCGTCGATCCACACGAGGCGGTCCGCTCCCATGGCGGCCGCATAGCGGAGCTGCTCCAAGCATTCTTCCGTGCCCAGGAAAACGCAGACAATCTCTCCTTCTCCTTACCGTTCGCGGATCCGGAGAGCTTCCTCCAAGGCGGTGAGATCCAATGGATTGATGGCAAAGGCCAGCCCCTCCGTTTCTCTACCCGAGCCATCGGCTTTTACGCGAATCCGGACATTTGGATCGGGAACCCGCTTAATCGGGATCAGAAACTTCACGCCCTCTCCTCCGACACCAGTGTCCTCGCCCCACCGCGGATCAGCGCCCAGATGCCCGTGGCCGTCGATGAGAGCTTTCCCGCTTCATCGAAAGCTTCGCCTCGAACGAAGACAAGATTCCTCCCCTTGCGGACGACGAAACCGGCCGCCGTGGCTCGCCTGCGGGCGATCAGCGGCCGAAGAAATTGGATCTGAAGCTCCACGGTCAGAATATCGCGCACGTCCTCGCCGCAAACCGTACTCACGGCGGCACCCAGGACGGCGTCGAAGAAATAGGCGATCGAGCCCCCGCTGATCGACGGGATGAGCCGATGCCGCCTATGTCGCTCTTCCACATGGAGTGCGGCGCGGGAAGCTCCAGGGGAGAGCTCGAGAATCTCGACGGAAAAGCTCCGGCAAAAGTCGGAGGCATTCCAATCGGCCGCCATTCGCTCGAGGCTGTCCATCCCCATCTCCCTGCTTCTCGCCGCAAACCTCCGCTGCGCGCTCACCATTCCACAGCCGGCTTCCTCGCGGACGTTATCGCCCGCCTCCGAACGGCCTCCGCCGGCCACTCCAGCAACCTTGCCCCGCATCCTCGCAAAGGAAACTCCGTTCCGGCAAGGCCCCTCCTGTCGGAAAGCCACTCCCCGCCCGGAATTGACATATCATGCAAGCCGGCGCTACCGTGCACAACGGTATTGCAATGACTTTCGCTTTAGGTGACGACCAAAGGATGATCCGCGATCTTGCGCGCGACTTCGCTCGAAAAAGAGATTGCTCCGGCGGCCGCCCGACACGATCGGGAAGAACGATTTCCCGCGGAAATGTATCGCAAGGCGCTTTCCTTGGGTCTTCTCAACCTCTTCGTGCCCGGCGAATACGGTGATTCCGGCCTGGGCCCCGTGGAAGAAGCGATCATTTGCGAGGAATTGGGATGGGCCTGAACGGGAACCGCCACCGCCTTGACCGTCAATGGGTTGGCGGGGGAAACGATCCGCGTGGCCGATACCGAAGAGCAGAAGAGGAACTATTTCGGCCGATGAAGGTCTGGGGACACCTCGGCGGAAGCGCTCGCCAAGCTCCAGCCGGTGTTTTGTGCCAACGGGACGGTTACCGCGGGAAACTGCAGCCAGACGAGCGATGGAGCCGCTCGCGTCATCCTGGCAAGCGAACGGGCGATCGCCCGATTCGAACTCAAGCCTCTCGCTAGATTCCTCGGATTCCCCGTCGCCGGCGTTCCTCCCGAGATCATGGGCATCGGTCCCATCGAAGCCGTCCCCAAGCTGCTGCGCGTTACCGGGGTCCGCCTCGAGGAAATCGACTGGATCGAACTCAACGAGGCCTTTGCCGCTCAGTCGCTCGCCGTCATGCAGGAACTGCGGCTCGACGAGCGGAAGCTCAACCCCATGGGCAGCGCGATCGCCCTAGGCCATCCGCTCGGCGCTGCCGGCGCGATTCGGACGGTTACGCTCGTGCACGGACTGCGACGAACCGGCGACCGATACGGGCTCGTGACGATGTGTGTCGGCGGCGGCATGGGTGCGGCTGGGCTCTTCGAAGCCGTCCGCTGAATCGCACGCGTTTCCTCGAAAAGGGGAGGCAACAGGAACCTTTCCGCCTTTCGACCGGCCATCTCTCACGAAGTTCGAACCATGCGAGAGTCGTGCGAAGGGCATCGGAAGGCGTCCGCAGGAGAAGAGCCATTCCTCTGCCGGAGGGATTTCCCGCAGGGGCTCTTCTTTCGGCTTGCGGCAGGAAAACTCGGCGGCCAAGAAGGGAACGAAATCGTGAGAGTCGGCGCCCTAGTCGTTGGTTTGATCGGCGGACTCGCCTCCGTCGCTTACGGATTGCTCGGCTACGGGTTGGCGAGCTTGGCCGAATCCGGATATCCAGCTTCCGCCACGGGAGTCAAGCTCCTCAGCGTCGTCGTCCCGATTACGGCCTTGGTAGGGGCCGGGATGGTCTTGGAACGACCGATTCTGGGCGGCTTGCTCATGGGGACGACCGCGACGGTCTTCCTTTGGCTCTTGGGCTGCAATGCGTTGAGCTTCCTGCCGATCGTTCTCTTGGGCAGCGGAGCCCTCCTTGGGCTTTTGGGCGCGCGAGAACCGAGAAAACGGCAAGGAAAGTGATCCGCATCCGCCCTCTTTCCGGACGGGACGACGGTCGCCCGGACGATCTCACAGATCCCTCAAGGGGTGTTCGTCCGAAGGCCAAGGCGCCGAAAAGTGCTCTTCTATTTTTTGGATCGGGACCTCGGCAACGCTTCCATCGCTCCACCGAGGCCGTTTGTCCTTATCGATCAATAAGGCGCGAATCCCTTCCGGAAAATCGGAATGCGCTCCGCACTGGTGGGCGACGATCGTTTCGAGCCGGATCACCTCTTTGAGGGACATCCGGGTCGTCCGCCGAGCCAACTCCCAGATAAGCCATGCGGAAAGCGGACACCCATATGCCAGATTTTCCGCGCCTTGGATAAACCAGGGATCGCTCGTAACCGGGCCCTCCGCGATCCTCTCTACGATCTCGAGTAGAGTTTCGCCTTCCGTAAGGAATTGAATGCGATCGAACTCGAGCCGAGTCCGCGGGGACCCGATCGAGCTCCGCCACGGCCGCGCCCACTCTCGCAAGGATCGGGAGAGATGCATCCGATCCAGCTCTGCATGCCCGCTCCAAGAGAGGCTCGGGAGCCTCTCCTCCAGGACCGACATTCTTTCCTCGGCGGGCAGGAAATAGTCGGCCAGCTTCAGGAAGAGGGCGTCGGCAGCGTGAAAGGGAAGCCCGGTGAGGGCGAGAAAGAGACCGATGCGCCCGGGCATTCGTCCCAGGAACCAACTGCTCCCGACGTCTGGAAAGAGCCCGATCGAGATCTCCGGCATCGCCAAGCGGCTCTTCTCGGTGACAACCCGATGACTCGCCCCGACAAGAAGCCCAAGTCCTCCGCCGTAGACAATCCCGTCTCCCCAACAAAGAATCGGCTTCGGGAAAAAGTGGATCTTGCCGATGACGCGATACTCCTTGACGAAAAATCGCCCGGCGTAGCCGGTGTCCCCGGATCGGATGGCTTGATAAATCCTTCTAAGATCTCCGCCGGCGCAAAACGCCCTCTCCCCGCTTCCGGAGAGCACCACGCAGACGATGCCGGGATCCTCCGCCCAGGAAGAGAGTGCGGCGTCGAGCGCCTCCTCCGTTTCCACCGAAACGGCGTTGAGAGAAGCCGGATTGCTCAGGGTGGCGTAGCCGAGACGAAAGCCTCCCTTTGCACTCTTTTCCTCGATCAGGATGGGCCGTTCGCTCATTTTCCCGCTTCCCAAAACCGTTCCTTCCCTCCTTTACCGAATCGCTCTCTTCCGCTTACCGAGCGGCCGATCCATTCTCTTCTTCCACTCGCGAATCGCCAGTCTTTTCAAAACTTCGTCAACCGATCCGCGCAACTCGATCTCTCAACTGACGAGGACGACCGAAACGCCGCCTCTCCGACGAACGACATTCATCGCCACATCTCGAATATGGGAGCGAAAGAGCACATCGACGGAAGATTTCTTCAAAGTGAGCCCGTGCAGGAGTAGATCCTCCACCTGGATCGGAAGCACGGGCTTCTCGAACCGGATCTCCTCGACTTCCGCGTGGAATCGGATGCCCAAACAGGCCGCCAGAAGAGCGAACAGGCTGCCGCTGGCCCATCCCTGAGGACGACAAGCAATCGGATACCGTACGGGCGCGGAAGCCGGCCGCCGAGGGAAACCGCAGAAGAGCTCCGGAAGCCGGTGATCCTCCAAGTAATCGAGCGCGCAGAAGAGACCCTCCGCCAGCTTGCGCAGTTCGGCCGACAACCCGTAGCGCGCCAAACCGAGCGCGATGAGACTATTGTCGTGCGGCCAGACGGAACCGTTATGGTAGGACATCGGGTTGTAGCGGGGGCTCCCCTCGGCCAACGTCCGAATGCCCCAACCGCTGAAAAAACGGGGCCCGAGGAGGAGCTCCGCCACGCGCCGAGCTCGATGAGGCGAAGCGATTCCCGAAAAAAGGGCGTGCCCCGCGTTGGAAGCGGCGACACGGCAAGGCTCCTTATTCCCATCCAAGGCGAGGGCATAAGTGCCGAGCTCCTCGCACCAAAACTTCTCCTCGAACCGCTGCCGCAGCCATTCCGCCTTCCGTTGCATCTCGCGGGCCGCCTCGAATTTCTCTAGCACACGCGCGAGAAGGGCGGCACTTTCCCAGGCGGCATAGGCATAGCCCTGCACCTCGCAAAGAGCGATCGGACCTTCCGCGATCCGCCCGTCGGCATGGAAGATCGCATCGTCGCTGTCCTTCCAGCCTTGATTCCAAAGGCCTTGACCCTTCGGCGGTCGCGCATATTCGAGAAAGCCGTCGCCATCCCGATCGCCTCGAGTCTCCATCCATCGCAACGCAAGGTCGATATGCGGCCAAAGCCGCTCAACCATCCTTTTGTCGCCGGTGCGTGCATAGAGAGCCCCCGCCAGGAACACGAAGAGGGGCGTCGCATCGATGCTTCCGTAATAGAGACCGAAAGGAACCTCCCCGGTCGCCGCCATCTCTCCCTGCCGCATTTCATGGAGGATCTTCCCCTCCTCCTCCCCTTTGGCCTGATGTGCCGCCAAGAACCGCAGAACTCCCTGCGCAAGATGCGGATCCAGCCACAGGTACTGCAAGGCGGTCAGGATTCCGTCACGGCCGAAAACTGCGCTGAACCAAGGGACTCCCGCGAAGGGATAAAGCCCTTCCCGAGTGGGCGTCACCAGCATCTCGAGATCGGCCCGAGCCTGATCGATCCATTCCTGGATATGCTCATCCGAAGTCCGAATCGCCGCTTGGCCGAGATACCGACGCAGATGCCCCTCCCGCTTCTTGGTCCGGCTCGGCATGCTGCGGATGAAGAGCTTCGGCTCCGGTTGGGCGAAGCACTCGACGTCGATCTCGATCTTCTGCTCTCCCCCCACCTGCAACGGAAAATCGTAGCGAACGGCCTTCGCTCCCAACTCCGTCGGCGTCGGGGAAAAGACGAGCCGGGTGGTGCGCTCGACTCCGTCGACCCCTTGATATCCGAGAGTGACCGTGGAAGGGCGTATCCGCGGCTTTCTCAACCTTCCTCGTTTCGAACGCCCCTTCCCCCTCACCTCGAAGACGTCGGCGAAATCCGCCTCAAAGAGAAATGTGCAGTCGAGCACGACAGTTTCGGAACCGTAATTATGAAGCCGCAGCTCCTCCCGAAACCCCCCATCATACATTCTCTTCTTGCGCAGCACATGGATCGTCCGGCTCGAAAGCGGAAGACGTCCATTTCCCTCGGGAAGATCGACGTTGGTGAGGTCTATGCTCGCGCCCGCCTCCAGTCCGCCCAAGTGGGAACTGAGCAGGAGGGGCTCCGTTCGTCCCAGCAGGAAACGAAAGCGGGAGAGGAAGCGAGTATCCGCGCGAAAGAGCCCTTCGGCGGGCCGCAGCCGAGCATCTACGTCTCCCGCTGGATTGAAAACGCCGAAGGTATCCCCGCGCTTCAGGACCAGGGCCTGATCTTCCATCAGCTTCTTCGGCGTCCCAATGGCAAATTCGCTATCCACGACTCGGTCATCAAAATGCACAGGCCGACTCGAAGAGCGCAAGGTCGGAACTTACGGCCTTGGCGGGCCGTTCCCCTTTTTTTCTTCCACTGCCGGTTTCAGAAAGGTCTATTCTGCTGTGTCGTAGGTCTGCTATTGTGCCGATTTCCACACATTCGAGGAGGACGCAAGGAGGCAAAGATGACAGTTCCAACGAGGCCGGCGAAGCAGAAGCGGGGAGATTCCGCCGTCAAGCTGGCTCCGTCGATCTTATCCGCCGACTTCGCGCGTCTGGCGGCCCATGCCCGCGAGGCGCTCCAAGCCGGAGCCGATTGGCTTCATATCGACGTGATGGACGGCCACTTCGTGCCGAATATCACGATCGGCCCGCTGATCGTCGAGGCTCTCCGCCCGCTGCGCGCCGAGGCGGGGGCTCTCCTCGACGTGCACCTAATGATCGAAAAACCGGAACGGTATCTGGCCGATTTCGTTCGAGCGGGAGCTGATATCGTCACCGTCCATGTCGAAACTTGTCCTCACCTCCATAGAACAGTCCAGGCGATCAAGGAATTGGGCGCGAAGGCGGGCGTCACTCTCAATCCGGCAACCCCTTTGGTCGATCTCGAGGAGATCCTCCGGTATCTCGACCTTGTCCTCGTGATGTCGGTCAACCCGGGCTTCGGCGGCCAAGAGTATATCCCCGCGAGCACGGACAAGATTCGTCGGCTGCGCCGTATGCTTGATGAGATCGGTTCCGAAGCCTGGCTCGAAGTCGATGGGGGCGTAAAAGCCGAAAACGCCGCGGAAATCGTCCGGGCGGGAGCCACGGTTCTCGTCGCCGGGTCGGCCGTATTCAAAGGCAAGACGGCCGCCAACGTTGAGCGGCTGAGAGCCGCCATCGCCGAAAGCCGTTCCGTTTGAAGCTCCCCATCCGAACCCTGGAGCGACAAAAGCGTGCCGCAGAAACCAAAACCCTCGGCGGAGAGACCGCC
>NZ_CABFUZ020000083.1 GCF_902143385.2 Methylacidimicrobium cyclopophantes
AAGCCGTGGCGGCCGCTTTGCAGGGAGGAAAGCGGCTCTTCTATGTCGGTGCCGGAACGAGCGGGCGATTGGGAGCACTCGATGCGAGCGAACTGCCGCCCACCTTCGGTATCTCCCCCGACCGAGTGCAAGCCATTCTGGCCGGAGGGCCCGATGCATTTTTCCAGAGCAGGGAAGGGGCCGAAGACGATCGAGAAGCGGGCGCTCGCAGCCTGATCGACCGCGGCGTCCGGGACGGAGACGTCGTTTTCGGGATTACCGCGAGCGGCCGGACTCCTTTCGTTTTGGGCGCGCTCGAACAAGCGTCTTCCCTCGGAGCCTTCCCGATGCTTCTCAGCTGCAATCCGCACCGCCCGCCTGCTCCCTGTGTTCGCCTTGCGATCGATCTGGCGACCGGTCCGGAGATCGTCGCCGGCTCGACTCGGCTCAAGGCGGGGACGGCAACGAAGCTGGTGCTCAACCTTCTCTCGACCATTGCGATGATCCGGACCGGACGGGTTCGGGACAATCTGATGGTCAACGTGCAGCCGATCAGTGAAAAACTTCGCTATCGGGCTCTCCATCTCGTCATGGACCTGGTTCCCTGCGGAGAAGAGGAAGCACTCGGGCGCCTGGAACGCACGGGTTGGCGGGTGACCGCCGCCGTGGACCTTGCGAAGCCCACTGGAAACTCCGATCAGCCGGCCGACGAGGAGAGCGGGGGAAGACCTTGTCGCGGACAGAGCGAGAGGAGTTCGCAGTGAAGACAATCCGGCTTGCGGGCTCGACAGCGTTTTCGGCCGTGGAAGATGAGGCGGTTACTGAACGCAATCCACTCTCTTCGAGGGATTCGCTGCATCAGGTCGATTTCGATTCGTTTTGGAAGCTTCTGGTCGGTCAGACCGAGCCGGTAGGAGACACGTGCGACATGAGTATCGACGACGATGCCGAGGGGCAGGCCGAAGCCATTTCCTAAAACGACATTGGCTGTCTTGCGTCCGACGCCAGGCAGCTCCGTCAACTCTTCCATTGTCTTCGGTACCCGGCCTCCCCAGCGTTCCGTGAGAATCGCAGCGGTCCTACGGATATGCCGCGCCTTGCTTCGAAAGAAGCCGAGACGTTTTAGGGCCTCTTCCATCTCTTCCTGAGAAGCGGCGGCATAACTTGCCGCATCCGGGAATCGAGAGAAAATGTCTGCGGTCACTCGATTGACCTGCCGGTCGGTGCAGCGTGCGGAAAGAATCGTAGCGATCAGCAGCTCGAGCGGATTCCGGTAGTGGAGGGCTGGTCGGGTCTCCGGATAGGCCTCGGCGAGCCGGCGGCAAATGGCCGCGATTCTCCTTTGCTCCGATCGGGTCAGAACGGAGGAGGGATTTGTACCGGAGAGAGGCGGCGGGGAGCCGGAGACTTCACGCGCGACGGGCACGACCGGCCTCCCTCGCAATCAGATCGTAATCAGAAGTTCCCTGGATGACGACATCGGCGAATGACCCCGGAGGCAACTTCGGGGAGACGAAGACCGTTCCGTCTACATCCGGAGCGTCGGCGGCGGATCGGGCGAGCCCGGGAAAATCGACCAGCACCCGGATCTTTCGTCCGATGCTCTCGGGAGCGCGGCTCCTTACGACTTCTTTTTGCCGTGCCATGAGTTCTTGCCACCGCCGTTTTTTCTCGGCGGCGGAAACTTGGCCTTCCAGCCCGGCGGAACGGGTTCCCTCCTCCTGCGAATAGGAGAAGACGCCGAGCCGTTCGAAGCGGGCTTCGCCGACGAATTGGAGTAATTTCTGAAAGTCGTCCTCGCTCTCTCCGGGGAAGCCGACCAAGAAGGTCGTCCGGACCGCTGCCCCCGGGATCCCTTGACGAAGAGCGGCGAGCAGCTCGCGCAGTTGCGCCTCGGAGGTCCCCCGCTGCATCCGCCGGAGGACTGCGTCGGAAATATGCTGAAACGGGACGTCGATGTAGGGAACCACCTTGCGGGCGGCGGCAAAGGCTTCGATGAGTCGGTCGTTCCAGTGCGCGGGATGCGTATAGAGAACTCGGATCCAGAACTCCCCCGAAATCCGGTCGAGGGCGAGAAGAAGATCGGCGAGGGTGCCGTCGGTCGTAGGAGAGCTTGCGGTCTTTTCGTTTCGGAGGCGATCTCTGCCGAAATAGGTCGAATCCTGGGAGATGAGAATGACTTCCCGGACGCCGCGGGCAATGAGCTCTTCCACTTCGTGAACGATCGAGGCGATCGACCGACTTCGAAATCGACCTCGGATCCGAGGGATGATGCAGAAGGTGCAGGGGTGATTGCACCCCTCGGCGATCTTGACGTAGGCCAAGTGGCTCGGAGTGAGCGGAAAACGAGGAGAGGAAAAGTCGGGCAGAAATCGGGAATCCGGGGAGATCGCGTCGCGACGAGCGCTCTTTTCCGGCCGGAGGAGGAGATGGGAAACATGTTCGGCGATCTTGTCGACCTCATCGAGACCGAGAAAGAGATCCACTTCCGGAAGGAGAGAGGGAAGATCTTCGCGATAGCGCTGGGAGAGGCATCCGGTAACCACGATCTTTTGTTGCCGGAGCCTTCCGGAAACCTCGCGCTCCCGATGGGAAGCGAGGATCGTCCGGATCGCTTCTTCCTTTGCGGGGTCGATGAATCCGCAGCTATTGATGATCAGAACATCGGACGAAGCCGGCTCGAACGAGACCGCCGCACCCGCTTCCGCCAATCGTCCGAGCATGATTTCGGCATCGATGAGGTTCTTGGGACACCCGAGCGGAATCATCCCGACGGTGGTCCCCTCAAGCGAGGAGGAGGTCATGGAGTCGGCAGAGTGAGTTCCTGCGAGGGAGAGGCGTTGGAAGCCATGGAGACCATCTGACCGTCCAGGACGATGTCGACGAGAGCGCTGTTGGCCACCTTGATCTGGAACTTGGGGCCGAGAAATTCCTTCCGCTCCCCGGCGTGCAAGACGCCCGCAAAAAGCTGCCGACTGCGCCCATTCTCGATGACATTGACGCGCACCCACGATTCCTTCTTGGCTTGGAGCACGAGGTGGTAGGCCTTCGTCTCGGAGGGAAAAGCCACGGAAGAGGGGGCGGCCGCACCCGAAGCTTCTGCCGGCTTCGTTTCTTGGTCGTTCGTATCCTCTTCTTCCGGCGATTCCTCAACGGGAGCCTGCGGCGGAGAAGACGACGGCGACGCCTCCTCCGGGCTACCCTGTCCTTCGACCGGGTGAACGGGAATCGCTCGGGCGATGCGGACCGGAGGGGAGGCAACCTCCGGTGGTTGCGAGGGGGCCGCATTCACGGGGAGAGCCCGGCGGATCTCCACGACTTCCGGAGGCGGAGGAGGAAGTGGTTCCCGCTTTCGGATTTCCGCGCCGACCGGACGGCGGGCGGCCCGTCCTTCCGGCGAAAGCTCCAGGCCGGTAATTTCCTTCGGTTCGGAGGATGGAGCTCTCCTGTACGAGGCTACCTGGTAGACACGGTAAGCGCCGACCGCGCACATGAGGGCGAAGAGTCCCGCCGCGACCAAGAATGCCACGAGTTGGGGCGTGATCCAGCGACGCTTCGGGGCTTGCACCCGACCCATCAGCAAAAGCGGCTTCGCCGTGGGAAACGGACCTCGTCGCATCGGCCAAAACGCCTGGTCGAGTTGATCGAGCAATGCCTTCTCATCTAATTGGAGAACACGCGAATAGGTGCGAAGAAAATTGCGCACATAGGCCGGAGCCGCAAAGCTGCGATAGTCATCCTGCTCCAGAGCCGCGATCTGCTCTGGCAAGATCTTTGTGGCTTTGGAAGCCGTCTGAATACTCCAGCCGAGTGCCTCGCGGGCCTCTTGGAGCTGATGGCCGATGCTCTTCCCGCCGGGAAGCCTTTTCCTCTTTTCGAGTGCCATGACGGAGCACGCCTTTATGCTGTCGGGACTGGGCCGTCAAGATCGGCGAGGATTTCCCGAGGCTTGGCACCGTTTTCCGGGCCGACCAATCCTCGATCTTGGAGAAGATCCATTACCCAGGCCGCTCGATTGTAGCCGAGCCGTAAGCGTCGCTGCAGGAGAGAAGTGCTGGCTCGTCTCTCTTGCCAGATGATTTCCAGGCATTTCTGGACGAGCTCTCGATCCGAGTCCGATAAGTCGCTCGTGGGAGATTCCCCGGAAAGCTGGTCGTGGAGCTCATTCTCCATCGTTGGCCCTCCCTGGGCACGAACATAATCCACGACCTCGGCAACCTCCTCTTCCGAGACATATGCGCCCTGACCTCGGACCACTTGCCCTACGCCCGGAGGCAGATAGAGAAAATCCCCTTTTCCCAAAAGATTCTCTGCACCATTTTCGTCCAAGATCACTCGGGAGTCAAGCGAACTGCTGACCTGGAAAGCGATCCGGCAAGGAATGTTGGCCTTGATGACCCCGGTCACCACCTCTCTCCGCGGCGTTTGGGTTGCGACGATCAGATGGATCCCGGCCGCCCGGGCCTTTGCCGAAAGCCGCGCGATCGCGACTTCCACGTCCGCGGAGGCCGTCTGCATCAAGTCGGCTAACTCGTCGACGATTACGGCGATGGCGGGGAGCGGGCGGGGCAAATCGCTCTCGGAGGCCTTTTCGCCGGGTCCTTCCCCAGAAGCGGAGGAGGATTTCCGCGAAGAAGCGAGGCCTTTGCGCATCTGCGCGTTGTAGGCGGCTATGTTACGGACGCCTGCTGCAGCCAACAACTTGTAGCGCTTATCCATTTCGACGATCACCCACTTGAAAGCGGTAATCACCTTTTTCGGGTCGACGACGACCGGTACGATCAAGTGCGGGATGCCGTTGTAGATCTGCAGTTCGACCTGCTTGGGATCCACCAGGATGAGGCGCAACTCTTCGGGTCCGAAGCGATAGAGCAAAGAGAGCAAAATCGAGTTCACGCAAACCGATTTTCCCGAACCCGTCGCTCCGGCGATCAGCAGGTGCGGCATTTCGGCGAGATCGGCGATCAGCGGGTTTCCGTAGACATCTTTCCCGAGAGCGATCGGCAGACGAGCTTGGCTCTGCTGAAAATCCGGAATCCCGAGAATCTCGCGGAGAACCACGGCTGATTTATTCGGATTCGGGATCTCGATCCCAACGCTGTCCTTTCCGGGGATCGGGGCCAGAATATGAATTTTTTCGGCCCGCGTTGCACGGGCGACATCTCTCTGCAAGCTCAGGATCCGATCGACGCGGACTCCTTCCGCCGGGTAGAGCTCGAAGCGAATGACCGTGGGTCCCTTCGTGATCGTCCCAAGGGTCGTTTCGATGCCGAAGCTGGCGAGCGTCCTCACCAGGAGCTCTCCCGTCGCTCGAAGATCGGCGTCACCGGGCCCGCCTTTGCGAGGAGCGGAACTTTCCCGAAGCAGGCGTAAGGGCGGGCGGCAATAGTCCGTCGAGTCTGTGGAGGCGGCCGCCCAGGGGAGTGGCTCCTCCGGCCGTTTGCGAATCGAATCGAGGATGGGCGGAGAAGGGGTGTGCGCCGGCGTGCGCTCCGCCGCATCGACGATCTCGGGGGCGAGCGTCGCGCGTCTGGTGGCCAAGCGGTTCTCCTTTCCGGAGATCTTCCGAGAGAGTAGCTTCTCTTCTTCCGCGAGTTTTCGCTCGGCAATCTCGAGTTGGCCGCGAACTCCCTCGCGCCGGAGGCGCTCTTCCCGATAGGAGGCCCACCGCTCCTCGGCCCAATGCACGAGACGGACGAGACTGCGAACCGGCTCGGCTTCGTAGAGAATGATGAGCAACAGGAGGCAGGCGAGGCCCAGAAAGATCTCGCTTCCCGTCCTCCCGAGAGCCGGGGAAAGGAGGGCGCGGTCGAGCAGCTCCCCGACGAAGCCTCCGGTGCTCCCGATGTTCGCTCGCACCCGCCACTCGGCCCCGAAATAGGGCTGAACATTGAACAATCCCGCGGCCGCGATCAGGAAGAGTAGCGTCCAGAGGAGCTTGCGTCTCCAGACCACTCGTGCTTGGAGGCTGAAGGCCAAGCCCGCGGTCAAGAGCAGAAACGGGATCAGGAAGGCTCCGAGTCCGAAGAACGAGTAGAGGGCAAAGGCTGTGTACGCACCCACGGGTCCGATCGCGTTGGCCGCCTCCGCCGGACGAGGCCACTGATTGAAGGCGATATCGCTCGGCCGATAGGAAACGAGACTGAGCAGAAGGAGAAGCGCGATGCCGAAACAGAAGATGCTGCTTGTCTCCGCAAGCAAGCGACTCTTGGCTTTTTCCCAGAGCTTCACGGCGCACTCTATCTTCCCCGAAGGGAGGGGGGCAAACGGTTTCTGAAGCTCCCCACATGGCGAAAGCCAGAGGCTTGCACGCCGCTTTTGGTCCATCGATAGCTCTCGCGCGTCGGTCTGCGACGGGAAGAGACCGTTCTCGGGGAACTGCCGATGGTCCAAAGGAAAAAGTCCTTGCCTTTCCGCAGGCGTTGACGTTTGAGTGAAGGGAGTCTTGAGAGACCGGAGCACGGGCGGCCTCGGGAAGGAGGCACGCCGAAGGCTGCGGCAATGCAGGTCCTTCGGTGGACGCCGGTCGGCGAACGGTCGAGAGGTATTTATCCCATATAAGGAGGATTCCCTATGCCCTACGAGATCCCTCAACTTCCCTATTCGTTCGATGCGTTAGAGCCCTACGTCAACACGCTGACGATGGATTGTCACTACAATGGTCATCACAAGGCGTACGTCAGCAACTTGAACAAGGCTCTTGCAGAGCACCCCGCATTGGCGGAAAAAAGTCCCGAGGAGCTGATTCAGAATCTGGCCGCGATTCCGGAGAAGATTCGCACCGCGGTGCGCAACAACGGCGGTGGGCACGTCAACCATTCGATGTTTTGGAAGATGATGGCTCCTCGCGCCGGCGGCCTGCCTTCGGGGAAGCTTCTCGAGGCGCTGGCGTCCACGTTCGGCAGTTTCGCGGAATTTCAAGGCAAGTTCGAAGCAGCGGGCTTGGCCCGATTCGGCAGCGGTTGGGTTTGGCTCGTCCGCAACCAATCCGGGGCCCTCGAGGTCACTTCTACGGCGAATCAGGATAACCCGCTGATGGAGGGGAACTATCCCATTCTCGGCTGTGACGTATGGGAGCATGCCTACTATCTGAAGTATCAGTTTCGGCGCGGCGAGTGGCTGAAGGCGTTTTGGAATCTTGTGAATTGGCCGGAGATCGAAAGGCGTTTCGCTACGAAGGCGTCTTAGGCGCAATTCCGACCGCAGTCCGATCGATCGGTCTCCTCGGCATTGACTAAAAAGCGAGGAATTCGCCCGTGCCGAGGATCAAGTCCGCCAACAGGCCGAGCCCTCCATAGGTCACGGCGGCATTTCTCGGAAGAGAGCGGCGCATGGCGGCATAGGCGCAGGCGAAGAGCCGAAGGCGGGGACCGGCGCGGGGGAGAAGCATTTCCACCTCGCGAACTCCCTCGTCGATGCAGTAGAGGTAAATGTCGTCCCCGCACGCGCTTCGCTCTTTCAGAGTCTCGAGAAATCTCGTAAAGATGGGGCTCCTTCGATCGACGGTTAAGAGCAGGCAGAGTCGCCGCGGCGGGAGAGGATGGGAGATGGGAAGAGGAGCGCTCATGCCGAATGCCTCGAGTGAGGGCGAGTCCATAGCCTTGCGCCGCCGAGGGAGGAGGCGGCGCCAGGCGAATCTCCCGCTGTCTTTTTCTCGGTGCAAGAGGCGATTCGGGAGGGTTGTCTTTTTTGCGCTCTTGGCGCAGCTTGGAACGATGAGTCCGCTCTCGGCTTCGAGCGAAATGGATCGATCGACGGCTCCTCTGCGACTCTTGGCAGGCAGCGGCCGCTTGTCCGTCGAGGTGGCGCGGACGCATGAGGAGCTTTCTCGCGGGCTGATGTTCCGGCGCTCGTTGGACGAGGACGCGGGCATGCTCTTCCTGCTCCCGCGCGAGGGAGTGGCCTCGTTCTGGATGGCGAATACGACAATCCCTCTTTCCATAGCATTTCTGGATCGAAACGGCACCATCCTTGAGATGTACGATCTCCGGCCGCTCGATACTCGAATCGTTTCCAGCCAGAGCGCACGCGTCTGCTATGCTCTCGAGGTGAACCGGGACTGGTTCGTTCGCCATCATGTTCGTTTGGGGGAAACGGTCCGGCCGGAGGCCATGACATGGCGGCAACTCGCCGATCAGAAAGGGAATCCGTGAATCTTTTCAGCGATTATCACATGCATCCACAGGGGCATCGTCTGCAACGCTACGACAGCGCCTTGCTCGATCCTTGGTCGAAAGCAGCGCGGGAGCGAGGGATTCGAGATTTTGCGATTACCGACCATGACCGCTACCATGAGGGGGTCGATTTCGAGGCCTTTCGGCGATGGCGTGAGCAAAATGACGACCTGACGATTCGCATGGGGATTGAGCTCGATAACGATCCCCAGAGCAGCGAGGCCGGAGTCGCATGGGTACAACGGAATTGGGAGAAGCTCGACTTCGTGTTGGGCTCCGTCCACTTTCTGGACAATTGGCCGTTTGACCGAGCCGGGGAAGACGTCGGCTTTTCACGGCGACCGATCGAAGAGATTTATCGGGAATATGCCGTTGCTTTACGCAAGCTCGTGGAGCGAGGCTGGATCGATTGCCTGGCGCATTTGGACCTGATCAAAATCTTCGGATTTCGTCCCAAAACCGACTTCCTCGGCTACTTCGAGGAGGTTTTGGTTCTCGCGAGAGAGAAGGACCTGGCGCTGGAGATCAGTACGGCGGGTTGGAGGAAGCCGGTGGGCGAAGCCTATCCCGACGAGGCAATCCTGCGGCGGGCCAAGGATCTGGGCATCCCCTTTACCTTGGCTTCGGATGCCCACTCGCCCTTTCACATCGGAGAAGATTATGATCGATTGGCCCAATTGCTCGAAAAGTTGGGGATTCGCGAGGTCGCCCTTTTTCAGTCGCACGAGCGCCGGCTAGTGCCCCTTGCGGCTGTCGGCTAAGACCGGAGAGCGGAGAGCACTTGCGGTTGCATTGCCGACGAGCCGTCGCGAATGCGGAAAAAAGCCTTCGCCAAGAGAGTCGGAGCGTCAAGGACGCCGAGAGTGGGGCGGTAGTGCAGGGTGTCGAAGGCGAGGTCGACGATCTTTTCGAGAATACGCCGGCCGCTATGCCACGTGAGCTCGATTTCCCAGCGGAGTGGGCTAGAGAGCGTCTTCATGAGTCCGTAGCCTCCGTCGAAAAGCCGAAAGGCTCTTTCCACCTCCATAGCGAGCAATCTTCGAAATGCCGGACCGGCGCATCGGGCGAAGAGGCTTTCTTCGCTGACCCCAAATTCCGCCATTTCGTCTTCCGGGAGATAGATGCGATCCTTGAGGAGATCGACGGAGAGGTCCTGCCAAAAGTTCGTGACCTGTAGGGCCGTGCAGATTGAGTCCGAGGCGGCGAGCTGTTCCTCCCTGCGTTGTCCATGAATCAGCAAGACGAGCCGACCGATCGGATTGGCGCTACGCCGGCAATAGTCGGAAACTTCCGCAAAGGAGGCGTAGCGCCGCTTTTCTACATCCTGTGCGAAAGCACTGAGCAGATCGAGGAAGAGTTGGATCGGCAGGTCGAAGCGGCGTATCGTGTCATGAAGAGCGACAAAAACCGGCTCTTCCGCCGCGTCCTCCGGGTTGCGAAGCGCCTCTTCGAAGTGGCGGAGGGCGGCAAGGCGGCCCGGAACGGTTCGCTCGGGCGGTATGGGGCCCGCAGGCGAGCCGTCGTATCCTTCGTCGGCGATGTCGTCGGCCAACCGAGCAAAAGCATAAATCGCGTGGATATGAGGACGTAATGGGGGGCTGATCAAGAGTCCGACAGGAAAGTTCTCGTAATGACGAGCGATGCGGCGGCAGGCGGCATAGGCCGTTTCGAGAGTCACGTGCTCCTTCTTTTCCGAAAGAGCGGGCTTGTCAACAGGGAATGGACAGGCCGGAGACGAACGGAGTCGTAGGGAATCTCTCTTTTTTATTTTTTATGCCGGCTTTGTACATAGGGCTGACCGGCGGAATCGCCGCCGGCAAATCGACCACCTCGGAGCTGCTTCGACGAGCGGGATGGTTCGTCGTCGACTGCGACGAGATTGCCCGAGAGTTGCTGGCGCCGGGCGAGAAAACCTGGCAAAAACTGGTTGACGCCTTCGGCGAGCAGATCTTAAATGTCGATAAGACTATCGATCGAAGAAAGCTCGGGTCGATGGTTTTTCGTTGTTCTCAGCTGCGGGAAACGCTAAACGAGCTCACTCACCCAGCGATCGCCGAAAGGTGGCGCAAGGAAGTGAAGGATTTTAGGGCTCGGAACCCAAACGGAAAAATAGCTGTTTCGGTTCCTCTCTTATACGAAGTGGCCCTCGAAGGAGAGTTTGAGAGGATTCTCTGCGTAGGTTGCTCCTACGCGACGCAAGTGCGGCGGCTCCTGGCGCGTGGTTTGGAAAGGGAGGAAGCGGAGGCACGGATCCGGAGTCAGTGGCCGATCGAAAAGAAGGCGGCGCGCAGCGATGCGCTTCTCTGGAACGACGGTTCGTTGAAACTTCTTGAGCAACAGCTTTCTCGATTCGTACTCGCTTGCGCAGCATCTTGAAACCTCGCCTCTCCTCGAAAGGCGGAAGGGGAGGCCGAATCCGATGGCGGGTGCAGGAGAGGAAGAGCGCGTTTGCGTGAATGAGGGGGAGAGGGAAGCCTCAATGGAAAAAGAATGAATGCGGATGAAATCGAGCGGGAGAAGAGCGAAGCGATAAAGGCGGCACCGGTCGGGAGTCGCAATCCGGAAGAGGCGGCTCCCTCTAGCGAGGAGCGGCAGCCACGGGGCAACCATCCGGCGCGAGTCGGCGAATCGCGCGGCGCAGAACATCAAAATCGCAAAGAGGCGGGGAGCGAGTGGTCTCGTCCGAATGCCACCGGGCAGCCATTAAGCTTGAGCGAGTTGCAGCATCTTTCGTTTTCGGATCTTCAGCAGAGGGCGGCCGAATATCAGATCGAGAATCCCGGCTTGCTGCGGAAGCACGAGCTGATTTTCGAGATCTTGCGTCGTCATGCTCAGCGCAACGGTCCTATTTTCGGAGAGGGAGTCCTGGAAGTCCTCTCGGAGGGCTACGGGTTCCTGAGATCGCCCGCGTACAACTACTTTCCCTGTCCGGAGGATGTCTACGTCTCGCCGGCGCTCATTCGGCGCAACGGACTCAAAAAGGGGAACTTGGTCTCGGGTCCGATCCGCCATCCGAAGGAGAAGGAACGATACTTTTCGCTCTTGCAAGTCGATCTTGTCGAAGGCGAAGAGCCGGAAAAGGTCCGCAATCGCATCTTTTTTGACAATCTTACCCCGCTCTTTCCGAACCGACGGATTTTTCTCGAAGGGAAGTCCAAGGATCCCTCTCTCCGGGTCATCGATCTGGTTACTCCGATCGGCTTCGGTCAACGCGGCCTGATCGTGGCACCGCCGCGAACGGGGAAGACGGTCCTCATGCAGAAGATCGCCAATGGCATCAGCGAGAACCATCCCCAAGCGCATCTCATCGTCCTCTTGGTTGATGAGCGGCCGGAAGAGGTGACCGATATGGAGCGTTCGGTCCGAGGGGAGGTTATCAGCTCGACCTTCGATGAGACGCCGGAGCGGCATGTGCAGGTTGCGGAAATGGTAATCGAGCGGGCAAAGAGGTTGGCGGAGACCAAGGTGGACGTCGTCATCCTCCTCGATTCGCTGACGAGGCTGGCCCGCGCCTATAATACGCTCCAGCCGCACAGCGGAAAAATCCTCACGGGAGGCGTGGATGCCAACGCTCTCCAGAAGCCGCGGCGTTTTTTTGCGGCAGCACGCAACTTGGAAGAGGGCGGAAGCGTCACCATTTTGGCTACGGCGCTGATCGACACCGGTTCGAAAATGGACGACGTGATCTTTGAAGAATTCAAGGGTACGGGGAATATGGAAGTCCATCTCGACCGAGCCCTGGTCGACAAACGCATCTATCCCGCGATCAACATTGCCAAGTCGGGGACACGGAAAGAGGAGCTCCTCTACCATCCGGACGAGATCGCGCGCATCCACGTTTTGCGGCGTGCCCTTTCCTCCGTTCCGCCCGTGGAAGCCATGGAGCTCTTGCTCGAGCGGTTGCGCAAGACGAAGAGCAATGTCGAATTCCTCCTTTCGATGAATTTGAAGGAGTAGGTTCGCCTTCCCGGCTTTCTATGAGCTATATGAAGATCCTGGTCACCGGCGGAGCCGGCTATGTCGGGAGCGTCTGCGTCGAATTTCTTTTGAACGCCGGCATTTCCGCAATGGTCGTGGACAACCTCTCGGAAGGACACCGGACGGCCGTCGATGATCGGGCCGGATTTTGCCGACTCGATTTGGGGGACCGGGACGGGCTGCTGCGCTTGTTCCAAAGAGAAAAGCCGGACGCGGTCATTCACTTCGCGGCCAGGGCACTCGTGGCCGAATCGATGCGGGATCCATCCGCTTACTTTCGGAACAATGTCTGCCATGGGATCCACCTCCTCGACGCCATGGTCGCGACCGGGGTGCGGAAGATCGTCTTCTCTTCCACCTGTGCGGTTTATGGACTTCCCCTCAAGATCCCGATCGAAGAGCGGGGAGAGACCAAGCCGATCAACCCGTACGGAGAGTCCAAGCTCTGCTTCGAAAAGGTGCTTCGTTGGTATGCCGAGATTCACGGGATCGTGCCGCTGGTGTTACGGTATTTCAACGCCGCTGGTGCTTCGGAACGGTACGGAGAAGACCATAAGGAAGAGACGCACTTGATCCCTCGGGTCTTGCAGGTCGCTTTGGGGCGAAGAAGATCGGCGGAAATTTACGGCAATGGCTTCTCGACCCCCGATGGGACTGCGATCCGGGATTACGTGCATGTGCGCGACTTGGCTTCCGCCCATCTCGCCGTCCTGCGAAGGGAGCAGCCTTGCCTCTACAATGTGGGAACCGGAGAGGGATATTCCGTCTTGCAGGTAATCGAAATGGCCCGCAAGATCACGGGAGCCCCGATCCCGTATGAAGTCCGACCAGCTCGCGCGGGCGATCCTCCTCGTCTGGTGGCGAACGTCCACAAGATTCGCCAGGAGCTTTCTTGGCTTCCGGAGCACTCTCGCCTTGCGGAAATCGTCGAGAGCGCTTGGCGGTGGCATCGGACGCATCCTGACGGCTATCAGGATCGGGAGGATTAGGGCTGGAATCTCTCCTTTCCCCATCCTTCGTTTCGCAAAGCGGAGAGGGAAAGAGTTGCAGAGAGAAGGCATTCCGCGCGGATTCTCGCTCTTTTCCCTTGTGGGGAAGACGATCCGACGGTAGAGGAAGACGATGGTCGGCAAGGGCCGCGAGATGCAGGAGGACGCATGCTGCAATCCGCTGATCATGAGCGACGTCGCCTTCGGCAACGCGGGAAGGCGAGTCGAAGTTCGATCGCGGATTGCCTTGGTTCGAGTTTTCGGCCCCTATTCGAAGAACGGGGCTGCGGAAAAGCTTCGGCGGATTTCCCGAGTCGCCGTGCCCGCCCTGTCGGCACTGCTCGCGTTTCTCCCTCCCGCCGGGTCGGCGGATGGGATCCGCATTGATCGCAATGAGCGGCCGAACGAGGCGATTGTCCGGGTGATTTCGTATCAGGAAGATGGTCCGGGCATCGTTCGGATGACCGGGACCGGCTTTTTTGTCAACGCTCATGGGCAACTCATCACGAATCGTCATCTCCTATCTCGGGCTCTCTTTTGCGCCGTTCTCGGGCCCGACGAAGAGCCTCTTCGAGTCGAGCGAGTCTTGGCGGAAGCAGGCGATCTGGTTTTGGTGCAAATCGCTCTTCCTTCCGGAGGAAAGGTCGGGGCATTGCCGCTTCGGAAGAGCCCTCCCGTTCCGGGGGAACCGATCCGGATCGAAGGATACCCTCTCGGCATTGGTCCGACGACTTCTTCTGGAAAGGTGGTCGGGTTTCGTCAAAGGCCCTACCAGGGAAGCCGTTCCTTCGAGGTCGATGCCCCGATTTTCGTCGGCAATAGCGGAGGGCCGGTTCTCGATGATCGCGGGCAGGTAGTAGGAGTGTCGACCTTTCGTTTGCGGGAGGGACAGAACCCATTCGGCGGCGCGCTCTGTCCCCATGTTTTGATGGAAGAGAGTCGGATCGTAGATCTTCCCTTTGCGGACTGGTCGAGGCGAACGAGGGGGGGGACGAGAGTGGCGGGTGCAGCGGCAAAAGGGTGGAGGGCTCTGCAGCGCGGAGAAATCCAATCGGCCCGCCACTTTTTCTTGTCCGCCCTCCGGAATCAACCAAGAGCCCCTTTGCTGAACCAGGGTCTCGCCGAAGCGCTTCTGGAAAGCGGGAGGCCGAAAGAAGCAGCCTTGGCTCTCTCCACGGCGATCGAGGAGAGGCCGAAGGATTTCCTGGCGCACCTCCGACTCGCTTCCGTCTACCGCCGCTTGGGGAAAGCGGAGTCGGCAGCGGCCGAGGACGCCATAAGCCGAAGGATCGAAGGTGCCATCTTCTTGCGAATTCGGACGGAAGTAGCGGCTCGAGAGCAAGCCGGCCTTCCCGGTCTCTGGCAAAAGGCCCGTTTCATCCTCCAGGGCCCTGCGGAGCCACGGGCGAATTAGAAGCCGTGGGCCGGCGGAGTTCCGGATCGCCCCTGCTCTCTCTCGATTTCCTGGAGGATGCGCAAGATGCGATCCCCTCGTTCTAGAGAATCGTCGAGGCGAAAGGTGAGTTGCGGCGTAAACTTGGACTGGAGTTTTTTCCCGAGAAGACGTTGCCACTCCCTGCGATGACGATGGAGCAGGGAGAGCAGCTCTTCCTTCGGAATCGGAGCTTCCCAGGCGCTGACAAAAACAAAGGCCTCCTTAAGATCGCTTGTCGTTTCGACAGCCGAGATGGTGAGGAGCAGCCCTTCCAGCGAAACTTCTCTTCGAAAATATTGGGAGAGTTCTTTTCGGATGACTTCAGACACCCGGATTGTTCGATGTGTACCCATGATAGCGACTCCGAATGGGAATGGTTTTCGGACGACGAGAGTGGGCGGACCGCAGGTTGCCGAGCGATCGGGGAGGAGGACGCAGGCGGCCTTCCGGCTCTTCCGGAAGAAGTCGAATCGGCATCGACCGATGGAGGTTGGATGGGGCTTGCAATCAAGCCGCGATCATCAGAGGCTTTGGGGCACCCGTTCCAGCTGATAGCACTGGATGATGTCGTTCGGCTCGTAGTCATCGAAATTCCCCAGGCGCATGCCGCACTCGAGGCCCGCGCGAACTTCCGGGACTTCGTCTTGAAAGCGTTTGAGGGTTTGGATGCTTCCGTCGTAAATGGGTTGCTTGCCGCGGAGAACGCGTGCTTGCGCTTTGCGGACCATCCGGCCCGATTGCACCAGTACGCCCGCGACCGAAAATTTATTGAGCTCGAACACCTTCTTGACTACCGCAGTTCCGAGCACCGTTTCGCGCAGTTCCGGCTCCAACAGTCCGGCCATAGCATCGCGAACCTGGTCGACCAGCTCGTAAATCACGCTGAAGAGCTTGATCTGCACTCCTTCGCGCTTTGCGGCTGCAGCGGCGGCGCTATCGGTTTTGACATTGAAGCCGATTACGATGCCTTCCGAAGCTTTGGCGAGGAGAATGTCCGATTCAGTGACGGGTCCGGCTGCCGCATGGATGATCGAAAGCTCGACTTTTTTGCTCGGAATCTTTTGCAATTGGCCGACCAGCGCTTCGATCGATCCCTGGGTATCCGCTTTGAGCACCAGGTGCAGCGTCTTACGCTGCCCTTCGGCGATCGCCTCGAAGAGATTCTCCAGAGTGATCTTCGGGCCCTCTTCCTGCTTCGGCCGTTTCAATGCGCCCTGACGTTCTTCGGCAATTTGTCGTACCTTGCGTTCCTCGCTTTCGACGATCAACTCTTCTCCCGGAGAAGGGAGACCGTTTAGGCCCAGGACCTTAACAGGGGTCGAAGGGGTCGCTTCCCGGACCGTCTTCCCCAAATCGTTGATCAACGCCCGAACCTTTCCCCAATAGGGGCCACAGATCACGATTTCGCCCGTGCGGAGGGTGCCTTTTTGGACCAGGATGGTTGCCGTCGGTCCACGGCCCGTCTCCATCTGCGCCTCGATGACCCGTCCGACCGCCGGTCCCTCGAAGAGAGCGTGCAACTCGAGAACTTCGGCTTGGAGAAGGATCATTTCGAGAAGGTGGTCGATTCCTTTCCCCTTGAGAGCGGAAACTTCGCAAAAAATCGTATCCCCCCCGAACTCTTCGGGAACCAATCCGCGCTCCTGGAGCTGCGTTTTGACACGAAGCGGGTTGGCGCCGGGGACGTCGATCTTGTTGATGGCAACCAAAATGGGAACTCCCGCCGCCCGAGCATGATCGATCGCCTCGATCGTTTGGGGCATCACTCCGTCATCCGCCGCTACCACCAGGACGACGATGTCCGTAATCGAAGCCCCGCGAGCTCGCATCGCGGTAAAGGCTTCGTGTCCCGGCGTATCGATAAAGGTGATTGTCTTCCCTCCGCGCTGGATCGTGTAAGCGCCGATGTGCTGGGTGATTCCTCCCGCTTCTCCCGCTGCAACGCGGGTGTGCCGGATTGCATCGAGGAGCGTCGTTTTTCCGTGATCGACGTGGCCTAAGAAAGCCACGACGGGAGAGCGCGGTTGCAATTCCGATTTTTTGGTCGGAGCCGGCTGAGTCTCTTCCACCACCTTCGGGGCTGGCGGCGGAGGTCCGTGGCGCTCCTTGCGCTCCGTCAGGATCTCGAAGCCCATGCGAGCCGAAACTTTCCTGGCGACATCTTCGTCCAAGAGCTGGGTCAGGGTCGGGAAGATGTTCAACTCCATGAGGTGGTGAATCAGTTGGAACGGCTTGATTTCCAAAAGACCCGCCAACTCCCGAACAGCGATCGGCCCACGGAGGACGATTGCTTTCTTCGGCGTCTCGGCGGCCATGGCCGATTCTTTGCCGGAGACGGGAGCAGTCGAAGTCGAAGGCTCTTCCACGGCGGTTCCTTGCCGCGAGTTCCTTGTGACATCGTCTTTCGGATCCGGAGCGAAAACGGCTTGTTTGGTCTTTGGCATGAATTACTCGATATCTTAGGAAGCTTTGGCACAAAGCCGTGCATTTTCACGCAACTTTTTTACGGTTGCCAGGTCAAGTTCGGGAAGCACCGAGGCGAGATCGGTTTCTTCGCTCTCGGCTACGGCGGCAGGACTCAAGAAGCCCGCTCGAACGATCTGTTCCGCCGTCGACTGATCGACCGAAAGTGCGGTCGCCATCTCTTCGGTCGCCCGCGCCAGCTTTTGCGCGAAGTTTTCTTCGGCGGATTGCTCCCGGACGACGTCGATCTCCCATCCGGTGATCTTGCCCGCCAGCCAAGCGTTCTTCCCTTTGCGCCCCAGAGCGATGGAATAGTTTTCTTCATCCACCACCACTTTCACGCGCTTGCCCGCTTCGTCCAATTCGACGCTTTTGATCCGAGCCGGCTTGAGCGCTTCGACGGCCAATTCGGCAATGTCAGACGACCATCGAAACAGGTCGATCTTTTCGATGTGCAATTCCCGCACGATATTTTTGACCCGCGCACCGCGCACTCCCACGCAAGCTCCCACGGGATCGATCTTCGGGTTGGCGCTCCAGACCGCAATTTTCGTCCGAAATCCGGGTTCCCTGGCCATGGCCTTGATCTCGACCGTGTGGTCCGCTACCTCGCTCACTTCTAGTTCCAGCAGCCTGCGCACGAAGTTGGGGTGGCTGCGCGAGAGAAGAATTTGCGGACCATGCGGGGTGTTCTCCACGGCGAGGACGTAGGCTCGGATCCGGTCCCCGACCACATACTCCTCTCCAGGGACCCGCTCGCGTGCCGGCATGACTCCTTCATAGCGTCCGAGGTCGATGATCACGTCCGAACGGTCGAAGCGGCGCACGGTCCCCATGACGATGTGATCGACGCGATCCTTGAACTCCGCGAGGACCATTTCCCGCTCGATCGAGCGCAGGGCCTGATTGATCGACTGTTTGAAGACCTGCGCTGCGATGCGGCCGAAGTCCTTGGGCGTTACCTCTACGTCGATCAGCTGCCCCAGCTGCGCCGATGGGTCAATTTCCCTGGCGCGCTTGAGGGAAACCTGGCCTCGCGGATCGACGACCTTTTCCACGACCTCGAGGTTCGCCCGGGCCGTAATCTTGCCGGTTTTGGGATGGATCTCCACCCGCAAATCCCGCGCAGGACCGATGCTTTTTCGAGCCGCGGCAAGGAGAGCCGACTGCATGGCCTCCAGAAAGGCTTCCCGATGGATGCCCTTCTCCCTTGCCATGTATTCGATGATGGCCAAGACTTCTTGATTCATGACGCTCTCCGGCGATACTTCCAAAGAAAAAAAGTGGAAACCCTGCAAGTTTCCACCTTTTCCTTGCGGCAGAATCGCCTTGCCAAAAAAGTTACGGACGGTTCTCCCTACGGTCAAGGTTTGAATTATCGGGGCTCACTTCCGAAGGGAGCGGGCCCAAGGGAACGAGAGCGAAGTTTCATGGATGGCTGCGAACGCAACCCAAAGGCTGGACTCGGGTTGATCGCCGGACGCGGCATCTATCCCCTCTTGCTCGCTCGGGCCGCGCGCCGCGCAGGTGTCGAGCGGCTCAGCACCGTCGCCTTCGTGGGGGAGACCGACCCGGAGGTCGAGAGACTGAGCAGTCAGACCGAGTGGTTGCGGGTCGGACAGTTGGGGAGCATGATCCGGTTCTTTCGCGGCAGCGGCATCACGCGAGCGATTATGGCGGGTGCGGTCGCCCCATCGCATCTTTTTGACTTGCGGCCCGATCTCAAAGCTCTTTTGCTTCTGGCCCGTCTCAAGGTGAGAAACGCGGCGACCATCTTCGGAGCCATTGCGGAAGAGCTGCAGACGGCCGGGGTCGTGCTTTTGCCGGCTACCACGTATATGGAGGACGAGCTTGCGCCCGCGGGTCATTTCGGCGGTCCGC
>NZ_CABFUZ020000084.1 GCF_902143385.2 Methylacidimicrobium cyclopophantes
GTCGTAGAGCGGCTCCACGCGCTGGGCGCGCGGGTCTTTCTGGATCTGAAGTTTCACGATATTCCTGCGACCGTCGAGCGAGCGGTCCAAGCTTGCGTGGGAATGGAGGTCGGATTTCTCACCGTCCACGCCCTTGGGGGAAGAAGAATGCTGAGGGCAGCCGCCGCCGCGGCCGCGGGCAGCAAGACCCGGATCCTCGCGGTGACGGTGCTGACGAGCTTGGAGGAAGAGGATCTCTCGGAGATCGGCGTGAAGGGAGGCCTTTCCGAACGGGTCTGCTCCCTTGCGGCCCTGGCCCGGGATTGCGGAATTCCCGGCATCGTCTGCTCCGCGCGCGAGTTGGTTGCGTTGCGAGAGGCCGGGATTCTCCCGGAAGCGGTGGTGACCCCGGGGATCCGGCTTGCGTCGCGGGAGGGAGACGACCAGCGACGCACCGTTTCTCCGAGGGAAGCTTTTGCTTTAGGGGCGACCCACATCGTGGTCGGCCGTCCGGTGCTGGAGGCGGCGGAGCCGATCGAGTTGGTGCGGAACTTGCTTCAGGAGAGTGGCGGCCTCCCGTAGGAGGTCGATTTGCGAAGAAGAGCACATGCGCCTATTGTTGGAAGCATGGCGAGAAAAGAAAAGGGGCTCGGAGGGGACATGCCTATGTCTTTCGAAAACTTAGAGTCGGCTTCCGCCTTGCAGGTCGTGGATCTGATCGGACAATCCCTTTCCTTTGATTCGGTCTCGCGGCAGGCCTTCTTTTATCTTCGGCGCCGGGTCGCCGAGCTGGAGGAGACCAACGAGCAGGCTCGCCAGGCGTTGGAAAAGCTCAACGAGGCGGTAGAGAAGCTCTCCGCGCCCGCGAATCGGGTCGGCACCCTTCTCGCCCTTCCGAAGAAAGAGATCGCGCTGGTGGTCCAAGGCGGGACCGAGTTCTATTGCAGCATCGACCCTCGGCTGGGGCACGAGACTCTTCTGGTCGGAACGAGGGTGCTCCTCAACGAGGCCTTTGCCGTCGTCGGCGATCTCGGCTTCGACTTTTCCGGGCCCGTGGTCAAGGTTCTCGACGTGTTGCCCGACAACCGTCTTCGGGTGGGGCACGAAGGGGTGGGAGGAAGCTTCGTGGTGATTCGGTCCACCCCCTTGGCCAAGGAGCGGATCAAAGCCGGGCTCGAAATCCGGGTGGACGGGTTCTCGCGGGTTGCCTTGGAGGTGGTGGCGACCTCCAAGACCAAGCATCGGCTGCTCGATCGGGTGCCAGAGCTTCCGTGGGAGAAGGTGGGCGGCCAGAAGGAAGCGGTCGGCGCGATCCGGGACGCGGTGGAGCTGCCGTTCCTCTACGCGGACCTCTTCGCCAAGTACCACCACCACGTTCCCAAAGGGTTTTTGCTCCATGGTCCTCCCGGATGCGGGAAGACGCTCTTGGGAAAAGCCACTGCGTACAACCTGACGCGCAAGCTTCGGGAGGAGACCGGCGAGGAGCGCAAGGAGTTCTTCCTCCACGTGAAGGGGCCGGAGATTCTCAACATGTGGGTCGGAGAATCCGAAAGACAGGTGCGCGACCTCTTCGAGCAGGCCAGGGAGCTGGCGCACGAAGGGTTCCTCCCCTTCATCTTCATCGACGAGGCGGAGTCGATTTTGGGCACACGCCGGGCGGGACGGTTCAACAGCATCCTGAACACCCTCGTTCCCATGTTCTGCGCGGAGATGGATGGCATCGAATCGATGCGCGAGGTGGTGATCATCCTCGCCTCCAACCGGGCGGACTTGATCGATCCCGCGATTTTGCGGCCGGGCCGGATCGACCGGAAGATCAAGGTCAATCGCCCAGATCGCGCAGGGTCCGCCGAAATCTACCGAATCTATCTGGAGCAGGATCTTCCCTACGCTCCCGACCTCCTGGAGCAAACGGGCCAGGACCGGGGAAAGGCGATCGACCTTTTGATCCAAGGGGTCTTGGACGTCCAGTTTGCTCGGACGGAGCAGAACCGGTTTCTGGAAGTCACATTCCGGAGCGGGAGAAAAGAATATCTCTATCGGGGTGATCTCATCAGCGGAGCGATCATCGCCTCGATCGTCGAGCGCGCCAAGGAGTTGGCGATCAAAAGGGCGATTTCCGATCCCTCCGATCACGGTTTGCGGTTGGAGGACCTTTTGACAGCGCTCGATATCGAGTATCTTGAGAATGACATCTTCCCCCCGTCGGACATCACGGAGGACTGGCTGAAGCTCGTGGATTACGATCCGCAGAATGTGGTTCGGCTGGCGCCGGTGGTGCGGCGGGAGGAGAGCACGGTGCGTCAGGTCGTTTGAGCATTCGGGAACAGGATACCGGAGGAGAGCGCGGCGCCATGGACAAGCAGAGACCAATTCCAGCATGGCCGATCTATTTTGGATTGGAGACCGAATTCGGGATTGCAGTTCGGGAGAATGCGGAGATCGATGTAGTCGAAGAGTCGATCCATCTGGTTCGCGCCGCCGCCCAGTTGGGTAGCCCCAATCTCTGGGATTACACCCGGGAAGATCCGCACCGCGATGCTCGAGGCTTCCGGGCGAAGGAGCTGCGCCAGGACGGCGACGAGGCGAACTTCTTCTCTCAGGATCGGCAGAGGCCCTACAGCTTCGAAGAGATCAAGAGCGACTTCGTGCTGCGCAACGGCGCCCGTTTTTACAACGATCACACCCATCCCGAATATTCGACCCCGGAGTGCTCCACCCTCTTGGAGCTGGTGGCTCAGGATAAGGCGGGCGAGCGGATTCTGGAAGAGTGCGCGCGGGCGGCGAGCCGGAAGCGGAATCATACGGTCTGCCTCTATAAGAACAACACCGATTTCGCGGGCCACAGCTACGGCTGCCATGAAAACTATCTCATCCCGCGGATGATCCCCTGGGATCGACTGGTCGAAGGGATGATGGGGTTCCTCGTCACGCGACAGATCTTTGGAGGGGCGGGGAAGCTCGGTTGGGAGAAGGAAGACCAGGGAATGGTCGGAGGCTTTCAAATTTCCCAGCGCGCCGACTTCTTCACCGAGCTCGTGGGGATCGACACGATGAATCGGCGCCCGCTGATCAATACGCGGGATGAGCCTCACGCGAACCCAAAGCTCTACCGTCGTTTCCATGTCATCGTGGGCGATTCCAACCTTTCGGAGTATGCCACTTGGTTGAAGATCGGTACCACGGCCTTGGTGCTCGAGGCCCTCCAGTACGACCGGGTGCCGCGGCGCTTCTTCCTGGCGGATCCTCTCTACGCCCACCGGAGCATTTCCCGGGACCGAACCAACCGCTGGGAGATCGAGCTCGCCCACTCGGGGTCGACGACCGCCGCCCAACTCCAGAACGATTATGCCGATTGGGTCGGTCGCTATGTCGATCTCGATCATCCCGAAAAGCGGGCTGTCTGGAAGAGTTGGAAGGAGACCGTGGAGTTGCTCCAGACCAATCCCGATTCCCTGCGCGACCGGCTCGATTGGGTCGCCAAGCGCTCTCTATTGGAAACCTTTCGCGAGGAGCAGAAGCTTTCCTGGGACGATCCTTGGCTCCAGAGCGTCGATTTGGAGTACCATTTGGTCGATCGGGCACAGGGTCTCTATTACGCCTTGGAATCGGCGGGCGAAATCGCCCGGATCTCCCGGGAAGAGGACATCTATCGGGCGATCCAGCAGCCCCCCAACGCATCCCGCGCCTATGTCCGGGGCAAGTGCATCCAGAAGTTTGCCCGCGATCTGGTCAACGTTCAGTGGGACTACATCGCCTTCCGCTGGAAGGGGCAAACCTACCGGCTGGAGCTCTCTTCGGCCTTCCCAGGGGTCGATTTGGAGCGCTACTGCGAAGTGATCGATCGGGCGCAGATCGTTTCCTACATGATCGAGGAGTTGAAGCTGGAACCGATTAGCGGTTAGATTTTCATGAAACCCAGGAGGGCTATGTTGATGCCAGAGCAAGTGCAGAAGAATCACCCGGTGGTTCCCGGCCCGGGGCCGGGGGGAGAGGGTCCAGGCCCGAGAGCGCCGAGAGTGGATCGGCCGAACACCGAGGAAATCCTCAAGCGGATGCGCAAGGTCGATCCCGATCAGGCGAAGCGCTATCGTCAGCGGACCGGGGAGTAGACAGGTGGAGATCCTAGGTGTCTCCGCCGGAGCGCAGACGGGCGATTTCGTCGCCGTGCTCCGGTCGAGAAATCTTCTCTTTCCGGAAGGAAGGCTGGCGCAGACGGGGAGTGCGTCTCTCTCCATCCCGGAATCGACGACCGTTCTCAGTTTTCACTATCGGGACGGGGTGATCGTGGCCGGAGATCGGCGGGCGACCATGGGGCATACGGTCATTCATGATCGGGCCGACAAGGTGATCGAGATCGATCGGTTTACGGTCATGGCGATCGCCGGTACGCCGGCGACCGCCTACGAGATCGCGCGAGTTCTCCAGCACTCCTTCGAGTATTACCGGCGGAGCCAACTCCAGCCGCTATCGACCGATGCCAAGGTCCGGATGGTGGGAAAGCTCCTCAAAGAAAACCTCGCCTTGACCCTCCAAGGAGTGGGAGTCGTGGTCCCGGTCCTCGCGCTGGTTGATCCCCAGGGGAAGGGAAGTCCGAAGATCTTTTTCTACGATGCCTTGGGCGCGCAATTCGAGGCCGTCGACTTCGCGGTTTCGGGCTCGGGATCGCCCGCGGCCCGAAGCGTGCTTCAATATCTCAATCGGTGGAGCGAATCGCCGCCGGCTCGACGCACGGAAGAGGAGGCGATCATTCTGGCCTTACAGCTTTTGGATGTGGCGGCGGAATCCGACACCGCGACGGGAGGCATCGATCGGCGGACGCGGATCTACCCTCAGGTCAAGTTGGTTCGGAAATCTGGGGTGAAATCGATCCCCGAGGAGCGGCTGAGCCTCTTGCTGCCGGCGTCGGTTTAAGGGTCTCCCGAGGACGACCGGTTGAGAACGTCCGCCGAAGAGAGCGCGAAGCCGGCGGCGGCCGCTTACCATGGCGATTCGGCTCTCTCGGATCCTCCCATCGCCCGATGCAAAGGCGCTCGCGGAAGGGAGACCGAGACACTCGGAGGAAGCGGAGGGCAGGAGGGCACCGGTGAAACGCGACGAACGCGCATTTGCATTGAAACCGGCCAAGGGGCTGGTAGGCTTGCGACTTCCCTTTGCCAGACGGCAGGGGCTTTTCGAAGAGCGAAACGATTCGGCGAGAGGGAAGAGAGGGTGCGAGGAAGAGGTCGACCGTGATCGAGGAACCTTATCGATGGTTGGAGGCGGTTCAAAATCGGCGCGAGTACATCGAGGATCAGCTTCGAGGTGCCGCCCCCGTAATTGCCGTTAGCGGAGAGCCGGGCATCCTTTTGCTCGCAGGCAAGGCGTCTACTCCGAAGATCTTCGAGATCTATGACCATTTAGCCTTAGGAGCGGTGGGCCATCCCGCCGACTTGGAAAAGATCCGGCAGACTGCGATCGAGGCGGCCCATGTCGAGGGATTTTCCCGTTCTCGCGCCGATGTAAGTGCGCGAAGAATCGTAAGCTACGGGTTGGCGGGGGCCCTGAAAAGCGCTTTTGAGCAGATCTTCGCCGCGCCGCTGCTCTTTCGGGGAATCCTCGTGGAGCTGAGGGAGTCGCCCTCCGCAGACGAGGGATGGATTCTCGAATACGACGGCGGCTACGCGGGAGTGGAGCCGGAGCAGATGGTCCGGGGGGCCCTGATTGGAGCCCGAAAAGACCTGGCTGCTCTCTGGCGGGAAGAGAGCCAAAAGGTGCCGCCTCCTTCCGGGAAGATCTGGAAAGAACTAGCCCAGCACGCATTGCGAGCGCTTGCGTGGGCCTCCCAGGAGGAAGGGGAGAAGCGCGTTCCGTGGGCGGAGTTCCTCCCCTCGAAGGAGTGGAACGAGTCCGCGCGGAGCGATCGATTTGAAGTAGGAGTCCTCTCCCGGGAGGCGTCCGCCGGAGGCGGACCCGCCTTTCTCGTCCCGGAGGCGGAGCAGCTCGGATGGAGCGGGGAAAAGGAGTAGGAGATGCGGCGGATCGCGGGGCTGGAAACGGAGTACGGTTGCCTTTCGAAGCGAACGACGGAGAGCGCTCCCGTGCCGGAGCGCGTGCGTGACCATCTCTTTTTTCGGGAGAGCATCGGCCTCATCGATGTCCACGACCGGGATTACGACGAGCCGGCGGGGAACGGAGGCTTCCTTTTCAACGGAGGACGGCTCTACGTCGACATGGGGCATATCGAATATTGCACCGCCGAATGTCTTTTGCTGGGAGATCTGCTCGCCTCCGATCGGGCGGGCGAGACCCTCCTTCAGTCGGCCTTGATCGACTTGGGGCTCGCCGGAGAAGCTTCCTTCATCAAGAACAACATCGATCACTACACCGGCGCTACTTTTGGCTGCCATGAAAATTATCTTCTCCAGCGAGACGCCCCCCTGACCCAGGCGAACGTCGATGCGCTCCTCGCGTTCCTGGCGGTCCGCGGGCTCATGGTCGGAGCCGGCCGGGTGGGAACGGTTTTGGTGCCGCGGGGGGTCGATCGGGGTGCCCGGACGCGCGCCCTCCCCTTTCAAGTGATGCAGCGCGCCGATTACATCCAGACCGAGATCTACGAATGGGTCCAGTTTAATCGGGCGCTGATCAACGCGCGGGACGAGCCCTTGGGAGATCCTTGTCGCTTTCGGCGCTTCCATCTCCTTCTCGGGGACTCGAACATGCTCCCGTTTTCCCAAGCCCTCAAGGTGGGCAGCACCTCCCTCGTGCTCGATCTTTTGGAGGCCGATCGAATGCCGCATATCGCGCTGGCCGACCCTGTGCGAACCATGCACCAGATTTCCCACTGTCCGGACGGCCCGTGGCTGATCGAGCTCGCCGACGGAAGAAGGTGGACCGCAGTGGAGCTTCTGGAGCACTTCCTGCAGGCGACCGGCCGTTTGGAGTTGGAAGAGGATCCGGACACCCTTTGGACCTGCCTGGCTTGGGAAGAGGTATTGCGCGGGTTGCGGGAGGAGAGCGAGGCTCTGGTGGGGAAAGTCGATTGGATCACCAAGCGCCACTTGCTGGAGCTCTTCCGGAGCCGGGAAGGGGTGCGCTGGGATGACCCTTGGATGGAAAGCCTCGATCTCGAATACCACAATCTCGACGAAAAGCGGAGCTTGGCGAGCCTGGTGCCCCACACTTCGCTCGAGGATCTCGGCCTTCCCCGCCGGAGGGAAGGAGACCCGGAGAGCGAAGCGCCCAGGAACACACGCGCCTACGCGCGTAGCCAGCTCATGCGGAGGCTGGCGGCGAGCAAGACTTCGTATGTGATCGATTGGGACTATGTTCAGGTAGGGAATAGCGGCTACTATTCCTTGGAAGATCCCTTCGTGAGCGTGGTGCCGCCGAAGGCCGAGCTGCCTGGGTTCTGCGAGGACCTGGAGCTTCGGTCGAAATGAGGCGGGCCTTCCGCGGGGTCGATCGCTATGCTTGAATTCCTCCAGCAAAAGCTCGAAACAGTTTTCCGGAACCTTCGCGGTTACGGGAAGCTTTCGGAAGCCAACATCGCCGATGCGCTTCGAGAGATCCGCCTGGCCCTCCTTGCGGCCGACGTCCACTACCCGGTGGCAAAGCGGCTCTGCGAAGAGATTCAGAAGAAGGCTCTCGGGAAAGAGGCGCTGGCGGGCATCCGGCCGGGCGATCAATTCGTCAAGATCTTCCACGAGGAGCTGGTGCGCCTTCTGGAAGAAGGAGAGAGGGAGATCCGGCCGGAGCGGCCTCTGCGGCTTCTTCTCTGTGGGCTCAACGGATCGGGGAAGACGACGACCGCGGCGAAGCTCGCCCTCTGGTTCCGAAAGCAGCGCCAAGATGTGGCCCTCGTCGCCGGCGATTTGACGCGCCCCGCCGCCCGCGAGCAGCTCCAGCGGCTTGGAGAGCAGGTCCAAGTCCCCGTCTACGCCTGGCCGGATGGAAGCTCGATCGAAACGGTCGTCCGGGAAGGAAGGGCTCGCGGTGAGAAGGAGAGAAGGGATGTGCTGATTTTCGACGCCGCCGGCCGGCTGGACGTCGATGCGGAGCTCTTGGAAGAGCTGGCGGGAGTGGCCGCGCTTTGGGAGCCGGGGGAATCGCTTCTCGTCGTCGATGCAGCCACCGGCCAGGTGGCGGTGAAGGTGGCGGAAGCCTTTGCGGCCAAGGTGCCGCTCACCGGCTTGGTCCTCTCCCGGACCGACGGAGATGCTCGCGGGGGTGCCGCCCTTTCGATCCAGCAAGTAACGGGCATCCCGATCAAATTCCTGGGGATAGGGGAGAAGCCAGACGCCTTGCAGCCCTTCGTTCCCGAGCGGTTCGTCGGAAGACTCTTGGGAATGGGGGACATCGTGGAGCTCGTCGACCGCGCGCAAGCGGAGCTCGACGCGCAATCGATGGAAGAGATGGCCAAGCGGCTCAAGAGCAATGAATTCGGGCTTCAGGACTTTCTCGCGCAGCTTCGGTTCATGAAGCGGCTGGGGCCGCTCGAGAACTTTCTCGCGCTCCTTCCCGGCTTTCCCGGCAAGGAAGCGGTCAAAGTGGATGAGAAGAAGATCAAGCAGATCGAGGCGATCATCCTTTCCATGACCCCGGAGGAACGGAGCCGACCGATGATCCTCAACGGGCGTCGTCGTCTGAGGATCGCCCGAGGCAGTGGGACGCAGGTCACCGACGTCAATGATCTCTTGCGCAAGTTCGACTCGATGCGGAAGATGATCCGCCGGATTTCCAAGGGCGGGACGGGAAAGGGATGGCCGAAGCTGGGCATTCCTCGAACCCTGCGTGGATGAAGAGCAAAGGAGAAGAGCAACTATGGCAGTGGTAGTGCGTTTACGGAGGGAAGGGAGAAAAAATCGGCCCTTCTTTCGAATCGTCGTCGCGGACCGGCGGGCCGCTC
>NZ_CABFUZ020000085.1 GCF_902143385.2 Methylacidimicrobium cyclopophantes
GGCCCGCCGCCTCCCTTCGCGAGCTTCCCCATGGAGCCCGCGTCCAGGTAGCCGGAGCGGTGATCTGCCGCCAGCGGCCGGGAACGGCCAAGGGCTTCCTCTTCCTCTCCCTGGAAGACGAGACGGGGATCGCAAACGTAATCCTCCCCCCCGACCTCTTCGAAGCCCACCGCCTTCTCCTCTCCCTGGAGCCCTTTCTGCTGGTAGAGGGGAACCTCGAGAAGGCCCTCGGTCCTATCCAGATCCGGGGGGAGAAGATCGCCGCCCTGCCTGTGCAAGACCTACCCGAGCCGAGCTCGCACGACTTTCACTAGCGACCGCTCGCACTACTCGTTTGCAAACCGCTCCGTTCGGCATCTGCTCGAAAGCAGATATCCCAGAGTCGGTTCCAAAAATCGATTTTGGCAACCGAGACCCATTTGCGGATCAGGCGGTCCCAATCCCGCGAACCGACTTGCGAGCCGCCTCGAGCAGCGCGCTCGCAGCACCCGCATAACCGGCGAGGGCGAGGAGGCTCCCTTTGGGGATCTGGACCTTCCCCCCCATGACGGCCCCAACCATGTTTTCACGGCCTTCGATCAGGGCCCGCCAAGTCTCCTCACTCGACGAAAAAGCGGTGTCGGCCTCCCGGAGCGTCTCCTCGGCCGAAAGCGCCTTCGCCGACCGGCAAGAGCCGTCTTCCAGATCCAAAAGAATCCCCTTCGCTCCGGCGATCAGGCCGAGGCGGGTCTTCCAATTGCGCCCCTCCCTTCGAAAGGCCTCGCTCTGGCCGATCGCCTTGCACCAAGCGTCCGCCGACTCTTGCTCGAAGGGATTCATGGTTCTCCTTTGCGCTTACCGACCCTCGCCCCCGCTGTCAACGCCCGACTCCTCCGGATCCCCTCACGTCCCCTCCTCCCGCAACCAGACTACGGTTCTTCCCAAGAGGGAAATACCGAGAAAGCCCCGAATCTGCAGCTTCTCCCCTCCCTCCAGGAGCTTGGCCTTACAGGAATAGATCTTCCCGTCGTTCGGATCCAAGATCCGCCCGCCGACGTACTCCTCTCCCTCTCGGCGCAGCCCCCAGAGGATCTTCATTCCGAGGACCGGCTGATCCTTCCATCGTCCTTCGCAGCGGACGCAGAGCCCGCTCGGATCGTCTCCCGGGAGGATCTGGAGGATCCGTTCGACATATCCCTCGAAGCCACCCGGTTGCTCGACGATCCGGACGACGGCGTGTAACCGGCCCGTCCGATCGTCGACCGTCTTCCAGCGGCCCGCGATCGATCGCGCGCCGGCTTCCCCGGTGGCCGACTCGATCCACGACACCAGCGCAGCGAGCAAAAGGCATCTCGCAACACCTTTCATCGTCCTTACCGACTATAGCGGGAAAGGAGCAGCTCGCCCGAAACTTTTTGCCGCCGCCGGAGGGATCGCCTTTGCTTGAGATTTCGGTCGGCGAACGGTCCAACTTGTGCTTTGGTATGGAGTTGCGGGTGACGATCGATTTCGACAATCCAGCCTACTACATCAACCGGGAGCTCTCCTGGCTCGAATTCAACGCCCGGGTTTTGGAAGAGGCGGCGGATGCGACACAGCCGCTTCTCGAGCGACTGCGCTTCCTCTGCATCTTTAGCTCGAACCTGGATGAGTTCTTCGAGATCCGGGTTGCGGGAATCAAGCAGCAGGTCGAAAACCAGAGCGACCAGGAGGGGCCCGACGGACTCAGCCCGCGGGAGGTCTTCGAAGCGATCCAAAAGCGGACCCATCAGCTCGTGGCTCGCCAATACGAGATCTGGCAGCAGGAGGTCGAGCCGCTGCTGCGAAAAAACGGTATCCTTCTCTGCCGAAGGAACGATCTGACGGAGGAAGAGCGTCGATGGGCGCAGCGGTACTTCACCGACGAGATCCTCCCCGTGCTCACCCCGCTCGCAGTCGACCCAAGCCACCCCTTCCCGCAGGTGGCCAACAAGAGCTTCAACTTGATCGTGACGCTGCGCCGACCGGTGTCGGCGCATCTGGCGAATTTCGAGATCGTTCAGGTTCCTCACAATCTGCCCCGACTGCTCACCCTCCCCGGAAGCGGCCCCAATCGGTATCGCTTCATTCAGCTCAAGGAGGTGATCGGTCTCTTTCTCGGCAGCCTCTTTCCCGGCGATGAGATCAGCGACGTCAACGGCTTCCGCGTAACGAGAAACAGCGACCTCTACATCGACGACGAGGAAGCGGAGAATCTGCTGCAGACGGTCGAGGAGGAGTTGCGGAAGCGGAACCGAGGCAACGCGGTTCGTTTGGAGATCGAAGAGAGCTGCCCCGCGGAGATGGAGGAGTTTCTTCTCCGCGCGCTCAACTTGAAGAAGTCAGACAGCTACCGCCATTTCGAGCCGCTCAGCTTCCTCCACCTCCTGCCGGTCTGCGCCCACGAGGCGTTCCCCCACTTGCGCGACCGGCCGTGGACCCCGGTGATCCCGAAGGAGCTGGCCGCCCATTCGGACATCTTCGAGCTTCTTCGCCGCCGGGATATCCTCCTCCACCACCCGTTTGAAAGTTTCAGCATCATCGTCGACCTGCTCCAGCGCGCCGCCGATGATCCGGGAGTTCTCGGGATCCGGATGACGCTCTACCGGACCGGAGGCGATTCGCCGATCGTCCGCGCCCTGATGCGCGCCGCGCAAAACGGGAAACAGGTCACGGCCTTGGTCGAGATCAAGGCCCGCTTCGACGAAGCCAACAACATCGTCTGGGCGCGGCAGATGGAGGAAGCCGGCGTCCACGTCGTCTACGGGCTGCTGGGACTCAAGACCCATTGCAAGATGCTCGAGATCATCCGCCGCGATCCCGACCGGATTCGGCTCTACGTCCACCTCGGAACCGGCAACTACCACACCGGCACGGCTCGCCTCTACACCGACTTGAGCCTCCTAACGACCCGGGAAGATCTCACGAAGGAGGTAGGGACCCTCTTCAACATCCTCACGGGTCTCTCCCGCTTCCACGGAATCCACAAGCTTCTGGTCGCTCCGTTTCGGCTGGCGGAAGCGCTCCACGAGTTGATCGCCGCCGAGACGGCTCTGGCCCAAGCGGGCAAGCCCGCGCGCATCATTGCGAAGATGAATGCCTTGGTGGACGAGGAGATGATCCAGGCGCTCTACCGAGCCTCCGCGGCCGGCGTGCGCATCGACCTGATCGTCCGCGGAATCTGCTGCCTCCGCCCGGGGATCCCCGGGGTGAGCGAGCAGATCCGCGTGATCAGCATCGTAGGGCGCTTCCTGGAGCACTCGCGGATCTTTTACTTCGGCAACGGCGGAGAGCCGAAAATCTACCTGAGCAGCGCCGACTGGATGCCGCGCAACTTTTATCGGAGGATCGAAATCGCCTTTCCGGTCGAGGAACCCGAGCTCAAGAAGCGTCTGACGAACGAAATTCTGCAGACCTATCTCTCTGACTGCGTCAAGGCGCGGGTCCTTCAGCCGGACGGAAGCTACCTACGCCTAAAGCCGACTCCCGGCAAGAGCCCCATTCAAGCACAATACCACCTCCGCCACCTCGCCCGAGCCCAATTGGTCTTCGAGCGTCCGCAGGGCCCGGAGTCGATTTCGATCGTACCGCAGCAGAGACCGAACCTCTCCTCCACGAGGGAGAGTCTCCCTCTCCTTCCGGAGGAGCCGAACCTCTTTTAGGCGGCCGGCTTGCCATCGCCGCCGCTTGTCTTCCCCTCGCCCGAGGAGGAGGAGTCCTTCTCGGCCTTGGCCGCCTTCTTGTAGCTTTCGCTGCGGTAGTCGGTGAGGTAGAAACCCGACCCCTTGAAAAGGAGCCCCGCCCCGCCGGAGATTCTCCGCTTGAGCCTGCCGCCGCAACGGCCGGTTTCGTCTCCGCAAAGCTCTTTCGGACACTCCTCCAAGGGAGGATCGGAGATTCGTTGAAAAACCTCGAGAATCGCCCCACAGCGTGAGCATTCGTACTCGTAGGTAGGCATAACTCGTTTTTTCGCTTGCTTACGCTGGAATCGGACCGACCGGCTCGATTCGCTCGACGCGAACGATCGCCCCTTTTTCCTCGCCTTCCGCGGGCAACTCGACTTCGTCGCCGGGCTTGCGCCCGAGAAGGGTCTGTCCGAGTCCGGCAAGATACGATACCACGCCAGCCGCCGGATCGCTATCCCAAGCTCCCAGGATCGTGACCCGCCGCTCCTCGCCGGTGGCAAGATCTTTGAGGACGACCCGGGTTCCGACGTTCACGGAGTCGGTCGCCACCTCGGAAAAATCGGTTCCCCGCGCCCGGGCGATCGCCGCTTCGAGCTCCGCCTTTCGGCGTAGGAGGACTCCCTGCATCTCCTTCGCCGCCTTGTACTCATGGTTTTCCCGAAGGTCTCCGTATGAGCGGGCGACGGCAATCTCCCGGGTGTTTTCGGGAATCTGCTTGGTGAGGAGAGTCTCGAGCTCCTGCTTCTTCCGCGCCAAGCTCTTCCACGAGACGATCAGGGAAGCTTCGCTGTTCTTCTGCTGGTCGCCTGCGACCAGCTCCTGAACCCCGGGATGTTTCTTGATGATCGCGCCGAGGAGGGAGCGCTTGTCGAGCTCCCGAAGAACGGGACTTGCCAGGGCGGCGCGAGCCACGTCTCTCGCGTCGGTGACGGGTGCGTCGGCCAAGATGGCATGCAAGAGCTCGAGCTTCCCGGTCAGCAGCTCGTAGAGCTTCGAGCCCTTCTTGGCGACCCCGTTGCTCTCGCGCTCCAAAAGATAGAGGATGCAGAAGAAGAGATCGGGGCGGAACAAGGGACGAAAGAGCTCGTCCCGCGTGCGGCAGATCCAGGCCAGGACCTCGGAACCGATGGTCCGCTCCTGAATTCCGCGCTGCAGCCGTTCCAAGAGGTCGTTTGCTCGCCCGGCCTCGGTCAATACCGTGACGATCGCATCAGCGGTTCGTGCGGAAGCGGTCGGAAGCAGGTCCAAGAGCACGGAGACGGCTCCTCCCCGCTCCAAGACCAGTCTCCGCAGAACTTCTTTCTGCGCCGAGCCGGACATCGAGCAGAGGATTTTCCGAAGCAAAGCGTCGTCCCCCGGAAGCCAGCGCGAGAGCGCAAGGACTCCCTCCTCCGGCGCCTTCCCGATCGCCTTCAGGAGCTCGTCCCGAAGGACGGCGAGCTCCAAGGTCTCTCCCGAGCTCGGCCCGTTTGCCGAGGAGAGGATCTCATCGATCGCCGAGATGGCCCGCTCCCGAGTTCCCGGAGGGAGCTCCCCGGCCTTGGCCAGGACCCGAGCAGCTTCGACGGCCGACTTGCCGGAGGCCGGGTGCTCCAACTCCTCAAGGGACTTTTGCCAAGCGGGGGAGGCCGAGCTGGCAATCCGGATCGGCTGGTTCTTTCGGGTCGGGATCTCGAATCGGCCCTCTCGGCGCATGATCCGGCGCACTCCGTCCCACCACTTCTTCCATTCGTCGCCGGCGACCACTGCGGGAGTCAATGTCTCCTGGAGGGCCTCCACGGTCGCGCCCTCGCCGAGGCTGCGGACGCAAAGCTCGACGATCGCCAGAGGATCGGAGGCGGCCTGCTCCCGAAGCGTCGAGAGCTTCTCGGCCTTCAAGACGAGGATGTGGTCCCGCGGGACCAGCTCCAGCGACTGGAGCGCGTACTCCCACTGCATCCGGTGTCGCGGCTTTCCCTGGAAATCGATGATGACCGAGTCGGCATCGAGCGAAATCTCTTGGATGAGACCGAATCCCCAGCTCCGGTGCAGACAGTAGTCTCCCACCGATAGCGGCAACTCTTTTTCGGAAGAAGTCGAGGAAATCTCCTCGACGGAACGGCCCTCTTCGGACGTCATGGATTAATTTATACTAATAGCGGGTCATTTCGTTTCCCGCAACGATTTTTTCTAACGTTTCGCCTCCGAGACGGCGGAGAGACCGGCCGTGATTTCCCGCGCAGCGACTCCGACGCCGCCGTCCGCCGAAGAGGCAGCGAAGCTTTGCTTTGCGATGCTCCCCGGGTCTTCGGAACCGGCGAGGAGAAAGGCGACCCGGATTCCGCCTCGCGCCCGATCCTCGTTTCTCTCCACCCGGGTCCGGAGCAGCCGCTCGAAGAGCCGCTGCTCGAATTCCCGAATCCGAGGAAAGCGGTCGAGGATCGCCAGGACGGGCGAGTGGAATTCCAAAATCTGTCCGTGGGGCGCGCCGTTCGATTCGTAGCGGCTCATGTAGCCTTCCTCCTCCCGGATCTGCGCCAGCTGCCGGGCCCTTTCGGCAATCGTCGCTCCCGTGATTCGCGGCCGCAACTCCTCGACGCGGCGGCCATAGAGGCGCCGCAGGAGCCGTTCGGCGGCCAGGGAACCGTAGACCTCGTCGACCGATTCCAAAAGCTCCAGGACGAAAGGAATTCCCTTTTGCGGGAAGAATTCATCGGCCTTCTCGGTCAAAACGTAGAGCTTCTCCGGCCGGCCGACCCGCTTCGCCCTTTTCCGGGTGGCGAGGTAGCCTTCCTTTTCCAGGGCGTTGCAGTGCTGCTTGACTCCCATGTAGGAGAGGTTCATCCGCTCCGCGAGTTCTCCTACGGAGAGGCCATCGCTCCGCTTGATCTCCGCAAGGATCGCGTACTTCTGATTGCGAATCAGCGAGGAGTTGCCACTGTCCATGATTGTCCGAAGGAGAAACCGCCTTCGTCTCCTTTGTTGTAACAAAGACCAACCCGGCTCGTTAATCGCTTTTTGCAGGGAAAACGGAAGAAGTCCGCTCGGGGCCGCTTCCCCAGAGACGCGGGATCGCCGCCGCGCGCAGCGGCGCGTTGCGCGTCCTCTTCCTGCCGCTTGGAGGGGCGCAAATAACGGTTTTGACAGAGCCATGGGGCCTCGCTAGGCTCGTAGCCCTCTTATGTCCGCAACATTTACCGTTCTGATCGCCGACTCGATCAGCCCGAAGGGGGTCGAGCTTCTTTCCAGCAATCCGGCCGTCCAGGTCCTCGAAAAGACGGGCTTGAGCGAAGAGCAATTGATCGAGATCGCCCCGACGTGCGATGCGATCCTTGTCCGAAGCCAGACAAAGATTTCGCGGCGAATCCTCGAAAAGGCCGAGCGCCTTCGCGTCGTCGGCCGCGCCGGCGTGGGAGTCGACAACGTCGACGTAACGGCGGCCACCGAGCGGGGGGTGGTCGTCATGAACACCCCCGGAGGGAACACGATCGCCACAGCCGAGCAGACCGTCGCTCTGCTGCTCGCTCTGGCTCGGAATATCCCCCAGGCGGATGCCTCGATGCGCGCCGGGGCCTGGAACCGAAAGGCGTTCGAAGGCGTCGAGCTTTCCGGCAAGGTGCTCGGGATCGTCGGCATGGGCCGGGTGGGGACCGAGGTTGCTCGACGGGCTCTCGGCTTCAACATGCGGGTGATCTGCTTCGATCCCTACCTCTCGCCCAGCCGCGTCCAAAACCTTCCGGTGCAGGTCGCCGAAAAGCTCGAATCGGTTCTCCGGGAAGCGGACTTCCTCACCCTCCACTCCCCGTTGACTCCGGAGACCAAGGGCCTCTTGGACGCCCGCCGTCTAGCCCTCTGCAAGAAGGGGGTTCGGATCGTCAACTGCGCCAGAGGCGGCTTGATCGTCGCCGAAGACCTGCGCAAGGCGATCGATTCCGGCCATGTGGCCGGAGCCGCCCTCGATGTTTTCGACCCGGAACCGCCTCCCGCCGACTTTCCGTTACGATCGCTCCCGAACGTGATCTTGACCCCGCACTTGGCCGCTTCGACGGCGGAATCCCAGGAGCAGGTCGGGATTGAAATCGCCCAAGCCGTCCTCGATCTTTTGATCCATGGAACGATTCGCAATGCGGTGAATATCCCCAACGTCGATCCGCGCACCGCCGCGCTCCTCCGCCCCTACCTCTTGCTCGCCGAGCGGCTCGGTCTCTTCATGGGACAATGGGCTCCGAACCGGATGAGCCGGGTCACCCTCTCCTACGGAGGCAAGGTCAACGAGTACGACACGACTCCGGTGACGCGTGCCGCGCTCAAGGGGCTGCTCCGTAAGGTGGCCGGCGCGGAGGTCAACGAAGTGAACGCCGCCTATCTGGCCGACACCCTGGGGATCGTAGTCCGCGAGCTCAAGACCTCCCAGGCAGGGGAGTTCACCGACTGGATCGGGATGGAGATCCAGGTCGATTCGACGTCGCTGCAAGCCGGAGCCACGCTCTGGGGCAGCAGCCCTCGGCTCGTGCAAATCAACGGGAACCCGATCGAAGCGCCGCTCGAGGGAGCGCTCTTGGTCCTGGAAAATCGGGACCGGCCCGGCATCGTCGGCCGGGTGGGCTCGATCCTCGGCGAACGCTCCGTCAACATCGCCTCGATGTCGCTGGCGCGCGCCGAGCATGGCTCCCGAGCCGTCAGCGTGCTGCATGTCGACGGCGTGCCGGGAGGCGAGGTGCTGGAAGAAATCCTCCGGGTTCCGGACGTCTACTCGGTCCGCTTGGTGCAGATTTAACTGGGGAGCCCGCTTCAAAAGCGGTTTTTCGACGCGGACGGGGCTCCCGATCGCTCCGCCCGCGTCCCTCCAGACATCCTTTCCTTCCGAGAATCCCGGATTTCCGGAAGCTCGCACCGCTCGTCCGATCCTTGACCATCCTCCAAGGTTGCGGTTAACTAAGGTCGGTGCGCATCGTTCCAGTCGTTTCTCTCGGCTTCTTTTTCGCCGCTGGCTTGCTTCCCGCGCAGCCGACGAGCGAGAACGGCCCGGAAGCTCCCGCCCCCCATCGAGCTTCCACGCCCCATCGGATCGAACGGAAGCCGGCCGCTCCGACTCTCCCCGAAAAACCCGGAAAGCCTCCGGAAGCCCGGCCGCCGAAAGCCCAAGGAATCATCCCGGAGGGCATCCGGAAGGGACCGAATATGATCAATCCCTTGGCCCCGAAGGAATATGGATACGGGCGGCGCTTCCTGTCGAGGTCCGCCTACACGCCGCACATTCCCTATTCGGCGGGTCAAACCGAGGTGATGACCCCAGGCGGTGGGCTCGAGCTCTTTACCTGGGAGTGGTGATGCCACCCCGTCCCCGAATTCGGATCCGGCGCGTTTACGAAGCGCCGGCCGCCGCAGAGGGATACCGGGTTCTCGTCGATCGTCTCTGGCCCCGGGGAATTTCCAAAGAGAAGCTTTCGATCGACTCTTGGGAAAAGGAGCTGGCCCCGAGCGCCGAGCTCCGGAAATGGTTCGGCCACGATCCGAGTCGCTGGGAAGAGTTTTCGCGGCGCTACCGCCAGGAGCTTCTTCCGAAAACCGATCGGCTGAAGGAGCTCCTCCGGAGCGCCGGCTCCCGCGGGCTCACGCTCCTCTACAGCGCCCGCGACCAGGAGCACAACCAGGCGGTCGTCCTCCAAGGAGTGCTCGAAGAGTTGTCCGAAAAGCCTGAATGAGCCCGTCTACCGTTCCTTCCGCGCGAGCTGATCGAGGGAGAGTCGGGCGAGGGAATCGGCGACCCAATCCGCCATGCGGAAATCCTGGCCCGCCGTGTAGTCGTTGAAGACGACAAGGCAGGGAAGGCCCGCCGCGCGCGCCGCCTGCAATCCGACCGCCGAATCCTCGATCGCAAGCACCCGCTCCGGCGGGAGGCCCCACTCCTCGAGGCAACGGCGGTAGAGAGGCGAGTCGGGCGCCGTTTTTCTTCCCGCCCGCTTCCCCAATACGGGAGCAAACCAGCTGGCCTCGTCGGCGAAATGGAGACGCAACAGGGCGGAAATCTGCTCTTCGTCGGTCGTCGAGACGATCGCCTGCCGCAACCCCCGCCTTCTCGCCTCCCGGATCCAATCCCGAACTCCCGCTCGGAGCCGAGTCCGGCGGAGAAATGTTTCCAGATAGAGCTTCCTCTTGAGGTCGGCGAGCCGGCGCGCCAGCTCCTCCAGATCCTTCGGCGGAGAAGGGAGTGATCGCAACGCCTCCGCCATACGGAGATGATTCCCCGGAATCGTCAATAATCCCTGAAACTCCTCCCAGCTCCACTGGATGGGGATGCCGAGCGCGGCGAAGGCGGCGTTGCAGGCCGGCAGATGGGCTTCTTTTTCGGTATAGGCGAGAGTGCCATCCACATCCCAGATGAGCCCATCCCAGCGCACGGCGGTTATCGGCAGAAGTTCCGGACGGCGAGCGGAGGAAGCTCGGAGGGGGCCGTCGACTCGATGATCTCTCCCGCAAAACGGCTCAGCGGCAGGTCGAGGACCGCGCATTGGAGAATGGCCCGGATGTATTTGTGGAGCACCAGGAGGATGCCCCGTTCCGGCCTGCCAGCGAGGGAGCAGAGGGCGGAGGCGACGCGCTTGCGCGCGCTCCAGATATCTTCTCCCCCGATCGAGGAAAGAGGAAAGAGGGAGGGATCCGCCAGCCAACGATCGTAGCGCCCAGGCTCACGGAGCGAAAGCTCCTCCGGAGTATGCCCTTCCCACTCCCCCATGTTGACTTCGATCCACTCGGGCCACGCCTCGATCGGGACTCCCAGCGCCTCTCCGTAAATTTCGGCCGTCTGTCGACCGCGGGCGAGCGGACTCGAAAGGATCCGATCGATGGGGAGATCCCGCAAGAGGACGCAATTGGCCTTCGCTTCCGCAATCCCTTCCTCGCAAAGGGGGATGTCGGTTCGCCCTTGGATCCTCTTCTCGAGATTCCAGGAGGTCTTGCAGTGGCGCGCAAGGAAGATGCGCGGAAATCCAGACGGGGAGACCGCCTCTTTCCGCTCTTCTGCCGCCATTGTCTGGTTTTCCTCGAGGCTCCTCGCCCTTTTGCTTAGCTTCGGATCCGCGCCAAGGTACGGCGGGCGGCATCCGCCACGGCTTCCTTGGTAAGGCCGAACTCCTTGTAGATCGTGGCGTACGGCGCGGAGGCACCGAAATGGTCGATGCCGAGCGCCTCGCCGTCGGTTCCCAGCCACCGCTTCCAAGCCAGCGTCACTCCCGCCTCGACCGAGACGCGCGCTCGGATTCGGGCGGGAAGCACCTCTTCGAGGTAGGCCTCCGGCTGCTGCGCAAAGAGTTCCCAGGAAGGCAAGGAGACGACCCTCGATCGGATCTTTTCTCCGCCGAGAAGCTCTTTTGCACCCAACGCGAGGGAGACTTCGGAACCGGTCGCGATCAGGATGACCTCCGGATCGGGATCTTCGGTCAGGACATAGCCGCCGCGCCTGGCTCCCGCGGCGGGCGCGAACCGGTCCCGGTCGAGCACCGGAAGGGCCTGGCGCGTTAGGATCAATGCCGTGGGACCGTCTTTCCGCTCGAGCGCCACCCGCCAGCCTTCGGCCGTTTCGGTCGCATCCGCCGGACGGAAGACTACGAGATTCGGAATGGCTCGAAGAGCCGTCAACTGCTCGACGGGCTGATGGGTCGGTCCATCCTCTCCCAACCCGATGCTGTCATGAGTGAACACGTAGACGACCGGCACCCGCATCATCGCCGCCAAACGGATGGGCGGTCGCATGTAGTCCGAGAAGATGAGGAAGGTTCCCCCGTAGGGTCGAATTCCGCCGTGAACGGCCATCCCGTTCATGAGGGAGCCCATTCCGTGCTCCCGGATCCCGTAATGCACGTATCCCCCCGCATACTCCCCAGGACGAATCTCTTTGACTCCCTTGGGCAGCGTGTTGTTCGAGGGAGTCAGGTCGCCCGAGCCGCCGAGCAGGTAGCCGACCTTCTCGAAGATCGCGTTAAGCACGGCTCCGGAAGCGGCCCGAGTCGCAATCGGCTTTTCCAGCGGGAAGTTCGGCATCGCCTGATCCCACCCGGGGGGAAGATCTCTCCGAAGGGCGGCTTCGAAGGCCTCCGCTTCCACCGGAAACTCCTTCCGATAGCCCGAGAAGGTCTCCAGCCAGAGGGCGCGTTGCGCCGCTCCTTTCTTGGCCGCGGCGCGGAAGAAGGTCCGCACCTCCTCGGGAACATAAAAGGTCTGATCGACCGGCAGGCCGAGGCGTTCCTTCGCCAGCTTCACCTCTTCCGCTCCCAACGGCTCTCCGTGAGCCTTGGCGGTGTTCTGCCGGTTGGGGCTTCCCCAACCGATAATGGTGCGGCAAGCGATGATGGTGGGACGCTCTTCCTGCGACGTCGCCCAGGCGAGGGCGGAAGCCACCTCCGCCCGATTGAGTCCGTCGATTCGCCGGACATTCCAGCCGTAAGCCGCGAAGCGGCCGAGGACGTCTTCGCTGAAGGAGAGCGACGTCGGCCCGTCGATGCTGATGTGGTTGTCGTCGTAGAGGACGACGAGCTTGCCCAGCCGCAAATGGCCCGCGAGGGAAGCGGCCTCATGGGAGACCCCTTCTTCCAGGTCGCCGTCGCTGGCGATCACGTAGGTTCGATGGTTGACCAGATCGTGCCCGGGCCGGTTGTAGCGTGCGGCGAGCCAACGCTCGGCCAGAGCCATGCCAACGGCATTGGCGATCCCTTGACCCAGTGGGCCCGTCGTCGTCTCGACTCCCACGGTGTGGCCATACTCCGGGTGGCCGGGGGTTCGACTTCCCCACTGGCGGAAGCTCTCGAGCTCCGCCATCGGCAAATCGAAGTCGCAGAGATGGAGCAGGCTGTAGAGGAGCATCGAACCGTGCCCAGCCGACAGGACGAAGCGGTCCCGATCGGGCCAGTGCGGATCGGCGGGGTCGAATCGCAGGAAGCGGGTCCAGAGTACGACCGCCGCGTCGGCCATTCCCATCGGCATTCCGGGATGGCCGGAATTCGCCTTCTGTACCCCGTCCATGGCGAGGCCGCGAATCACGTTCGCCGCCAAGGCGGCCAGCCGCTCTTCCTCCGGAGGATTCGACGAGGAGGAGGCAACCGAAGGATTTGGGGAACTACTCATTTCTCTATCTCCTGTTTTGTAATGCTCGTTGACGATCCATTCGTGCATGTACTTCGACCGGCGGCGTGTCCGCATCGCTCCGCGGTCCCTTGAGCCTCCTCCGGCCGATAGATCCTGCCTCTACTGGGCAAGGGGTCACACCGCCAACGGATGGCTGGAGCCAACTTCCAGACCTCTCCTATAACGGCCGGAGGGGCGCGCTGTCAAGCCGCCGGCCCGCCCTCCCGCCCGCTCTGGTCGGCAAAGACCCGGCTCTGCCGAATGTCGGCCGCGTCGATCCGCATGAGCTCCTCGGCAGGGATCTTCCCGCCGGCGGCGATCAAGCGGGCGGCTTGCCGCAGCTTGATGCGGTCGATCGCGTTTCGGACGCTCCGAGCATTCGCGAAGAGCGGCTGCTCCCGACGCAAGGCTAGGTATTCCCGAAACGCCTCCCGGGCCCCCGCATCGAAGAAGTACCCCTGCTGCCGTACCATCAGCTCTCCGATCGAAACCAACTCCTCGAAAGTGTAATCGGGGAAATCGATGTGATGGGCGATCCGGGAGCGGAGGCCGGGATTGGAGATGAAGAAGGTCTCCATCCGATCCCGGTAACCGGCAAAGATCACAACGAGGTCGTTGCGATAGTCCTCCATCGCCTGCAGGAGGATTGCCACCGCCTCCAACCCGTAGTCGCGCTCGCTCTCTGGCCGATAGAGAGAGTAGGCCTCGTCGATGAAAAGGACGCCCCCCATCGCTCGCTTGATCGCCTCCTTGGTCTTTGGCGCGGTATGGCCCACATATTGACCCACCAGGTCGTCACGGGCCGCAACGACGAGGTGCCCCTTCCGGACATAGCCCAAGCGATGCAAAATCTTCCCCATGCGGAGAGCGACGGTCGTCTTTCCGGTCCCGGGCGATCCCGTAAAGGACATGTGCAAGGTCGGCGCCTGGGTCTGGAGCCCCACCGAGCTCCGGAGCCTCTCGATCAGGAGAAAATCGGCAATCTCCCGAACCCGGCGCTTGACCGGGGCAAGCCCGATGAGCTCGCTGTCGAGCTCGGTCAGGATATCCGTGACCCCCGCCCCGGCCAGCGCTTCGTCGAGATCGACCAGCCGCTCCCCCTCGGAGGCGGC
>NZ_CABFUZ020000086.1 GCF_902143385.2 Methylacidimicrobium cyclopophantes
GGAAGGACTGGCGGGGGGCTTGATCGCAGCGCTCTTGGCGAGCCTCGCCATCGTCTTTCTCTCCGGAAGGAGCCTATTGCGATTCGAAATCGCGGACGCCGTGCTCCTGGGGTTGGGGCTCGGATCGCTGGGCATATGGGGCGATCTAGCAAAGAGCGCCGCGAAGCGGGACGCGCATGTTAAGGATTCGGGCCAGTGGATTCCAGGGATCGGAGGTGCGCTCGACCTCGTCGATAGTTTGCTCTTCGCGGCGCCGGCATTCTACTTTTACGGATTGGCGCGATTTGGTGGAAGCGCATGGATGCCCCGTTAGCGGCGGAAGGCGGCACGAGTCATTCGGAGAGGATGGGAAAGGAAAAAGGGCGAAAAACAATGCTTCCTCCTGCCGTTCGAGACGCGCTGCCGTTGCTCCTAGTCGTTGCGGCGGCCACCGTCTTCTTCTTCGTTCTCCCATTCCGGTGGAGTCGTTTTTTGGGAACGGCGCTCTTGCTCCTGCTCGGATTCATCGGCTTCTTCTTTCGCGATCCCGAGCGACGGCCGGTAGAGGATCCCGATGCCATTCTTGCGCCCGCCGACGGCAGGGTGGTCCAGGTGGACGTCGTCCGCGAAAGCCCATTTTCGTCCCAGCCCATGCGCCGCGTCGCCATCTTTCTTTCCGTCTTCGACGTACATGTCAACCGTGCCCCCGTGGCAGGAACCGTGACAAAAATGGCGTATACGCGAGGAAGTTTTTTGGATGCCCGCTCTCCAGGGGCGGCGGAGCGCAACGAGCGCCAAGACTGGTGGATCGAATGCCCGCGCGGGACGGTGGGGGTGCGACAGATCGCGGGTTTGATTGCACGCCGAATCGTCTCCTGGGTCGGCAGAGGAGCTTCCCTGCATGCGGGGGAGAGAATCGGAATGATTCGGTTCGGATCTCGTACGGAACTCTACTTGCCCGAGCAATGTCGTATTCTCGTCGAGCCGGGAAGTGTCGTCCACGCGGGAGAGACCGTCGTAGCTCGGTGGCCGTGAAAGAGCCCGAAAACCAGAGTAAGGTCTATCTCTTGCCGAGCCTCATGACAGCAGGAAACCTGCTCTGCGGTTTCCTCGCCATCCTTAAGATCCTGGAAGGCAGCATCCTGCGCGATAGCGAGCTTTCCGGATGGATTCATACCTATAAAACGAGCTTGGACTTCATCTTGGCCGCCTTTGTCTTCGATCTGCTCGATGGACGGGTGGCGCGTCTAGGAGGAAAAGAGAGTGCCTTCGGACGTGAGTTCGATTCCCTCGCCGATCTGATCTCTTTCGGCGTCGCTCCCGCTCTGCTGGTCTTCGAGATCGTCCTCTACCAGTTCCCGCACCGGCTTGGATGGATCGTGGCGGCTACGTACCTCGTGTGCGGGGCGCTCCGCTTGGCCCGTTTCAACGTCTATGCCGCCCGTGCCGAGGAGAGCAAAGAGGTCTTTACGGGATTTCCGATTCCCGCCGCCGCCGGCCTGGTATCGTCGATTACGCTCTTCATGCTCTCCCTGTATGAAACCGACCGCGAGATGAAGCAGGGTTGGGGTCGTTATGTCCTCGCCGGTCTTCTCTTGCTCCTCTCATTCATGATGTTCAGCAAGCTCCGCTACCCGAGCTTCAAGGGCGTGGGATTGCGCACGCAGCATTCAATGCCGAAATTCCTGTTGGTCTTGGCGGCGACCGCTCTGACCATCGTCTATTACAAGTGGATGTTGGCCGTGGACTTCCTCGCTTACTTCCTCTTCGGCTTCATTCGCCCGTTGCTTTCCCCACACTGGCGGCGAGCTCTCGAGGAAGAGGAGATGGAGCAAAAGGAAGCGCCTTCGGAATGAGAGGCGTTCCTCGGGCAGAGCCGGACACGAGGCTGGCGGGACGGAACCTCTCCGCGGATCGCACAGCGAAGGAAATGGGCAGAGCTGGATTCGAACCAGCGAAGGCGTGAGCCAGCAGATTTACAGTCTGCCCCGTTTGGCCGCTTCGGTATCTGCCCGTCTTGCCACAGGAGAAAAAGGATACCTTCGATCCGTACTCCCTGGAAGGGGGAAAGGGAAAGGAAAGCAGCTCGGGCGACGCTTGGCAAGGCCGAAGACGGCCGCGAGAGTTTTCGCGAGCTGGCCCAAAGGATCACCCGATTTGTGTGGCGGATTCCGGCTTCTTCCAAGCATCTCCTCACCGGGGGAGGGGCTGCGGGCCCCAACTTCATGAATTTTTCACGGGATCCCGAATCGTTTTGAGGCAACGGGCGGTTGACAAGGATACCAAAAGACTTAGCTTTGCCTTCTGTGTACGGAAGGACCTCCTCTTGAGCTGCCGCGATAGCGATTTCCGCTCGGCTGGTAAAGGCTTCTGGGCCGGCATTCCGGATGATCTGTGGAATGATTGGCGGTGGCAGCTTCGCCATAGGCTGACTTCGTTCCAGGAAATCGACGGGCGCCTGCGACTGACCGATTCCGAAAAAAAGGGAATCTTGCTCGCTTCCTCAAGGAAGCTCGCCCTGGCGATCACCCCATACTTCTTCAACCTTCTCTCTCCCGACGATCCCGATTGTCCTATCCGCCGCCAAGTCATTCCTCGGGCCGAAGAACTCCTCCGCGCCCCCTACGAGATGAGCGATCCTTGTGGCGAAGATGGGAACATGGTCGCTCCGGGACTCGTTCATCGCTATCCCGATCGGGTTCTTTTCCTGGTGACCGATCGTTGTGCCAGCTATTGCCGCTACTGTACCCGATCGCGGATCGTGAGCGGGGTCGGCGAGCAGCATCTGTCGGTCGACGTCGATCGCGCCCTCGCCTACCTGTGGGAGCATCGGGAGGTGAGGGACGTGCTGCTTTCCGGAGGGGACCCGCTGCTTCTTTCCGACGGCCGGCTGGGGGAGCTGCTTGGCCGCCTGCGGGAGATCCCTCACATCGAGATCCTACGGATCGGCACGCGGGTCCCGATCTTTCTGCCTCAGCGCGTGACGCCCGAGCTCTGCGCGATCTTGCGAGACTATCACCCGCTCTGGATGAACATTCATGCCAACCACGCCGCAGAGCTGACCGCAGAGGTACGAGGGGCGCTTGGAAGGCTGACGGATGCGGGGATTCCGCTCGGCAACCAATCGGTTCTCTTGCGGGGCGTGAATGATTCGGTGGAATCTGTTCGGAAACTCGTTCACAAGCTGGTTCGGGCGCGGGTGCGCCCATATTATCTGTATCAGTGCGACTTAATCGAAGGCACGGATCACCTCCGGGTGCCGATCGAGGAGGGCATTCGAATCGTTCAGCAGCTTCGAGGATACACGACCGGCTTTGCCGTCCCCCAGTATGTGGTCGATGGGCCGGGCGGCGGAGGAAAAATTCCGCTCAATCCCGATTACATCGTCGGGGAAGAACGGGGGCAGATTCTCCTGCGGAACTTCCTAGGGAAGCTCTATAGCTATCCGTCTCCCCGTCCTTTCTCGAAGAACGCCGACAGCCCGGGGCGCGGAAGCATGGCTTGAGTCGCCCGGTTTTCTCCCGGAAATTACAACCCCGTCTCTCCGCCTCCTCTTGTCCACTTCTCCTCCACTCCCCGCCGTCATTTCCGGCCGCGTTCTGCTCCAGCGACAAGGAAAGCATCGGAGCCTCGCTGGGCATCCGTGGATCTATCGAAGCGAGCTGGCGCAAATCGAAGGCACATTTGCCGAAGGCGACTGCATAGAGGCGAGAAGCGCCTGGGGAGATCGGATCGGTTGCGGAATTTGGAGCAGCCGCTCACAGATTGCGGTCCGACTCTATTCCCGAAGGGAGGAGGCTTTGGACGGCCCCCTGCTTTCCCGGTTACTCGACGAAGCGTTCTCCTATCGGAGGGCCTTAGGTGTGCTGCGGCCGGAAGATGCGGATACGGCGCGTCTGGTCTGGTCGGAGTCTGATCGACTCCCGGGGCTCGTAGTCGATCGCTATCGGGATTGGCTTGTCGTGCAGACCCTCACCGCCGGCATGGAAAAGCGAGCCGCGGAGATCGTGACCCTGCTCCAGGAAAAAACGGGCCTCTCTCAAGTCATCCTTCGCAACGACGCTCCCGTCCGGCTTCAGGAAGGTTTGTCGCTGGAAAAGAAGGTCTTGTCGGGGAGTTACGGCGACCCGCTTTGGGTTCGCCAAAACGGGGTTCTGCTGCCCGCCCGTCTTCTCGAGGGGCAAAAGACCGGACTCTACTTGGATCAGGCGGCGAACTATCGGGAAGTCAGCGCCTTTGCCTCGGGCAGGCGCGTGCTCGATCTCTTCTGCTACCAGGGGGCTTTTTCCCTTTTTTGTGCGGCGGCCGGCTCTCTTTCCTGCACGGCGGTCGACCAGTCGGCGGTGGCGCTTCGGGCCGGCCAATGCGCCGCCGAAAAGGCGGGCGTGCGGATCGATTGGGTGGAGGAGAATGTCTTTGACTGGTTGAGAAAGGCGCTGCAAGCCAAGGAGCAATACGATCTCATCATCCTCGATCCGCCTTCCTTCACAAAGACCAAGGCCCAGCGGATCGCCGCGCAGAGGGGCTACCACGAGCTCCACCTGCGCGCGCTGCGGCTGCTTGTTCCGGGGGGTAGGCTCGCCAGCTTCTGTTGCTCGCACCATTTTGGATTGAGCGAATGGAAGGATCTGATCGGCCGCTCTTCCTGGGAAGCGAACGTGCCCGTTCGCGTTCGAAAAACTCTCGGTCAGTCCTTGGACCACCCGATTCTCCCTACCATTCCGGAAACCGAGTATCTCAAGGGCTTGTTGGTGGAGAGGTCCTGACGCGAGGAGTGTCGTCGAAACGAAAGCGAGCCGAGAGGCCCGCGGCGGATGAGGGGCCGATCCGAAGCTCGAAATCCCCCGTCTCCCTCCTCGGTTCGCCGTCCGGCCCGAGGAAGGCGAGAGCATCGGAAGGAAGGGAGAAATAGACTCGGCATTTTTGTCCGGGTCGGAGAGAAACGCGTTGGAATCCTTTCAGTTCGGCTACGGGACGCGTGATGCTCGCCGCCAGGTCGCGCAGGTAGAGCTGGACCGTCTCCACGGCGGCCCGCAGACCTTCGTTCTCGAGGAGCACGCTCGCTTCTATCGACTGTCCGGGACCGACCCTCTCGGGCGAAACCCGGATATCCCGATAGGTGAAACGGGTATAGGCGAGGCCGTGGCCAAAGGGGAAAAGCGGGCTTTCCGGCAGGTCGATGTACCCCGAAACATCCCGACCACTCCCCGGCGGCCGGCCGGTGTTGGCATGGCTGTAATAAATCGGCACTTGGCCGACCGCTCGAGGAATCGTCACAGGGAGTCTTCCCACCGGATCGGCGAGACCGAAGAGAATATCCGCAATCGCATTTCCCGATTCCACCCCCAGGAACCAGGCGACCAAGAGAGCGGGAACATGGTCGGCGATCCATGGTATGGCGAGCGGCCGTCCGCTGCAGAGGATCGCTACGACCGGTTTACCGCTCTCACAAAGAGTGCGAACGAGCTCCTCCTGCCTTCCCGGCAAGCCGAGATCGGACCGGGAAGCCGCTTCCCCGCTCATCCTCGCCTCCTCTCCGACGACGACAAGCACCAGATCGGCCGCCTTCGCCGCCGCGACGGCTTCGGCAAATCCGGCCTTGGATCCGCCTGTGATCGTTGAGCCTCGGGCAAAGAGCAGCCGGGTTCCCGCCGGCGCGCGGTTGCGGACTCCTTCCAGGATGCTCACGACATCCTCCGGCCGGCCGACGCCAGACCAAGGCCCCAAGGCGTTCTTCCGATCGTCGGCAAGGGGACCGATGACGGCAATGGAATGGATCCGGGACGAAAGGGGGAGGAGGGAGCCTCGGTTTTTCAGAAGGACGATTGCTTCCCTGGCCGCTTGGAGAGCAAGCCTTCGCGAGCCGCTCGGCAGAGAAGCTCCCTCGGGAGTCGGAGCCTTCGCGGCGACGTTCCAAAGCCCTAATCGGGTCTTGAAATCGAGGACTCGCTCGACGGCGCGATCGAGGAGCGGTTCCGGGATTTCCCCCCTGCGGACGAGCCCCGGCAGTTCGGCGGCGTAGAGTCCGCTTGCCATGTCGATATCGACACCCGCTTCCATGGCGATGCGGACCGCCTCAGATGAGGTGGAGGCAACCCCGTGCGGGAGCAGTTCCGCGACGGCATTCCAATCGCTGATCACCGGACCGCGAAAGCCGAGCCGCCGGCGCAGGAGGGTCTGAAGAAGGAAAGGGTTGGCGGCTACCGGGAGCCCGTTGACACTCACGAAGGCCGACATGACCGAAGCGGCGTTCGCGCGAACGGCTGCTTGAAAGGGGGGAAGGGAAACTTCGAGGAGTTTGCCTAGCGAGAGGTCGACGGCGGCATAATCGCGTCCTCCTTCCACCGCGCCGTAGGCGACGAAGTGTTTTGCGCATGCGGCGAGCCGCTCCGGCGAAGAAAGGTCGTCGCCTTGGAAGCCTTTCACCCAGGCTGTCGCCAGAACGGAGGCGAGGAACGGATCTTCTCCGGGCGATTCGGCGATGCGCCCCCAGCGGGGATCGCGGCAGATGTCCAGCATGGGAGCAAAAGTCCAATGGATGTTGGCCGAACGTCCTTCCCGGGCGGAAAGGGCGGCAACCTCCTCGACGAGGCGGGGGTTCCAGCTGGCCGCCAGCGCCAAAGGAATGGGGAAGACGGTGCGAAAGCCGTGAACGATGTCGAAGGCGAAGAGCAGCGGAATCCCGAGGCGGGATTCTTCCCGCGCCAGCCTCTGTGCTTCGACCATCGCCGCCGGGTCGCGCCAGTTCAGGAAACTTCCCACCCTCCCTTCCCGGATCGCTTTCTTCACCGGAGCGGAGAGCGGATCCGCCCCGCTCGCCGCCCCCATCTGAACCAATTGCCCGACCTTTTCCTCGATCGTCATGCGGGAAAGAAGCTCCTGGGAGTTGGGAGGAGAAGCCGAAGACGAAGAGTCGACCACAAAGGAAAGAAACAGGAGGAATCCCAGCGCAACAAGACATGATCCATTCTGCTTCGCCGCCCATCTCCGAGGGAGATCTCTCTCGCTCCAACGGCCGGGAAGCCGGCCGAC
>NZ_CABFUZ020000087.1 GCF_902143385.2 Methylacidimicrobium cyclopophantes
ATTTCGCTCACGAGCGAAATCGGGTCGATGACCATCCCGTTGCCTAAGACGCATTCTTTCTCCCGCCGAAGGATTCCCGAAGGAATTAAGTGGAGAACGAATTTTTCGCCTTCCACTTTCACCGTATGGCCGGCGTTGTCTCCCCCTTGGCAACGGACGACCACGTTGGCGTCCCGGGTAAGAAAATCGATGATCTTCCCTTTCCCTTCGTCTCCCCATTGGGCTCCGACAAGAACCGTGTTCACTCTGCTCACCCATCCGCGCTAGCGGCCGATGCCCCAATAAGAGAATCCCCAAGCGGCCATTCTGCCGCGATCCAGAAGGTTGCGCCCGTCGAAAACGAGCGGGCTGACCATTCGCTTTTTCATGGCCAGCCAATCCAGATCGCGAAACTCTTCCCATTCCGTAGCTACGACGACGCAGTCCGCTCCGTGAGCCACTTCTTCTCCAGACGCGCAGAGATGGAGCTTGGGGAGGGCCTGCTCGGCCTTCGCCATCGCCTTGGGATCGAAGGCGCGAACCACTGCTCCCTCCTGGAGGAAAGACTCGGCCAAGGACATGGCCACGCTTTGCCGGATATCGTCGGTATTATTCTTAAACGCCAGCCCAAGCAAGCCGATCGTCTTGTCCCGGAGGAGCCAGAGCTCCCCGCGAATCTTCTTCAAGAAATGCTCCCGCTGCTGCTCATTGATCGATGCGGCTTCCCGAAGCAGACGAAAATCGCATCCCAACTCCTCGGCGATCCGAATGAACGCGGAGACATCCTTCGGAAAGCACGATCCGCCCCATCCTACCCCTGCCTGAAGAAAGGAACGACCGATTCGTCGATCCAAGCCCATCCCTTCGGCGACGAGGAGCACGTCGGCCTTCGAAGCCTCGCAGATTTGAGCAATCATATTGATGTAGGAGATCTTGAGGGCCAGGAAGCTGTTCGACGCGTGCTTGATCAGCTCGGCGGAGTTCAAGTCAGTGATGAGCATCGGCGTCCGAAATGGTTCGTAGATCTTCTTCATGATCTCGATCGCGCGCTCCGAAGAAGCCCCGATGACGATGCGATCGGGATTCATCAGGTCGGCGATCGCGGAGCCTTCCCTGAGAAATTCAGGATTGCTCACCACGTCGAACTCGGCCCTTTGCTTGCTGTACCGCTCGATCGTCTGGGCCACCTTTTCTCCCGTCCTTACGGGAACCGTACTCTTGTCTACGACCACCCGATACTCCTGGAGCGTTCCAGCGATCTCGCGAGCCACTTTCTCGACGTAATGCAGGTCGACGCTGCCATCCGCATGGGGCGGAGTCGGCACGGCGATAAAGAGGGCAAGGCAGCTCTCCACTGCTTCCGCTACGGACTCCCCGAAGCGAAGCCGACCCGAGGCTACGTTCCGAGAAATCATGGCTTCCAGGCCTGGTTCATAGAAGGGGACGTTGCCTCCTCGCAAGCTCTTCACCTTCGCCTGATCGCTGTCCACGCAAAGCACGTCGTGGCCCACCTCCGCAAAGCAAGCTCCTGTCGTCAGGCCCACATACCCGGAACCGATAATTGCAATTTTCATTATGGAAAGCGGAAGGCCCGACAAGCCGCCGGCTTGGCTCTCGGACGCAGTTGCTCCTCTAGTTTCTTCCCTTCATCCCGATTCTCACGATCGGCGAACGTCAGCCCCACCCCGGCGATCCCCTTCTCCCGCGGGAAACCGCGCGCCCCGAGACGCTGGAAGAGAGCCTATTTCTCTTAATTGGTGCTCCAATCCAACATCCGCTCGATCGGAATGCGGGCCCGTTCCGCAATCTCCCGAGGTACGACGACTTCCGGCTCGCCAGATTGCAAGCTTCGATAGACCTTTTCCAGCGTAATCTTTTTCATGAATAGGCAGTTGGCGCAGGCACACCGTTCGGTCGGCGCTGGCAAAAACTCCTTCTCTGGAATCTCTCGACGGAGTCGGTGGAGCATCCCCGCCTCCGTGGCAATGATGAAGCTCTCGGCGGGACTCTTTCGGCAAAAGCCGACCATCTTCTCGGTCGAGCAGATCTCGTCGGCCAACATTCGAACGGCAGCATCACATTCCGGGTGGGCGACGATCGGAGCGCCCGGATGGAGCTGCCGCATCCGGGAGAGGCTCGCATGAGTAAACTCCACATGGACGTAGCACCGCCCTTCCCAGAGGCGGATCTTCCTTCCGGTCTGCTGTCTGACCCATTCTCCCAAGTTTTGATCCGGGACGAAGAGGATCTCGTATTCGGACGGAATGCGATTGACGATCGCGACCGCGTTGCTCGAAGTACAGATCACGTCGCTTAGGGCCTTCACCGAGGCCGTGGAATTCACGTAGGTGACCACGAAAAGACGATCGGAAGCTCTCCGCGCCTCGGCCAACTCCTCCGCGCTACAGGAATCTGCAAGGGAGCAGCCCGCCTCCAAATCGGGAAGAAGCACCTTCTTCTCCGGATTGAGGATCTTCGCGGTTTCCGCCATAAAATGAACCCCGCAGAAGACGATCCAGTCGGCGCCGGTCCTATTGGCCTGGTAGGCGAGGCCGAGGGAATCGCCTACGTAATCGGCGATCTCCTGAATTTCCCGAAGTTGATAATTATGCGCCAGAATGACTGCATTCCTCTCCTTTTTGAGGCGCAGGATCTCTTCCTGGAATTGGCTCGCTTCCATCGCAAAAGAGCAACCTATTGTTTCCTTTTACTCTGTCTGCTCCGGGAAAGCTTGTCTAGCGCGTCGTCGCAGCGGGGAGGCAGGGGCTCCCCGCTCGGCGACGAAGAGATGAAAAAACTTTCATCCAACATTTGTCTTCTTTTCATGCTTCTGCGCGAAGATCGGGCAAAACGAAGAGAACCATCTCGAAAAAACGTTGCCCGACGGTTTTTCGCTTTCGGTTATGCATCTTCCCTCAAAGATCCTGGAGATACGAGAGAACCTTCAAAGTCGAGGCATCCGATACTTTCTCCCCGCCTTTGTCGATATCCATGGCATCCCGAAGGGGAAGCTCGTACCTCTTTCCCACATCCAGCGCTCCGTCCATCGTCGAGAGCTTTTTTCCGGCCATGCTCTCGATGGCTTAGGCTCTCATCCCGAAGACGGCGAAGTAGCCGTTGATCCGGACTGGGATCGTGCTTTCCCGCTTCCCTGGAGACCGGATTTGGCCTGGATCCCCTCGCACCTCACCTTTGCAGACGCGCCCTTTCCGGCTTGCACCCGCGCCGCCCTGAAACGATCGCTGGAAAAGGCACGGGATCGGGGCTTCCAACTGCGCCTCGGGATCGAATGCGAGCTCTACTTTCTCCAAAGGAGCGTTTCCGGCCGGCTCCTCTTTCCCAATCCCCGGGAAACTCTTCCCAAAGGGTCTTATGATGCGGGGAGGCTGCTCGACGCGTCGAGCGTCATCGATCCCATCTTGGAGGCGATCGAGAGACTCGGATGGGCGATCTCATCGATGCAGCATGAAGACGGCCGATCCCAATTCGAATTTGTCTTCGACCACTGCGAAGCGCTCGAAATGGCCGACCGATTCGTCTTCTTCCGCTCTCTGGCAAGCAGGATCGCTTCGCAGCACGGGCTCGTAGCCGTCTTCATGCCGAAGCCCTTTGCCGACCAGCCTGGAAATGCCGCCCACTTTCACCTGTCGCTGGCAGATTCCACGACCGGCGCAAATCTCTTCCAAGCGGAACCGGAAGAAGATCCTCACGGCCTCGGCCTTTCTCCCCTCGGATACGCTTTTCTCGCGGGCTTGCTGAGACACGGTCGATCCCTCTGCGCGGCATTCGCCCCCACGGTAAACAGCTACAAGCGGTTGATCAAGAAAGGCGCCATGCAATTCTTCTCCTGGGCACCCGTCTTCAACTCGCTGGGACGGAACAATCGGACCCATGCCTTTCGTATTCCCTTCGGAGGTGGGCGGTGCGAGCTCCGGATTCCGGACTCCTCCTGCAATCCCTATCTCGCGGCAGCCCTTGCCCTCGAAGCCGGAATGGAAGGAATCCAGCAACACCTCGATCCCGGGCCACCGGAGCGGGAAAGCATTTATTTCTGGAAGGAACGCCGGGAAGACTGGCTGCCGCAGGAAGATCTCCTTCCCCGTACGCTCGGTGAGGCCCTGACGGAATTCGCCGCGGATCCTTTAGTGGAAACGGCCCTCGGCCGCACTCTGCGCGAGGAGTTCCTTCGGTGCAAATTTGCGGAGTGGGACGAGTACAACATCGAGATCACGAATTGGGAGTTAGCCCGCTATGGAACTCTGTTCTAAGAAGAGCCGAAGCGACGATCCGTCCCGGAAGAGTTTCCCTCCCCTTCCGCCTCCGAACCCCTGGATCCGGAAAATCCATTTTTCTTCCTACCGGGAGCTCTTACCGATCCAAGATCTTTTGCCCCGTCATCTCTCTCTTGTCCGTCTCGACGCGAACGAAAACGGCCTGGGACCTTCCCCGCTCGCGCTGGAGGCGATTCGGGAGGCTGCGGCCGAAGCACATCGCTACCCTGAGATCGCGGGAGAAGCTTTGCGGGAATCCCTCGCCTCCGAATTCCACGTCACCCCCAAACAGATCGTCTTGGGCAACGGCTCGACCGAGCTTCTCGAACTTCTCTTTCACGCCTTTCTTCGCAACCGACGGGAAGAGATCGTAGTTCCGCGTTACTCATTTCCGCTCTATGAAATGCTCGCTCAGCGCTTCGGATGCCGCGTCCGCGTCGCAGCCGATCGGAACTTCGCCGTTGACTTGGAGAGCCTCCGTCGCACCATCAGCCCGCGTACCCGACTCGTTTTCCTTGCCAATCCGAACAACCCGACGGGAAGCCGGGTGGAAAACGGCGAGCTGCTCGCATTCGTCAAGAGCCTTCCGCCGGGCGTCCTGCTGGCTATCGATGAGGCGTACGCCGATTTCCTGGAGGATCCGCCTCCTCTTGGCGCCGCCATCCGAGACGGCGCTCCCATCGTCGCTCTTCGTACCTTTTCCAAGCTGCACTCTCTGGCAAGCCTCCGCATCGGCTATGCCCTTGCCCCGCAGGAAATCGCCCGCGCGATCCAAAAAGTCTCACTTCCTACCAACACCAACGGGCTTGCGCAGAGAGCCGCCGCCGCTGCGCTGAAGGACCGGCATCACCAGCGACAGTCCAAAGAAGCCGTTTGGATTGGTCGCCTACGCCTCCAGCGCTGCTTCCGAGAGCTCGGGCTCGACTGCATCCCCTCATCCGCCAATTTCGTCATGGTCCGAATTCCGCACGCGGAAAATGTCTGGAAGGGGTTGGTTCAGCAAGGGGTCCTCGTGCGCAGCTTGAAAAGTTGGAAGCTCTCCGGGTGGCTTCGCGTCACAGTCGGTCGTGCCGAGGAATTGCAAAGATTCGAAGAAGCGCTTCAGACCGCGCTTTGCGCGACCCGGGCCCAAGAGACTCTCTTGGTATGACAGGCGCTGCTTCTCGTGGGGAGCGTGGCCCGCGCGGCTTCCTCGGGAAGCGCTCCCTAGCTGCTTTCGGGGCACTCCTGCGCTTTCGTGCATCCTTTTTTGCCTTTGGGCTCATCCTCGTTGCCTTACCCTGTTTGGCGGCGGACGGCTGGGAAGATCAGCGTCTCTTCCTTCCCGAGGAGGGTACCGATACGCATGGCCGGAAACGCTGGTACGACTACGCACTGGATCCCGATCCCGGCTTCTGCACCGTTCGTATCAGTCCGGACTTCGCCGAGTCGGCTCCCAGCCGGATCGCCGTCCTTCCCTTTCTCGATCAAGGAACGGGAAATTATGTGCTCAACGAGATTCGATGGCCGGGACGAAAGGGAGAGGCGTTGGACATATGGCGGTGGACGCACTCCCAACGGCTTCGGCGAATGGTTCACGGATATCTGGCAGCTCGTGAATTCGACCTCATTCCGGTTGCACTGATCGACGCCGCTCTCGCCGTGCACCAAATCACCTCCGACCGACTCCTCCAGAAAGCGGAGCCTCAGGTTCTGGGCCGCATCCTGGATGCGGATGCCCTCGTTTACGGCGAGCTCTCCGTCTATCGCAGCTACTATGCGTTTCTGGCAGCCGGCTGGCGGGTAAAGTTGGCAATCCGGATTGTGTCCGCGATCACCGGTCGCGAAATCTTTTCCGGCACCGCCACCCGAAACATCCTCGGACTCCGAATCGCGACCAACCCGATTGATCTTGCCCTCGCCTCGATCGCCAATCTGGTCCATTTGCGGGATGTGACCCTGCGACGAGGAGAAGACGAGGCCTGCCGCGAACTCGTTCTCCGCGTGCCGCATCCTCCGCGCGCAGCCCGCTCCTTGGCCGATATGGCCCAGAAGGCCCTCCCCATCGCCACCGCTCCCGCGCTCCCCTTGGATTCCGCGTCGGTTCCATCTGCGGCCTTCACCGTTCCCTTGCGCCCATGGAGTCCATCCGCCGCTTCGCCTAGATTGCCTCCTCAGCGTTTCTTTCTCCCCGAGCAGCAGCAATCCACCCATGGGAAGAAGAATCCCATCGATTTTCTGATCGATTTGGATCCTTCCCGATTCCAAACTGTGGCCTCACCTTCTTTGGCGACCGAGCGCCCGTTCCAGCTTTCCATTCTTCCGTTCGTCGACAAGGCGACCCGAGGTCACTTTCTCCTTAATGGAGTCCCGGCAAAAGCGCGTTCCCGAGAGAAGCGGGAGATGTGGCGGTGGACTACGGCGAACCGCCTCCGGCGAGGCATGGCGACCTATTTGGCCCAGAGAGACTTCTGGGTGCAAAGTCCGGTACTGACGGACAAGGTGCTCCAGGGGATGGGTTGGCGGACGGCCGGAGACATCTTCCACGAGAAGCCGGAACAGATCGCGGACTGGCTCGGCGCCGATGCCCTGGTTTACGGCGAGGTCCAGACCTCGGTAGCCATTTACGCCTTTTTATATTCCGCTTGGCGAGTAGGACTTCGGATGAAGATCGTGTCGGGGCGCACCGGACGCACCTTGATCGAGGTCAGCGGTCAGCGGCAAGATTCGACGCTTCTCCCGGCCATCTTTCCGATCGATATTGCAATCTCGTCGGTTCAGGCAGCCGGGTTCCTTCGGGATATCACTCTCAAAAGAGCGGAGGACGAACTCTGCCGAGAGATTGCGCTCCGGATCCCCATCCCCGCCGCTCCTCCGTTTTCCCCTTCCCTCGAAAAGCCGCAAACCGCCTCTTATCCGGCCCCGTCCGAGGCGCATTGAGGAAAAGCATGAAAGAGAGGGAAGCGGCTTGGATACCGTCGGATAGAATGGAAATTTCCTTATACCGCCATGGGACAAGGCGAGGACGCGGCGTCGCCGCTTTTTCTGGAAGGCTGGCGATCGGGCGCATCGGGCGGCCTTTTCTGGAGCCAGACGGTGAAGCGATTCCAATGTTCGGCGGGACTGTCATACCGAATTTCGCCTCCGTGGGCCAAAACGATCTCTCGGCAGAGGCTCAAGCCGAGTCCGCTTCCTGCCGCCTGCGTCCCTCTCACGCTCCTCGCTCGGTAAAACCGTTGAAAGATTGCGTTCTGATCCTCCGCTTCGATGGTCGGACCGGTGTTCGCAACGCTCAATGCGAGCCACGGGCCATCCTCCAGAAGCGTAATCCAAACGGAGCCGCCGGCGGTGCTATACTTCACCGCGTTATCTACCAGATTCCAAAGCAGACGAAGGAGAAGCTCACCATCTCCGTCGACCCTCTGATTCGGAATGATGGAGGTCGCCACAGCGAGCCCTCGCGGACCCGCAAGAATCCGGGCATCTTCCGCGACTTCCTCTACCATTCCGCTCCAATCCAGAGGTTGGAACCGCAGTTGCAGCTGGCCGCTATCGGCATAGGAGAGGAAGAGAAGATTTTCGGTGATCGTCGTCAGCCGTCTTACCTGCTCCAAGAGCGAAAGGAACACTTCCTCTCCCGGATCTTGCCGGCTTCTGGACTTGGCGAGAGCCTCCTCCAGCTCATTCCGAAGAATCGTCAGGGGAGTTCGAAGTTCGTGGGAAGCGTCGGCCGTCAATCGTGCCTCTTGGGCAAATGCCCGTTCGAGCCTCTCCCACATCGCATTGAGAATTTGAGCCAAACGCGCTAGATCTGGATCTTCCGTAGGGATTTCGACTCGCCCCTGCAAGGCGTGCGGACCGATCTTCTCCGCAGCCGCCGCGATCGCTTGAACCGGGCGCAAGGCGTAACCGGAGAGAAACCACCCTCCCCATATAGCAACCGCAAGGGCTAGTGGGAAGGAAAGCAGATAGGCGATTTCCGCCTTTTGCAAGATCGCGTTCAGCTCCCGCATATCTCTCCCGAGCGTCAGGCGATATCCGTCCTGGGTCTTGACCAGAACACGAAAGGTTCGATTTCGCGACGAAACGCATCGAAACCCGTCTCTCGTGAAACGATCTTGCGCCTGGAGAAAGGGCGCTCGATAAAGGACCGTGCCCCCATGATCGATTTCCCAGACGCTGCTCTCCTCGTTTTCCAGATTCTCGGGAAGCCCGCCCCCGGAGAGAGGGCCGGTCTTCCGTAAGGCAAGAGCCAATTCCCGCGCGTCTGAAGCCATTTGGAGATCGGTCTCCTGGACGAGCTTACGGGAGAGTGTCCAGTCGGCTACCGCACCGACCAGTCCGAGCGCAACCCCGACCGTCGCCCCGGTGAGGAGAGCAACCCTCCAGAGCAAAGGGAGTTTTTTCAAGAGCATTCCTCGATCTTATACCCGATTCCTCGGACCGTTTGAATCAGCTTCCGGTTTTCGCCTTCATCGATCTTCTTTCTCAATTTCTGAATATAGACATCGACCAAGTTCGTCCCCGGATCGAAATGGAAGTTCCAGACGTGCTCGCAAATTTCGGTCCTCGTAAAAACCTTGCCGGGAGACCGCATCAAGAGCTCCAAGAGAGAAAACTCCCGGCCCGTCAGCTCGATCTTCCGCTCGTTCCTCATAGCCACCCTGCTGACCAAGTTCAAAGTCAGGTCGCCTACTTGGTAAAGAGAAAGTCCCACTCCGGCCGCTCTTCGAAGGAGAGCGCGCAAACGAGCGACAAGTTCCTCCATGGAAAATGGCTTCGAGAGATAATCATCGGCTCCGCTCTCCAATCCTTCCACCCGTTCGTAAATCTCGCCCCGGGCGGTGAGCAAAAGCACCGGGAGATGGATGCCCCTGCGTCGAATTGCGCGCAGCACGCTTAGACCGTCCCGACCGGGCAGGAGAACATCCATCACGGCCGCGTCGTATGGCTGCGTCGTCAGCGCGATGAGCGCTTCGTCTCCCCGTCCAAGCGTATCGACCACAAAACCACGCTCCTCCAATCCCTTGCGGAGGAACGCAGCGATCTTTTCCTCGTCTTCGACGATCAGTACGCGCATGGGAGGGCGGTTCGCCTCGACCTGTTTCGACGCATTTCGTTACCGTTCCTGCCTCCACCATTCCCCGGAGCTTGCGAGATCGATCGAGTCGAACCCATAGGCGCTGGCGCGACATCCTGCCAATAGGCAAAGATGCGCTCGCTTCCGTTCGAAGAATAGCCCGGCGCCACCTCCCCGTCCAAGCCGAGAAAGGAACGGCTCAACGAGCTCGAGCGAGGGCGAATCGAAAAATCATCCAGAGGGAGGCGATGCAAAGGCAGCTATCGGCCACGTTGAAGCTCGGCCAGTGCCAGGAGCCGACGTAGACATCGATGAAGTCGACGACGAATCCATGCGCAATGCGGTCGCTGATATTTCCAGCGGCACCGGCTGTGAGAAGAGCCGCGATCACGTTTGTCTCCCTACTACTCCAGTCCACGCTTCGGCTCGCCCAGAGACCGGCAAGAAGAATGAAGCTGCCTATTCCGATCCACAGCCAGTTCTGACCTGCGAAAAGACCAAAGATGATCCCGGTATTTTGGACGGACACCAGGTTCAGAAATCCAGGAAGAAGGGAGAGCGGAAAATTCTCCCCCTGCCGCAGAATCAATGTCTTCGTTCCTTGATCGAGCAGGAACAGTCCAAGGAGAAGCCCCCAATAGAGAGGTCCGGGCAATCGTCGACAGGAAGCGTCCGGTCCGGAAGAGGGAGTCCGGCGTTCTCGGCCCTCGGGGAAGAGAACGTTGGAGGAACTCTGCTTGGAGCGAAGCAGGGGAATCATAAAATTCCTTCCCTCTCCAACTCGTTGAGCCGCGCCTCATCCTTTTCATCGATGATCTCGCAAACTCTCGGCAGCTCGAGAAGGACCTCCAGGGAGAGAGGAATCCCGGACGTAGAAAAGCCGGTCGTCTCGACGCTTTTTCGACGCATGGAAAGATAGACCCAGGCGAAGGTCTCCCCTTCCGCGATTCGAAATTGCGGATGTTCCTCCCAAAAAATATCCGACACGGCGCGAATTTCCATTGTCGCCGCTCCTCCGCCGGCTCCTCCCGGGAGCGCCTGCTCCACCCTCTCGAATCGAGCAATCCAGTGAGCAACCAATCTCTCGACCTTCTCCCGGTCGAGAGGTTCCTCGAAAAGCGCGACGAATCCAGACTTCTCAAGCATTGCGCATCGGCATGACGACGTAAAGAAAAGCCTCTTCGTCTTTGAAGACACAGGGACCGGACGCTTCTCTCAGCTGAAGCGCGATTTCGTCCGCCGAACTTTCCCGTAGCGGCTCCATCAGGTACACGACGTTGAACGCAGCACGGATTTGCTCTCCCCCGTAACGGATCGGAACTGTCTCCTTCGCCTCTCCGATTTCCGCGGAACTGCACAGGAGTTCGAGCTCGTCCTTTTGAAAGTGGAGGCGAACCGGAACGAGCTTTTCCCCCGCGACGATGGAAACCCGGCGCAGCGCTGACAAGAATGTCTCCCGCGGAATGTAGATCTTTTCCGAGCCCTCTTGGGGAATTGCCGCGCGGTAGTTGGGATATTTTCCGTCCACGAGCTTCGAAGAAAACACGATCCGTTCGGATTGCAAAAGAAGCCGATTCGATTCGAGCCAGATAGCAACCTTCTTTTCTTCCTCCTCGCTGAGAATCCGCAAAAGTTCGGTGATCGATCGTGCGGGAACGACGCCCTGAATCTCCTCTTCCGCCTCCTCGGAAACGGGACTTTCCATCAGTGCCAAACGCTTCCCGTCGGTCGCAACCACGGTCAATCTTGCCCCTTTCCAACAAATTAGCTCTCCGTGAAGGACGTAGCGCATCTCATCGTTGGACATCGCATAAGCCGTGCGCCGGAGCAGCCTCACGAAAACAGATTCGGGAATGCAAAACGAGGGAGAGTCGCTCAAGGCTGGCGGCGTCGGATAGTCGTTAGCCGGCATCCCGAAGAGCCGGAACGAAGAACGGCCGCCGATGAGGGTGCTTTCTTCCTTCTCATTGGTAGTCAACGTAAGTTCCTTAGCGGCCACCTCCTTGGCAATAGCGAAGAGTCGGCGGGCGGGCAGGGTAGTCCGTCCCGCTTCCTTAACTTCCGCATCAATACGAAGCTGCAAGGTCGTCTGCAGATCGCTCGCAAAGAGAGAGAGCTTTCCTGAGGGATCCGCATCGAGGAGCACGTTGTTGAGGATCGGCAGCGTGGTTCGGCTACCCACAACGCTCTGGGCGAGGTTGAGCGCTTCTAAAAAGGAAGTTCGAACGATTTCACATTGCATGGAGGAACTTGAGTTAAAAGGAAAAGGAATGGCTCTTCATCATCTTCTTCTTACGCCTTCGAAAAGTGAATAACGTAAAAATGCACTCGCGGCGAATGGTTTGCAGATTTGGGGAACTGTGAAGAAGAGACGTCAGATTTTGGGAACTACCATAGAGGAGTTCATTTCCTTCCGCCAAATCGCTGGAGTTGTTCACCGATTTTCTCTGTTTGTTTACGCGGGGTTCTGGAATTTTTCAATCAGCTCGCGTACGAGCGCTTCAAAATGAGGGTCGCTTTGCAATTTTTCCGCCACGACGCGCTGCGCGTGGAGAACGGTTCCGTGATCTCTGCCTCCAAAGTTTTGACCGATTTCGGCAAGGGAGCAGGTGGTGAGCTTTCGGCTTAAGTACATGGCAACCATCCTGGGCAATGTGATGTGCGCCAAGCGTCGTTTGCTCGTCATGTCGGCGAGCCGGATGTCGAAGGTTTCGGCGACCTGCTTCTGGATCAGCTCGACGCTTACCCCTTGAGAAGTCCTGTTGCTGAAGAGATCCTTGAGGAGGATTTGCGCTTTTTCGGCCGTCAGCTTGTCCGGATGGAGAGCGGCAAAGGCGGCGACTCGATTCAGCGCACCCTCAAGCTGTCGGACATTATTTTGAATGCGTTCCGCGATCGTCGAAAGAATTTCGTCAGGTATCGCGATCGACAGGATTCGCATCTTATGGCGGAGGATCGCCAGGCGAGTCTCCAACTGGGGAGGGAGGAGTTCGGCGGTCAATCCCCATTCGAATCGGGAGGTGAGCCGTTTTTCCAGAGTCTGCATGGCGCTCGGAACGGCATCGCTTGTCAGGACGATCTGCTTGCTCCCATCGAAGAGGCAATTGAAAGTGTGAAAAAACTCTTCCTGGGAACGCTCTTTTCCCGCAAGGAACTGGACGTCATCCAGAAGGAGAACGTCTACCTCGCGATACTTTTTGCGGAAGCGGAGGAGTGCCCCCTTTTGAATTGCGTCGATGAACTCGTTGGTAAACTGCTCACAGGTCACATATTGCACTCGGAGGGAGCGATGAAGACGGCGAAGTTCGTTGCCGATCGCCTGCATCAGATGCGTTTTTCCGAGTCCGACCCTACCGTAAAAGAAGAGGGGGTTGTAGGCACGGGCGGGCGCATTTGCCACTGCGCGAGCGGCGGCATAGGCAAATTCGCTGTTGGCTCCCACGATGAAGGTCTCAAACGTATATCGCGGATTTAATCCGGTGGAGGAGAGAGTGGTGCTGCTGCCGTTCGCCCCGACCTCCGTCTTCTCTCCTTTCCTGGGAGCTTCCGAATGGACCGCCTTCTCCGCGGAGGGTGCCGCAGGGAAGGAGACCCGCACCTGCCGTCCGAGAATTTTTGCCAGGGCGGTCGAGAGTTGGGGAAGATAGTTCTCTTCGATCCAATATCGGTAAATGGAATCCGGCGCTTCCAAGATCACTTGGTCATCGGAGAGAGAGAGGATTCGAAGGGGGGAAAACCAGCGGTCTACCGCATCTCGAGAAGCAATTGTTTGCATCTCGGCGCAGACTTTTTCCCAAACCCAATCCAGTTCTGGAGAAGCCTTATTCACAAGTTATTCACAAAAGCGCTTCTTTTTTGCTGCGCTCCTGGGTTCAGATCGTTAAACATTCAGCAGGAATAAGTTAAGTTCCACTGAAAAGGAAGAAGCATCCCGAAGACATCGAAGTAATTCCATTGGTTAGCAAAGTTATTCACGGGATCTTCCAACACGCGGATCGGCTTGTTGTCTGTGGAAGAAAGGATCGTAAGAGCTGGGGAGGATTCGGACAAGGGAATCTCCTAACCTGAAAACTTTTTTTCGTTTCCGTTGACGAATGAAATTTTGGTGCTCCACCTTTCGAAGAAAAGAAGGAGAATCTTCGGATCGGAAGTCGAAGGGAATCGGAGCCCGTTTTAGGAGGAATCTCCTTCTGCATCTCGGCTCGAGAGGGAGGCGAAGAGGGCTTTGCGCATCACGGGAAGAGGGGGCGCATTGCCTGTCCAGAGCTCGAAAGCCAAGGCGGCTTGATGGAGGAGCATGCCAAGCCCATTCGACGCATGGGCGCCTCTCTCCCGCGCTGCTTCGAGCAGCGGGAGTGTCGGAGGCCAATAGCGAAGGTCGAAAACGAAAAGATTCGGCCGAAGGAGTCGGTCGAGAAAGTCACGGTCCTTCAAGAAAAGGGGATCTTCGGTCAGGCAGGAGACAAGGAGGTCGACGTCGGAGGCCGCTCGAAGAAGCGCAGCCTCTTCCCACGGTACGACATCGACTCGGGAACGAACTTTTATCTCTTCGGCGAGCGAGAGAGAGCGGGATGCCGTGCGGTTTGCGAGGCGAAGGAGAGGGCAACCCTCCCAGGAGGCTTGTCGAGCGACGGCAGCGCCTGCACCGCCGAGGCCTAGGAAGAGGATTCGCAACTGGGGAAGTGCCACGGAAAACGCCTCCTCCACGGCAAGCACCCACCCCTTACCATCCGTATTGTGCCCTTCCAGGGTTCCCTTCCGGTGAACGACCGTGTTGACGGCGCCGAGCCGTATCGCGGTGGTCGCTCGTCGATCGCAGAGCCGAAACATTTCCTGTTTGAGGGGAGCCGTGCAGTTCCATCCCGAAAAACCGATCGTTTTGAGCCGATGGACGACCGGCTCGAGCTCGGCGGTGTCGACTTCCACCCGCCCATAGCCCCCGGGCCAGCCGATGGCGGCAAAGGCAGCTTGATGGATTGCCGGAGAGAGGGAGTGTGCGATCGGAAAGCCCAGAACGGCGTACGATTTCGGCCACGGGAGAAGCTTCGGCAGGGTGGAGAGGCGCCAAATTGCGCTTGCGACGTCGGTCATATGGGGGAATGCTCTGAATTTAGAGGGGAAAAGGGAGAGCGACAACGAGATCTCTCGGGAGCGCGCGGCTTTGTCCTCGAGCTTGGTTTGGCAAAAGGAAGCGGAAAACGTAGGGATCACGGGGAGGAACGAGAAGAGGCTCGTTCACTAAGCGATGGCACTTCCGGGAATTTCCCAGGCGCTGCTCCAGTCCTACGAAAGGGATGGAGGAATCAACCGGGCGGATCGGGCGAACCTTCCTTCCAAGCCGGCGGTCGCTCGGCTGATGGAAGACCTGTTGGCTCTGCTTTTCCCCGGCTTCCACTCTCCTCCTCCCGGCTCCCACCGAGAATTGATCGATTTTGTCGAAGAGCGGCTGGCGCGACTCCATCGCGGCTTGACAGAGGAACTCCGGAAGACTTTGGGAGCGAATGAGGAATCCGAGCAAGCCGAGGAAGAGGTCGCTCAATGGTTTTTGGCGCGCCTTCCCGAGACGAGGGAGCGGCTCGCGACCGATGTCGACGCCACATTTTCCGGGGACCCCGCAGCCGAGAGTACAGAAGAGGTCTTGCTCGCCTATCCGGGAGTGGAAGCGATCGCTACTTATCGGTTGGCACATCTTCTCTATCGACGGGGCGTGCCGTTGCTGCCGCGTATGATGACGGAATGGGCTCACAGCCGAACCGGGATCGATATTCATCCCGGAGCCGAGATCGGACCCTACTTCTTCATCGACCACGGAACAGGGATCGTCATCGGGGAGACCTGTCGGATTGGAAGGGCGGTCAAGATCTATCATGGCGTGACACTGGGAGCTCGTTCGACCGCCGGGGGAAGAAAACTTCGAGGAAGCAAGCGCCATCCGACGATCGAGGATTACGTGACGATTTATCCGGGAGCGACGATCCTCGGAGGAGAGACTGTCATCGGCGCGCATAGCGTGATCGGAGGAAACGTCTGGCTCACGGAGCCCGTGCCCCCCTACTCCGTGGTGACATTGGCGCAACAGGAAGCCGAAGTACGCAAACGCGGATCGGATCCTGGACGAAGCATAGGTGCATGAGTCGAATCTACCTCGACTACAATGCAACCTCCCCACTGGATCCCAGGGTCCGGGCGGCAATGGAGCCGTATCTGGATCCTGGAGGCAATCCGTCGAGCTTGCATGCGGAAGGAAGAAGGGCCCGCGCCGTAATGGATCTTGCTCGAGAGAAGATTGCGCGCCTCCTACGGATTCAACCCAGAGAGATCGTCTTCACCGCCAGCGGCAGCCAAAGCGACACCTTGGCCGTCGTCGGTCTGGCGCGAGGCTTGGAGAAAAGAGGAAAGCATTTGATCTGCTCGAAGATCGAGCATCCGGCTGTCGCCAGATCGATGGCATTTCTCGAAAGCGTGGGTTTTTCCGTATCGAGGGTGCCGGTCGATCGTTTCGGGGTAATCCACCTTGAGTCTCTGGAGAGAAGCTTCCGGCCCGACACGACGCTCGTTTCGATCCTATCGGCCAGCAACGAGATCGGCACCAAGCAGCCAATACGAGCGATTGGGGAGCTCTGTAGCGAGCGTGGAATCGTCTTCCACAGCGATGTCGTCCAGAGCGCCGGAAAGGAGGAGCTGCGCCTTGCGGAGTGGGGCGTTTCATCTGCGAGCCTTGCCGCCCATAAATTCGGAGGGCCGCTCGGTGCGGCCTTCTTGTATGTTCGTTCCGGGCTACCGATCGATCGAGTCATTTTCGGAGGAGAGCAGGAGGGCGGTCGATGGGCGGGAACGGAGAACGTCGCCTCGATCGTCGGCATGTCGGAAGCGTTGGAGATCGCCGAGAAAGAAAGGCTCGGCGAGGCCGTCCGGCAGCGCGAGTTGATCGAGACGCTCTGGCAGGGGATCGCCGACCTGCCGGGAGTGGTGCGATGGGGTCATCCGGTGGAAAGGCTCCCGAACACCCTTGCGGTGAGTTGTCCGGAGGTGGACGGGGAAAGCCTGTTGATTGGATTGGACTTAGAAGGCCTCGCGGTCTCGGGGGGTTCGGCCTGCTCTTCCGGCGTCTTGAAGCCCTCCCCCGTTCTTTTGGCGTTAGGAGCGAGCAAGGCGGAAGCCCGTTCCATGGTCCGGTTCTCTATCGGCAAAGGAATCGGGCGGCCGGAAATCGAAGAATGCATCCGTCGATTTCGGAAGGTCTTTCTCAGACAGTGGAGTGGGTAATCTGTTCGCTTCTCGTCGACTGGTTCTGCAAGGAGGAACGACTGCGGTTCGGGAAGAGTGTCGAAAGGCCGTCCCGGAAGGGAAGAAACTCTAAGCCGAGATCCTTTGCGGCGACGGATGGATCGCCGGTATTTCCTTCCTCCAGCATGAGGAGCGGTTCGCGTCCAATGGGGAGGCTCGAGCGGATCCCTTCCACGCAACAAGCCAGGGTGTGAGCAACGGGCCAGGGTATCGGAAGAAAGAGCACGGGACGCGGCCGGACGCTCGCCAAACTTAAGGCGATCCAGCCTGACAGCAGGAGGCTCCACGCCTCCGGACTGAAGCCGCCCAGGATTCCGGCCAGAGCGGCTACAGGGAAGAGCAGGAAGAGGGTTGTAAAGAGAAGGAGGCGCAAGCAAAGACGGGTTCGGGAAGGGATTTGGAAGACCGATAGATGGCTATTCTCCAGGAGAAGCCCACAAATTTCCGCGAGACTCATCCGGTCGGGGCCGCAAAGCACGTATTCTTTTCTGATCGTCTCCGGTAGGACCAATGCTCGGGTGAACGCGGCGACGACGTCTTGAACGGCGATCGGTTGCAGCGGGCTCGCTCCCCCTCCGGGGAGAGGGAGGAGTCCGAAGTAGCGAAAGAGAGGTTGAGAGAAGAGGTCGCGAAAGACCGTCAGAAAATGGTCATCCGGCCCGTAAATGATCGAAGGCCGGAAGATCGTCCAGTGGAGATCGCTCGATCGGACCAATTCTTCGGCGGTCCATTTGGTCTGATGATAGCGGGAGGGAGCGTAGGGCCGGGCACCGAGGGCACTCATATGGAGCCAGCGGCGTACCCCATTTTCCTTTGCGGCGGTAAGCAGCAGCCGGGTTGCCTGGACGTGGGCCTCCCGGTAAGTGGCCTCACGCTGTTCCGTCAAGATCCCAACGAGGTGAACGACCGCATCGACTCCTTGACAGGCCCGTCGGCAGACGTTGGGGTCGAGCGGACTCCCTTCCACGAAGGCGGTATGTTCCGGGAGGCGCGCTGCTGCGCGCTTGGCATCGCGCGTGAGGACTCGGACTCGATAACCGAGCTCCACGAGTCGGCGGACAAGATGCCGCCCTACAAAGCCGGTGCCCCCGGTGACGAGAACGGTTGCCATCTTCTTCCCTCCGCAGCTGTTTCTTATGGGAAGGCCCTTCCTTTCTCCGCAGATTCGATTCCGCGGAGGCGTGGTGGGCCAATGAGCTTGGGTACTCTCGGAGCCGCATCGGTGGCAAGCGAGAAGACTCGTTCCCGCAAGGAGACGGAAAGGAGATTTGCGAAGCGTCGCGAATTCGGCTATTGGGCAGTTTCCATGAAACGACGGCTCGTCCCGATCGCGGTTTGTATCCTCTTTGCGCCTCTGCTCTCTTTTGCCAAAACTCCGCAAACGCGGGGTAGGGAAAGGCCGCCGACGGCGTTTTCGGCGTTAGCGGTGGCGCAGCAATATGCGCCCGATGGATCCCAGGCGAAGATGCTCGCCATCATCGGCCCGCGCAGCAAGACCGCCCTTACTCCGACGGCTTGGGAGTTTGTCTACTGGAATCCAGGCGGTTGGAAACATCTGAAGCGGATTACCGTCGTCGGGGGCCAAGTCCGCGAGGTACGGGAGGGAATCATTGATGTCGCGCGGCGAGGCATCGTGCGCTATAAGGAATCTCAAGCGTTCGACCCGAGCCGGTTAAAGGTTGACTCAGACCGTGCGCTCCAAGTTATTCTGAAGACAGGAGCCGTAGGAAACGCGCGGTTGAGCACCGTCCTCTTCGAGCTGGCGCGAATGGGGGAAGAAGGAGAGCCGTGCTGGGAATTGCGCTTTTATGCGGACCGGCGGGGTATAGAGGCGGACATTGGGGTGGCGCGAGTGGGAGCGATTTCGGGGAAGATTCTTGAGCTGAGGCTCAACCCAAGCCGCGCGACGAACGACTCGTAGTCGCTCCCCGGAAGAAACGAAGGACGGTTTTCCGAGACTGTCGTCTGGGGGAGCGTGGAAAAGTGAACTTATTCCTGCGAGGGTTTTCGCTGGCCGGCACCATCGGCGCTCTTCTCCTTCTTCCGGTTTCTTCGCATGCGGAATTGAGTCCTCTGGCCCCGGAGCCCGATTGGAGTGCATTGGATGCATTCCAAGAGACCATGACGCGGGAGGAGTTTGTTCACTGGGTGAACACGCTCTTCTGTCCGGAGGGCTCGTTTTGGAAGTTCACGGTCATCAACGGTAACGAGGTCACGCTCTTTGGCGACAAGGAGCACACGAGATTGCTCTACCGTCTTCGGCTCGCCCCGGATTTGGAATCACAGCTCCCGCTCCGGGCAACGACCGTGAGCGGCTGGAAGGCCTCCAAGACTGGGGCATCGAACTCGAAGCCGCTGCGAGGTCTGGTGATCTGTCTCGACCCGGGGCATATCGGCGGTCGTTGGGCCAAGATGGAGGAGCGGTTCTTCCAGATCGGATCGGATCCTCCGGTCGTCGAGGCGGAGCTGAATATCCTGGCTGCTCGGCACGCCGCCAAGCTTTTGGAAGCGGTCGGTGCGACGGTAGTGTGGACGAAGCGATTGTTCGAGCCGGTTACCTCTCTGCGTCCCGCCGGGCTTCGCGAGGAGGCCCTCGCCTCTCTCTATCCCGCCGGAGGAGGAGCGGTCGTTCCAGCAAGCTTTTCCGCCGAGATCGAGCGTCGCATCGTCCGGGAAGAGGAGCTTCTCTTTTATCGGAACGCGGAGATCCGAGCCCGTGCGGAGATCATCGCGAAGCTCAACCCCGACCTGACCCTCTGCATTCATTTCAACGCCGACAAGTGGTCGAGTCACCCGACCCGCACGGAGCTCGTCCCTCAGAGCCGGCTGGTCGCGTTTGTCCACGGCAACTATTCCGAAGAAGAGCTGATGTATGATGACCAGAAGTGGGATCTGCTTTATAAGCTCCTCTCGCGCACCAGTATTCCCGAGCAGGAGGCCGCTGAATCGATCGCGCAGCAGATGGCTGCCACTTGGAGCTATCCGCCGGAGAGCTATACCAATTGGAATGCGGCTCGACGGGTGGGTCCAAGTCCCTACGTATTTGCGCGGAATCTCTTGGCCAACCGCATCTATCGCGGACCGGTCGTTTTCGTCGAAGGGCCGTACATGAATGCCCAGGACGCTTACGACCGGATCATTGCGGGAGATTATGTGGGGAGCCGAGTCATTGGGGGTCGAGCCTATCGGAGCATTTTCGCCGAATATGGCGAGATCCTAGCGCGCGGCGTGACCGCCTGGGCGGGAGGAACGACGTCGACGGTAGTTCGCCATTAGGCTGCGTCGCTTAGGATAGGGAGCAGTGGAGGAGAACAATCCGATACCGCTCCCCACCGGGAATCCTTCCCTTCCGGAAAAAGAGGATTCGCTTTCTGTGGGTATCGGGAGAAGGTCCAGCGATTAAACCAGCCCGAGCTGCATCTTCCCCTGCTCGCTGATCATGCTGGGGTTCCAGGGTGGATCCCAGACGAGATCGACGCGAGCATCTGCGACGTTGGGGATTTGCCGAATGCGGGATTGGGCGTCCTGGGCGATGATGACGCCCATGCCGCAGCCGGGAGCGGTGAGCGTCATCTTGACGACTACCTCGAAGGTCCCTCCCTCCCGAGGCAGAACTTGGCAATCGTAGATTAGCCCCAGATCAACGATGTTCACCGGAATTTCCGGATCGAATACTTCTCGGAGCCGATCGTAGACCATTTCCTCGTCGACGTGCGTTCCAGGCTGCGGCTGTTCGGAAGATACCTTTGGAGGAGAGGCTTGACCGATCGCGTCGGCGTCCTTCGCATCCAAGCGCACCAAGCAGCGCGAGTCGTACAAAAGAGTATAGGATCCGCCAAGGGATTGGGTGATCACCACCGGCTTGTCTTTTTGAAGCTGGATGGGAGCGCCGCTAGGAATCTGGACCGCATCGACGGTGCGGGTTAAGAAGACCGACTCTGGTGCCATGCTTTCCCTCTTGCTTCCGTTATTGATTCCGACGGGACGAAAGACTCCATACCGCTTCCGATCGTCGATCGCTTCCCGAGGCGGGCTTGGATGCCGTCCGATCTTGCTTCACCGTAACGTTTCTTTCCCTTCGAGGCAATAGCCGAAAAAGCGTGCCGAACGACCTTTCCGGGACGGCAGCAGAGAGATGCGCTACCGGAGCGAGCACTCGAGTTCCTCTACCATTGCGCTTTTGGCTTCCTCGTCTTCGATCCGGTCGACCACATCGGTCAAGAAACCCAGGACGAAAAGGCGCTGAGCCGTCTCGAGGGGGATGCCGCGTTGGAGGCAATAGAAAAGCTCTTCCGGGTCGACTTGTCCGATCGTCGATCCATGGGTGCATCGAACGTCGTTGGCCAGGATCTCGAGACCCGGCAGAGAATTCGCTTCCGCCTCCGGACTCAAGATGAGATTCCGGTTGCTCTGGTAGGCGTCGGTCTGTTGTGCCTGGGGATCGACATCGATCATGCCGGCGAAGATCGTGCGAGAAGAACCGTAGAGGGCGCTCTTGTAGAGAAGGTCGCTTTTCGTCCTTGGCGCTGCGTGTTCCTGAAACGAGCGCTGGTCGAATTCCTCTCGATCGCGCGCCAGCGTTGCGGAGAGCATGACGCTTTGAGCCCCGGGGCCGAGAAGGCGACTCCGACTCTCGGTGCGCGTGTAGCTGCCGCCTAGATTGAGTTGGAAAGTGGTGGAAGCCGCATCCCGGGAAAGCCGAATCGAGGCGAGATCGAACGAGCAGACACCCTCGGCCCATTTGCGATGGGTGAAAAGATCCAGCTTGGCTCCTGCCCCGAGAAAAAGCTCCTCGACCGAACAGGCGAAGCCGCCCTTGGGGTTTGTGGAACCAAATCGGAGATGCAGCCGCGCATGAGCGTTCTCCTCCAGAATGACTAAGAGGTGCGGAAAGGTCGCCGCATTTGCTTCGGTTAACCAGAAGGAAAGCTCCAAGGGCTCTTTGAGTTCGATCCCGCGCGGGACGTAAAGGAAGGCCCCAGCGGTGGCACAAGCGCGATGGAGGGATTCGAGCTTTTCAGCACCCAGAGCGACTCGTTCCTCGAAAAGGTAGCTTTTCACGAGGTCTGCGGAGCCGACCGCCGCGTCGAGGAGAGGAGCAAAAATGACGCCTCTTTCTCGTGCCTCAGGCGAGAGCGGCCTGGAAAAAAGAAGCGAATCGTTGGCGAAAAGAAACGCGGCTGCCTTTCCCGGAAGAAAGAGCTTCTGCAGACTCGCAAAGGCATCTCCGGAGATGGGGGTCCCTACCGTGCAACCGTTCACAGCAATTTTGTTTAAGTCGGTGAAGCGCCATCGCTCGTCCTTTCGGTTGGGCATTGGTAAGCGTTCGTAGTCGGCCCATGCCGCGTCTTGCAGTTCTTTCCACCATGCGGGAAGTCGCGCCGGCTTGCTCTCTCCGCGGGCAACTTCCGTGATTACTCGTTTGGGCAGATCCACGTCTCCTCCTCGATCCCTAATCAGCCGACGGAGCCTTCCATTTCCAAATCGATCAATCGCTTCAGCTCGACGCTGTACTCCATGGGAAATTCGCGCACTAGGTCATTTACGAATCCATTGACGCTTAAGCTCATAGCTTCGCTCTCCGGAAGGCCGCGTTGCCGCATGTAAAAGATCTGTTCCGCACTGATCTTGCTCACGCTCGCCTCATGTTGGACCGCGCTTCGATTGCCGCGGAGAGTGATCGCAGGATAGGTGTCGGTGCGGGAACTCGTGTTGATCAAGAGGGCGTCGCATTCCGTGTTGTTCTTGCAGCCCTTGAGGTGGTTGGGAATCCGCACCATGCCCCGGTAACTCGACCGGCCTTCGCCGATGCTGATACTTTTCGCGATGATGTTGCTGGTGGTTTCGTCAGCCAAGTGAATCATCTTTGCTCCCGTATCCTGATGCTGGCCGCTATTCGCCAGCGCGATGCTGAGCACCTCTCCCCGCGCCTTACGGCCCCGGAGGATCACGGCGGGATACTTCATCGTCAGGCGCGAACCGATGTTGCAATCGATCCAACGAACCTCGGCATTTTCCATCGCCATTCCCCGCTTCGTGACCAAGTTGAAGACGTTGGGGCTCCAGTTTTGGACCGTGATATACTGGATTTTGGCTCCCGGAAGGGCGACGAGTTCGACGACGGCGCTATGAAGCGTCGCCGTGTCGAAGCGAGGCGCGGTGCATCCCTCCATGTAGGTCACTTCGGAGCCTTCGTCGGCGATGATGAGAGTACGCTCGAATTGGCCGAAGCTTTCCGCATTGATCCGGAAATAGGCTTGCAGCGGATGGCTGACTTTCACTCCCGGAGGGACGTAGATGAAGCTTCCGCCGCTGAAGACGGCGCTGTTCAAGGCGGCGAATTTGTTATCGCCCGGCGGAATGACCTTGCCGAACCATTTGCGGAAGAGTTCCGGATGCTTGTGGAGTCCCTCGGTACTACCGACGAAGATGACCCCTTGGGCGCGAAGCGCCTCCTTCATGTTGGAATAGGCTGCCTCGCTGTCGAATTGGGCTTCGACTCCCGCGAGGAACTTGCGCTCTTGCTCCGGCACGCCGAGGCGTTCGAAAGTGCGTTTCACCTCTTCTGGAACCTCATCCCAGCTCCGGCCGGCCCGTTGTCCATGGGCCAGGTAGTAACGGATTTGCGAGAAGTCGATTTCTGCAAGCTGCTCGCTCGCCCAGTGCGTCGGGAGGGGCTCTCGAAGGAAGATCTCCAGGGCCCGCTTGCGGAAATCGCGCAGCCATGTCGGGTCGTTTTTGGCATCGCAAATGTAATCGACCGTCTCTTCGGAAAGACCAACGCCTGCGTCGTAGGCATACTTCACATCGTAATGGAAGTCCCCCGCGCTCCGATCGAGCTGGAGCAAATCTTCTCCGGCGATTCCTTGTTCTTCGGCCATAATCGAGCCTCCTTGTGTTACAGGAACATTAGCCCTGAGTACCGGTCTCCGCCAGCGGAGAAAGTTTGGAGGAGCCGTATCGTTCTTCCAGAGAACCGTATCCGTGCCGCTCAAGCTCCAGGGCGAGTTCCGGACCCCCGCTCTGGACGATCCGTCCCTCGACCATGACGTGGACGAAATCGGGGGTAATATAGTCGAGGAGCCTCTGGTAATGGGTGATGATCAAAAAGCCCACTTCCGGTCCCCGCAGTCGATTTACCCCATTGGCGACCACCTTGAGTGCATCGATGTCGAGGCCACTATCCGTCTCATCCAATATACCGTAACGAGGACGGAGCATGGCCATTTGCAAGATCTCCGCGCGCTTCTTCTCCCCCCCGGAGAAACCGGCGTTGAGGGGACGCGAACTAAAGTTGCGCTGCATGCCCAGCGCGTCCATCTCTCGGTAGAGTTTCTGATAAAAGTCGGTTACGGATAGCGATTCCCCCTCGGGCAGACGTGCTTGCGCCGCCGCCCGCAGGAAGTTGGCGATGCTTACGCCGGGGATTTCGCAGGGGTATTGGAAAGCAAGGAAGACCCCCATCCTTGCGCGCTCGTCCGGCTCCCGTTCAAGAAGCGGGACGCCATCCAGGAGCACGGAGCCTTGCGTAACTTCATAATCGGGGTGACCCGAAATGACCTTGGCCAGCGTGCTCTTCCCCGAGCCGTTCGGGCCCATGATGGCATGGGTCTGGCCCAAGCGGATTTCGAGGGAGATGCCGCGGAGAATCTCCCGGTCGGCAATCCTTGCATGCAAATCGCAAATTTGGAGGCTCATGAATCGAATGATTTATTTTCTCCCGTTTCGTTGAGCAGAAAGCGTGCCAGTTCATTTCTCCCGGAAATGCCTAGCCATGTCGGAAAACGTGCTACGGTTTGTCAGGACTTTAACATTGCAAAAAGGCGTACAAGCAGCAATTTGTCTTTTTCAATACCAATCATAGGGCGTTCCTAGAGGGGGCGCATCCCGAGGCGCGAGGCGCTTGCAGGGGAAAACGGAGTGTAGCTCAGTCTGGTCAGAGCGCTTGCTTTGGGAGCAAGAAGTCGCAGGTTCGAATCCTGCCACTCCGAGAGCAACGTTGCGATCGATCCTCCGAGGCGAGACGCCTCCCGCGCGGTGAGAAACGGCGCAGGAGGAATCCAGGTTAGCCGTTGGGGGAGCTTCCCTGTCGCGGAACTTCTTCGAAGTGGGCAAGGAGGCGCTCTTTCTCTCTGGCGTGACGAAAGGCAACCTCGCTGCGGATCATCCCCGCCTTCCAGAGTTGGAGGATCGCGTCGTCGACGCGCTTCCCTCCGTCCGGAGCTACTTGGAGATACTCCTCGAGGGAACCAAACGACCGAGCACGGATGGCCGCTGCGACCGCAGGAAGACCGGGAAGAACTTCGAGGAGTACGAAAAAGCCATCGCCGTCCTTGCGTGGCAGGACGATCGGACAAAGAGTCAGACGCAGCGTTGCGGCCAACCGATCGATTTCCAGACCCTTGCCGTTCCGCTCAAGCTCGTGGATTACATTGGCGACCGCGGCAGTGGCTCCCTCGGACTCGTGAGTGGCGAGCACTAGTTTCCCCGACGCCGCCAAGGCGAGGGCCGCCGCGATCTCCTCGGCTCGCCGCAATGGGTCGATTGCGACCATTTCTCCGTCCAGCGCAACGGCCGCGTCGAGAGCGGCGGTCAGTGTGGGGAAGTCCCGGGGAATCTCCCATCGACAGATCCAGCTTGGTCCGAAAGGAAAGGAAAAGCGCGCGGGTTCGACCTCCAATACGAGAATTCGCCAAAACTGAACGCTGCCCAGCCATGCAACCAGACTTCCCAAGAGGCTTGTCTTCCCGGTAGCAATTCCGCCCGCGACCAAGACGAGGCCGCGGATGTCTGCCAAATGACGAAGGGCGGGAGGAAGAAGCCGTTGGTCGATCGGTGGCGGAGGAAGGATCGGCAGAAGGACGGCACCCGACCCCTCTTTCGACTCGAAAAAGTGGCCGCGAAAGAGAATCCCGTCCGGACCGCGGTAGAGAATCCGGCCTGTCGCCGCTCGTTTTGCCTCGCTCGATTGGCGGGGGCCGGCCAAGGCCTGGAGCCAAAGGTCCAGTTGCGGACGCGAAACGGGAGGAAAGCTCAATGGAAGGAGTTTTCCCTCCACGCGCGCCGCAGGTGCTTCCCCCGCGAAGAGATGGACCGCGGTCGCCCTTGCCTCAAGGGCCGAAATCAAAATCTCGTCGAGATGGTTCACGGGCGCTCGCAGCCCTTTCCCGCAAAGGTTCCCCAGCGACCGGCAAACGAGGCCGGCGGATCCGCTCGAGTCGGTCGTCGATCCGGGCGGCATGCGTTCCTATGGCTCCCGGGGAAAGCCGGCCTCCTCCTCATATCCGTCCTAACTGTAGTGCCTCGAGTAGGACCTTTGTGAGAAATCATCGCTCGGGCGCATTCGGCGGATGCATTCTTTCCACCCATTGGGGACGATATCGACAACGGGCATAAGCGGCCTCCATGCCGACGAGACCCTGTTGAAAGAGCCGCCAGAGGGAGTCGTCGATCGGCTGAAAGTGCTTTCCCCCTCCCGCGCGTAGGACGCTCTCCATTTGCTCAGGTTCGGCGTTCCTCAAGGCGACTGCGGCCGCGGGAACGTTCCAAAAGAGCTCGATTGCCGCCACTCGGCCTCTGCCCGTCGCGTTCGGGATGAGCTCTTGGGCCAGGATGGCCCGGAGCGTGCGCACGAGCAAGGAGCGGCTCGCTCCTTTCGGCAGCTGTGCGCAGAGCTCCCGGAGCGCCTCCCCGACACCTCGAGCTCCCAGCGTGGCAATCACGAGCGCGTCGGTGCGCGCCGTTTCCTCGACGAGCAGGCGGAGGTTTCGTCGAAAGGCGCCACTGTCCAGAAGCAGGACATCGACGTCAAGGCCGAATGCCGCCCGGAGCAGCTCATCGCTTTCCGTCGAGAATTCGGACAAGGGGAGACGGACGACACGAAGGCCTTCTTCCTTCCATGGGTGTTCCGGATGGTCTTCCATGAGTACGACTCTCCCGGCACCCGAGCGGTGGATTCGCCGGGCGAGAGCCGCAAAAAGAGTGGACTTCCCTTGGCCGGGACCACCGGTCAAGACGACGAGGCCCGATGAGAAAGTCGTCAGAGCGGCCGCCTCTTCGACTCCAAGCGCGCCAAGCTCGAGAGGGCCGCGAAAGGGCAAGCGAAAGCTGAGAAAATAGCTCTCCCCGTCCCGACCGATGGTGAGCCGGGCCCTCCACTCGTCGGGTCCGTAGAGTAGAGAAATCCCCTTCCCTCGTGCCGCGGCCCCGGAGGGGAGCATCCTCTCGACAATCCGATCGAGCTGCTGGGGCGAAAGAGTACGCCAGTTTGGTCCGAGAATTCGAAGCGACCCGTGGCAACGGCAAAGCGGAGGATGATACGGAGCCAAATGCAGGTCAGAGGCTCCCTGCCTGGTCGCTTCCGTCAGCCATTGATCGACAAATCGCTCCGGAACTGCTTCGCCTGGAGGCGGCGTATTTTGGCGTTGCAGCCAGCTCCTCTTTTCCTCGTCGATGATGCCTTGCTCGTAGAGGAGATCGGCCGCGTTCGCTTGGGGGAGGACGGCCAGGGCAGCTTGAATCGCAGGAAGGCGAGACTCCTCAAGCCAATGGCGGGCTGTGGCAATCGCGAGCATTCTCTCATTTCCCGAAGGTTCCACGGAGAGCGTCCTATTTCCCGGACTGTACGGAAGGAGAGGACCGATTCCAAGCCCGTGCGCGTCCGCCGGAAGAGGGCAGATTCCGAAACCGGAAGGAGCCGCTGCCGACATTCTTTCCTCGGAACCAATCTTCTTTGCGGGCGAAGCGGTTTTTGCTAGGGGTAATGGGCTATGCTTTCCCGAACGGCGATCGTCGAACGTTCGACGAATGAGACGGAGATCTTTCTTTCGCTCGACTTGGATGGCTCCGGGAAAGCGGTGGTGCAGACGGGGATTCCATTTTTCGACCATATGCTCTGCCTTTTTGCCAGGCACGGGCTCATGGATCTCGAAGTGAACGCACGCGGCGATCGAGAGGTCGACTTTCACCACACCGTCGAGGACGTGGGTATCTGTCTAGGGCGGGCTCTGGAGAAGGCTCTTGGCGACAAGAAGGGCATTCGTCGCTATGGATTTGCGCTCATGCCGATGGATGAGGCCTTGGCGCAGGTGGCGATCGACCTGAGCGGCAGGCCGTTCTTTGCCTTGCGGACTCCGAATCTTCCCCCTCTGTCCCTCCTCTACGCCGGCACCTTCCCGGCGCAGCTGCTCGAGGAATTTTTCCGAGCCTTCTCCATGCACGGGATGCTGACTCTCCATCTGGAGATTCGAGCGGCCAGGGACACTCACCATTTGTTGGAGGCGTCGTTCAAAGGAGTGGCACGCGCACTCGCCGCGAGCGTGGAGAAAGACGAGCGGGTCTCGGAGGTCCCGAGCACGAAGGGAGTTTTGTAGCGAGCCCTTGGAAAGGACAAGCCCGTGCTTTCGTTGCGTGATTTGGGCGAACTCGCCGATCGTTACGCTTCGCTGCTTGATCGGGCGCCCAGAGAGTTCGAGCTCCGCGGTCGCCTCTTTGGCGGGCGCGATCCTGACTCTTTCCCTCGGCTTATGGGGGTGATCAATCTTTCGGCCGACTCATGGTATCGGGAGAGCGTCGCGCTGACGTCCGAGGCCGCGATTCGCCGGGGACAGCTTCTCGCGGATGCGGGCGCGGCCATTGTGGACGTCGGGTCGGAGTCATCCTTGGATTATGCGTCGCGCGTCGAACCGGAAGAGCAGATTCGCAAGTTGATGCCCGTCATCGAGGGCTTGGTCGCCCGGCAGCTCCTTGTCTCGGTCGAAACGTACTATCCCTGGGTGGCAGAAGCCGCTCTTCGAGCGGGGGCCGCGGTCATCAACTTCACGGGCAGGGAAGGACTCGACGAGCTCCTTCCCCGGATCGCGCGAGAGGATGCGGGGTTGATCCTGAATTTCGTGGAGGGTGCGCATGTGCGGGATCCGCATGCGGTTCGCCTTTCGCACGATGCGATCGGCGATCTGCTCCCCTATTTCGAAGCACGGTGTCGTCTGGCCGAAAGGGCCGGAGTGCGTAAGCTCTGGATCGATCCCGGGCTCGGGTTCTATTACCCAAACCTTCAGGATGGCGCGGTCCGCATCGAACGGCAGATGGAAATTTTCCTTGGAAGCTTTCGCTTGCATGCGTTGGGTTGGCCGGTTTGCCATGCCCTCCCTCATGCTTTCGAATGTTTCGAGGACGAAGTCCGCTGCGCGGAACCGTTTTTCGCGGTGCTCGCCCTTCTTGGGCGGACCGACTTGCTGCGAACGCACGAAGTCAGCCGAGTCCTGGGGGTGGTCCGGACTATGAGGCTCTTCCACGCTCGGCGGATGCCGGGTCGTCCTCGGGAAGAAATCCCAGGATGATGTCGCGAACGGTCATGCCCGCCGGGATCATCGGCAACACATGCTCCGTGTAGGGAACGTGGACGTCGACGACGTAGGGGGTTTCTGCCGCCAGGAGGCGTTCCAGCGCAGGACGCAGCTCTTCGGAACGCCGAACCTCTTCCGCGGGAACACCAAAACCCTCACAGATCGTTCGGTAGGAGGGGTAATAGCGAGACGCGTTCCGCGGGTCGCCCAGAAAGGTATGGGCGCGGTTCCCTGCGAAGAAGCGATCCTCCCATTGCACAACCATTCCCAAGTGCTGGTTGTTGAGGATGATCGCCTTTGCCGGAATTCTCTCGGTCACTGCGGTGGCAAGCTCTTGAATGTTCATCAGGAAGCTTCCGTCGCCGTCGATATCGATGACCTGCCGATTCGGAAACGCCACTTTGGCCCCTAAAGCCGCGGGATAACCGAATCCCATCGTTCCCAAACCCGAGGAGGAGAGGAAACTCCGCGGCTGCGTGAATTGATAAAACTGGGCCGCCCACATCTGATGTTGTCCCACCCCCGTGGTGACGATCGCCTCGCCTTTCGTCAGACGGAAAAGCTCCTCGACGACCTGCTGCGGGAGGATCGCTCCCGGCACCGGACGGTAGGAGAAAGGATAACGCGCCTTCCACTGGGCTAATTGCGCATGCCAAGCTTTGAAATCTTTCCGAGGACGCCGCTCGGACTCGAGCATCCCGTTCAACCGGTCCAGCGTGTCATGGATATCGCCGAGAATCGGCAGGTGGGCCCTCTTGTTTTTATTGAGCTCGGAGCTGTCGACGTCGACATGAATGATCTTCGCACCTTTGGCAAATTCATCGACGTTGCCGGTCACGCGGTCATCAAAACGAACTCCCATGGCTAAGAGAAGATCGCATGCATCGGCCGCGTAATTCGCGTAGACCGTTCCGTGCATGCCCAGCCAGCGGAGGGAGAGCTCGTGAGTTTCCGGGAAGCAGCCGATTCCCATGAGCGTCGTCGTTACCGGCACGCGGGTCTTTTCCGCGAAGCGCCGCAGGGCTTCCCAAGCCTCGCCGGCGAGGATCCCCCCTCCGACGTAGAGCAAGGGGCGCTCCGCCATTTCCAGAGAGACAAGAATCGCTTCCAACTCCTCGTCGGAAGCTCGTGGCACCGGCTTGTGCCTTCCAAACGACCCCTCCGAGCGTCTGGGATGGACAGGAGCCTGCTGAACATCTTTAGGGATATCGAGGAGTACCGGCCCGGGCCTTCCGGATCGCGCGAGGAGAACTGCTTCTTGCACGATCGAAGGGATGTCATCCGGAGATATGACCAAGTAGCTATGCTTGACGATCGGGAGAGTGAGACCGAAGACGTCTGTCTCCTGAAAGGCGCCCCGGCCAATCATCTCCCGCTTCACTTGGCCCGTAATCGCGACGAGGGGCACGGAATCCATGTAGGCATCGGCGATGCCGGTGACCAGGTTGGTTGCGCCGGGTCCGCTCGTAGCCATGCAGACCCCCACTTTGCCGCTGGCTCGGGCATATCCTTCGGCCATGAAGGCTCCTCCCTGCTCATGGCGGGGCAAAACGGTGCGAATCTTTCGAGAGCGGGTCAGCGATTGGTGGAGGACCATGCTCGCTCCGCCGGGGTAGGCGAAAACGGTATCGACTCCCGCTCTTTCCAGCGCCGCCACGACGGCGTCTGCGCCATTTTTGTAGCTCTCCTCGACGAACTCAACGGATGAGGAAACCGATGAGTCGTACGCGGATGCCTTCGGCGAATCCTTGCAGCTCATGATTCGTTCCTGCCGGGAGAATTCTTTTTTAATAGAAGTCCTTTTCCTCTCCCGGAAGAGGAAAGTTAAACTATAAAGGCAAGAGTGGCATCCGTCGAGGGGGACTTTCGGAGCCGGAGCGCCCGAGCCGACAGATGTAAATCATGAGATCCCAAAACCAAGGCGGTCATGAAGAGAAGGCAACGACCGTTTTTCGCCCCTTTCCACCGACTCGCCTTCGGTGTCAAAAGTTCAGGGCCGACTCGCTTTCCGGCGACGACAGATAGCCTTGACAAGCTTGGGAATCTTCTCTAATGTCTGCCCTCCCGTGAAAAGCTTTAGTGCAAAACCCGCCGAGGTTCGGCGAACTTGGTATGTAATTGATGCGGCCGGTCAACCCGTCGGTCGGGTCGCCGCGCGCGCGGCTGTATTGCTTCGCGGAAAGCACAAGCCCGACTATACGCCCCACGTCGATACCGGCGACCATGTCGTCGTGATCAATGCCCAAGGGGCTGTCTTCACCGGGAAGAAGGATACGACGAAGACCTACATGCGGTATTCCGGCTTCATCGGCGGCCACCATTCCGACACGGTTCGGGAGGTTCGAGCGAAGAAACCCGCCTTTCTGATCGAGCATGCCGTGAAAGGGATGATTCCTCACAACCGGCTTGGGCGAAGGATCTTTCAGAAGCTTCATGTCTATGCGGGGCCGGATCACCCACACTCCGCGCAGCAGCCCAGAGTCGCCCCCAACCGCTGAGAACGTTATGACCACGCAAAGTGAATGGCAGGCAACGGGCCGACGAAAGACGGCGGTCGCCTCGGTAAAGTTGCTCGTCGGGACGGGAACTTTTCATGTGAATCAGCGACTGCTCGAGGAATATTTTCCGGAAGCCTCTCAGCGGTTGGCGGTCTACAAGGCGCTGGAGGTGAGCGAAACGCTGAAGAAATTCGATTTCGTCGCCCGGGTGCGGGGAGGCGGTTTAAGCGGTCAGGCGGATGCTTTGAGCCTGGCGCTGAGTCGAGCCCTCGTTCGCTGGCAGCCGGAGTTGCGCCCCAAGCTTCGGGAGGCTTCGCTCCTCACCCGAGATCCTCGGATGAAGGAGCGCAAGAAGTCCGGTCAACCCGGGGCCCGGAAGCGGTTTCAATTCTCGAAGCGGTAGCGCAGGCTGGTTTTTTGAGGCCGGACCGTACGGAGAGCTGTCCTCTCCGCCTTTCCGAAAACGGGTGGAATCATGGGCTTGTACCGAGTTGCCGTGGTCGGCGGGGCGGGCTATGCCGGTGAGGAGCTCGTGCGGATTCTTTCTCGGCACCCCGGAGTTGCCCTGACTCAGCTGACTTCTCGTATGCATCGGGGAGAGCGGGTGCGGGAGGTGATTTCGGGTCTTCCGGGCGCTGCCGAGAATCTTGTCTTCGAGGAGCCCGATCCCTCTCGATTGTGCGAGGCCGACGTGATTTTTTTGGCCCTGCCCCATGGCGCTGCCGCCGAATATGTCGTGCCGCTTCGAGAAGCGGGTAAGATCGTCGTCGACCTGAGCGCGGATTTCCGTCTGCGGAATCCGCGTCACTACGAAGCCGACTATGGCTGGGAGCACCCTGCCCCGGCTCTTCTTTCTAAGGCGGTCTATGCTCTTCCGGAGCTCCATCGGGCGGAGATTCGTCACGGAGATCTGCTGGCGGCTCCGGGATGCTATCCCACCAGCATTCTTTTGGGTCTCTCTCCCGCGCTTGGCGCGGATTGGCTCCGCGAGGAGGAGATCGTGGCGAATTCGCTCAGCGGAACCTCCGGAGCGGGCAGACGTCCGGAGGTGCCTCTGCTCTTCAGCGAAATGTGCGAAAATGCGCGTCCTTATGGGATCCCGCGCCACCGCCATATGGCCGAGATGGAACAAGAGCTCGATCGGTTGGCCGGTCGAAAAATAGATCTCGTATTCATTCCTCATCTGATCCCGCTCGCCCGAGGCATTCTTTCGACCATCGTCTGTCCTCTGCGAACCGAGATCGGCTTGGAAGAGATGCATGCGCATTACGTCTCCTTCTATCGAAACGACGCTTTCGTGCGCGTTTTACGCCTCGGAGAGCTTCCTGCCGTTCGGGACGTGGTTCGGACGAATCGTGCCGATATTGGCCTGCAATGGGATGGGACGCACCGCCGCCTTTTGGTCTTTTGCGCGATCGACAACCTCGGGAAGGGTGCAGCGGGCCAAGCCGTGCAGGCCATGAACCTTCGCCTCGGGCTTCCCGAAGAAGAAGGCCTCCTCCGGTGAAGGAAGAGATTACTCCGATCGAAGAGGGGAGTGTAACCACCCCACGCGGGTTTCTCGCTTCCGGGGTTGCTTGCGGGATCAAGGCACGCGGAGAGATGGACCTCGCTCTGGTCTGTTCGGAGCGGTCTGGGCGCGTAGTGGGCCTCTTTACCGAAAACCGAGTGGCCGCGGCTCCCGTGCTGCTTTCGCGACGCCACGCCGCTCTAGGAGTCGGCCGCGCGGTGATCCTGAACTCGGGCAATGCGAACGCCTGCACCGGCGCTACCGGAATGGCCGATGCTACCGAGATGGCCGAACGAGTCGCGTCGGGAATCGGGTGCCCGACCGAAGAGGTTTTCGTCTGCTCGACCGGCCGGATTGGAGTCCCCCTGCCGATGGGAAAGGTGCGAAAGGGCATCGATCAGGCGCTCGGGCGGCTCAGCCCGCAGGGAGGGAGCGACGCGGCTCTCGGGATTCTGACGACGGATACCTATCCGAAGAAGATGGGTCTCAAGGTCGGTTTGGGGGAGCAGGAAATCTTTCTCGGAGGGATCGCGAAGGGCGCCGGCATGATCGACCCTCATCTTGCGACGATGCTTTGCGTGATCACGACTGATGCCGATCTTTCGAGCGAAGCCTTGCAGGTCGCCGCCCGGCGGGCTGTCGCCGAGAGCTTCAACCGCATCAGCATCGACGGGGATTGTTCGACCAATGATACGGTGCTGGTTCTTGCCAATGGCTTGGCCCGCAACCCGACGGTAACCTTGGAGAGCGGAGAGTTCCGCCTCTTCCAATCCGCTCTCTCCCTTCTCATGGGACGCTTGGCCCGCATGATCGTGGAGGACGGAGAGGGAATCTCCAAAGTCGTGGAGATTTTGATCGAGGGGGCGTCTGACGAAGGCGACGCAGAACGGGCAGCCCGGGCCGTAGCCCATTCTCTCCTGGTGAAGTGCTCCTGGCACGGAGAAGATCCCAATTGGGGGCGTCTTATGGCTGCCATCGGGTATTCGGGCGCGGCGGTGGACAAAGACCGCGTGGATATTTTTTACAATGGGGTCCAAGCGGTCTCCCGCGGGGAGCGTGCGGGGACCGCGGGGCGGCTTCTACGGGAGGTGGTCCGCCTACCGCAGTTTACCATTCTCATTGATCTGGGAATCGGCTCCGGCCATTTCCGACTGCTGACCACCGATCTCACGGAGCGGTATGTTCGGCTGAACAAGGGAGAATAACCGTTGCTTTTTCTTGTGAGGCGTGGGTTCGCTTTACTACCGTAAAGCCCGCCGGTCTGCGATCGATCCTATGACAGCTGCGGATAAGGCTAAGATTTTCCTTGAGGCGTTGCCCTACGTTCAGCGATTCCGCGATGCACGCTTTGTGATCAAGTATGGTGGCGCCGTCATGGACGATGCCGAACTCGTGCGCCATACCCTCCGGGATGTGGTGTTGTTGGAGGCCGTAGGGATCCAAGTGGTTTTGATCCATGGGGGCGGCCCTGCGATCGGTCGTGCTCTGAAAGAGGCGGGAATCTCCTCATCGTTCGTAGACGGCCTGCGGATCACGGATGCGGCCACTATGCAGGTGATTGAGCGGGTGCTCTGCGGAGAAGTCGGGCCGTCTATCGTAGCCCTGCTCGAAAGCCTGGGCGGGAGGGCGCGGCAGGTGCTGGGACAGCGGATGTTTCAGGTGAAACCGTTTCGGAAGGCTGCTCCCGAGGAGGGCGGGCACTCTTTGGGATTCGTTGGGGAGCCGACTTCCGTGGATACAAACCCGATTCTTTCCCTCTTGGCCGAGCGGGTGATTCCCGTTGTTTCTCCCCTCGGTCTTGGAGAGGATGGCCAGCTGTATAATATCAACGCCGATACCGCGGCCGGCTGCTTGGCCGGCGTCCTGCGAGCGGAAAAGCTGGTCTACTTGACCGATGTCAATGGCGTGCTTCGAGACCCGCAAGACCCCAGATCGACGATTTCGGTCTTGAATCCGAAGGAGGTGGCTGTCCTGCAGGAGCGCGGAGTGCTGCGCGGTGGCATGTTGCCCAAGGTGCGGTCGGCGTTGTGGGCCCTCCAGGCGGGGGTGGGGAAAGTCCATCTTTTGGATGGACGAATTCCGCATGCGCTCCTCTTGGAGGTATTCACCGATTCCGGCGTCGGTACGGAACTTGTCCCGTGAACCGAGGCGTCCGAGTCCGGTGTTTGAGTCGACCCGATTTCTTCCCATGAACAATCCGATACCCAATCTGGGAACCGCCGAAATCTTGGAGGGCTATCAGCAATTCGTCGTTCCCTCCTATGCCCGTTTCCCCGTGGCGTTCGTGCGGGGGAAAGGTTCCTACGTTTGGGACGCGGAAGATCGACGTTACCTCGATTTTTGCGGCGGGATCGCCGTGAACGTCTTGGGACATGCGAGTTCGGTTGTGGGGAAGGCGCTGGGAGAGGCCGCTGGCCGGCTCATTCATTGCTCCAATCTCTATTACCATCCGGCGGGAGCGCAGCTGGCGGAAGCCCTCGTGCGGCGAATTGGTGCCGGAAAAATGTTTTTCTCGAACAGCGGGGCGGAAGCAAATGAATGCTTGTTCAAGTTGGCGAGGCGGTATGGCGCGTCTCGCGGCGCTTTCGAAATTCTGACGGCGCAGGGTTCGTTTCATGGGCGGACGTTGGCAGCGATGGCGGCAACCGGCCAAGAAAAGGTGAGGGAGGGATTCGGCCCGCCGGTGCCCGGCTTTCGACACGTCCCGTTCCTCGACTTGGCGGCGGCGGAGAGGGCGATCGGGCCGGCGACAGCGGCGATCCTCGTCGAACCGATTCAAGGAGAAGGCGGGGTACGCCCGGCTACCGCAGCCTATCTGCAAGGTCTACGTCGGATTTGCGACCGGCATGGGCTTCTCCTGCTTCTCGACGAGGTCCAAACGGGCTCTTTTCGTTCCGGCCGATTTTTGGCCTTTCAGCGAATTTTGGAAAGCTTCGAAAAGGGAAATGATTTCCTTCCGGACGGGATCGCAATGGCGAAGGGGCTGGCGGGAGGCTACCCCATGGGAGCTACTTGGATTCGGGAGCCCTATGCCGAGTTGCTGGGGCCCGGTTCTCACGCATCGACTTTCGGTGGATCCCCTCTGGCTTGTGCGGTTGCCCTCGCGGTTCTCCGCCATATGGAAGAGCAAGACCTCGGCAGGCAGATCCGGGAGAAAGGGGAACGACTGCGCGCCGAGTTGGAAGCGCTCGCTTCCCCGGAGCGAAGACTCATCCGTTCCGTTTCTGGAGTAGGCGGTCTTTGGGGCCTCCATGTCCGGCGGGACGCCCGGTCGGTGGCTTTGGAGCTGATGGACCGGGGCCTTCTGGTTGCACCGGCCGCGGGAAACATCGTCCGCCTTCTGCCGCCGCTTACCGTCTCGGAAGACGAAATTTCCGAGGCGGTGGCGATCCTTCGCGCCGCCAGCCGAGACGAGGAGGCAATGAGTTGATCCGCGCCTTCAAGAAACGGTCCCTGTTCCCAGTTCGGAACGCGGATTCGTCCGGAAGGACGAACTATGGGCCGCGGACGACGGTCCGCCTGCGGGAGGCGGAGGACGTTGGCAATCCATCCCCCGCAACGTGAAGCGACTATGGCTCAATCCCCCCTTCCCCATCATTTTCTTTCCGTCACCGATACGAGCGAGGACGAAGCGCGCGCGATTTTTGAAGGGGTGGCTCGGCAGAAGCGCGCCGGCAACACGAATAACGAGGAGGATCTTCCATTGCTCGGCCAATCCTGGGCGCTTCTTTTCCGGAAGCCTTCGACGCGGACTCGTGTCTCCTTCGAGCTGGCGATCCGTCAGCTCGGCGGATCCACCCTCTTCCTCAGCGCAGCGGAGCTTCAGTTGAGTCGGGGGGAGCCGATGGAAGATACGGCGCGCGTGTTGGGTCGGATGGTTCAGGGAGCCGTAATCCGGACATTTGCGCAAGAAGAGATCGTGGCTTTTGCGAAGAGCAGCGGCATCCCTACCGTCAATGCGCTCACCGACCAGGAGCATCCCTGCCAAGTGCTGGCCGACATTTTTACCTTTGAGGAGAAGCGGGGCCCGATTGCGGGGAAAACGGTGGCTTTCTTGGGCGACGCCTCGTGCAATGTCGCGAGGTCCTGGGCTCTCGCAGCGCCACTCTTCCGATTTCACCTCCGCTTCGGGGCTCCCCGCGCCTTCTTTTGCGACGTTGAGAACCCATGGGTGACGCAAACCGAATCGCCCGAGGAAGCCGTGCGGGGCGCGGATCTTCTCTACACCGATGTCTGGATTTCGATGGGCAAGGAGGAAGAAAGCGCTGTGCGCGAGAAGGCCTTCTCTGCTTATCAACTCAATAGTCGGCTGCTGCGGCGAGCAAAGGCGGAGGCCTTGGTTCTCCACTGCCTACCCGCCCATCGGGGCAAAGAGATCGAAGGGGAGCTCTTCGAAGAAAGGGCCGGGGACATTTTCGACCAGGCGGAAAATCGGCTCCACGTGCAAAAAGGACTCTTGCGGTGGCTCGTGGGACGATCAGAGAGAGTCCAATAGCGGCTTGCCCAACTGGGCGGCAACATAGCGCACGAGAATATCCATTTCCGCGTTGAGCGGATCTCCCGGGCGTTTCTCCGGAAGATTGGTCGCATGCCAAGTGAAGGGAGTGATCCAGACAGAAAAACGGTCGTCCGTAAGGATGCCGATCGTCAGGCTGATCCCGTCGAGCGCGATGCTCCCCTTCGGGATGATTCCTCTCTCCCATTCCTTCGGCCGCTCGATCCAAAGTTCCTGTTCCGAGCCTCGTCTGCGAATTTCGAGTAGGTGCAACCTCCCATCCACATGCCCGGTAACGAAGTGGCCGTCGATTCGGGAGCCGACCATAACGGGGCGTTCAAGGTTTACGAGATCCCCGTCCTCCAGCATGCCCAGATTGGTTCGCCGCCGGGTTTCCTCCAAAATGTCGAAGCGGAGCGATCTTCCTTCCTTTTCGGTCACCGTGAGACAACAGCCATTGACAGCCAGACTGTCTCCAGGCTTTAGGGTCTCCGTTACCTTTCCGCCGTCAATCCAGAGGATGGGGCGGTCGGCCGTGGGCGGCTCTCGAACGGTTCCCAATGCTTCGACGATGCCCGTGAACATGAGTCGGTCTAGCGGAGATTCCATCCGCCGCTGACGACGATATGGGCGCCGGTTACATAGCCGTTTTGCTCGTCGATTAAAAACCGGATCGCGCGCCAAATATCATCGTACGTTGCGAAACGGCCTGCGGGGATCTTCGAGGGCGGAGGGAGGTTAATGCTCTCCTCGAGATAACCGGGGGAGACGACGTTGACGGTAAGACCATGCCGGGCCTCTTCTCGGGCAAAGGAGCGAGAGAGCAGGTAGACCCCGACTTTCCCGATATGGTAGCCCAAGGCCATCTCTCGTGCTCCGAGCCGGTCGCAGGCCGAATCGCCGATATTGACGATTCGACCGACGCCGGAAGCGCGCAAAAGAGGAAGGGCGGCAAGGGTGGTGAAGAGCATTGCCGTTGCCGTCGACCGCCACCCGAGCATCCAGTCTTCCTCACTCGTTTCGAGGAGGCCGACGGGCCGGTAGACCCCGGAATTATTGATCAAGAGCCGCAAGCCGCCGAAGCGCTCTTCTACCCGGCTTACGAGGCTTTGTGCTTCCGTCTGGGATCCCAAATCCGCGCCGAAAGCCTCGGCATCTCCGCCGTCCGTCCGGATCCGTTTCGCAATTTCCTCGCCGCCTTCTTTGCTCGAGTGGTAGTGGACGCCGACGGACCAGCCGTCCTCGCTGAGCTTTCGGGCGAGTGCCGCCCCGAGACCGCGTCCGGCTCCGGTCACGAGCGCCACCTTTTTCCGTTGCGATTGTTCCATTCTCCTGCGCAGCTTCTTATAGGAGAAGCCGGGAAAGCGCGATGAAAAAGGAATTCTTCTATGTAGAGGTTGCGGAGTCGCATCTTCCCGCGGTTTGGATGGCCGCGAAGCGGACTTCCCTGGAGCAGGGCGAGATTGCCCCGTTTTTCCATTATGCAACGGCAAGACAAGCAAACCTCTGGATGGCGCTCTTCCGGCGCTACTCCCCCTTTTCCCAGGAGGAAGGCAGGGGTCTCTATTCGCGTGCCGCGAAGGAATCCGTGGCTACTCTCTGCGAGCGGCCCGGCCAACTCGTCTCTCTGGGTTGCGGGACTGCGGAAAAGGAGTCGCTCGTCTATGATGCGCTTCTCGGGCGTTCGTGGAAAGCGGATTGGGTCTGTATAGATGGGAGCCTCTCCCTGCTTCTGGAAGCAGATCGGCTTGCCCGAAGTCGCGGAGAAGGAGTTCGGCTCGTTTTGGCCGATATAGTCGTTCCGGATCTTCTTGACCGGCTGCTTCCGGAAGGAGCGGTGTCGCGTCTCATCACCGCGTTTGGATTGATTCCGAATTTGCGGCCCGACACCTTTTTGGAGAAGTTGCGGGTGCAAGTGGCTCGGCAAGACCGTCTCTTGCTGGGGGTAAATCTTGCGCCCGCGCCGGAGGAGAGCCCGGAGAGCTATCGCGCCTCTGCGGAAGAGATCTTGCCGCAGTATGCAAACCGCTCGACCCGTCTCTGGTTGACGGAGCTTCTTCGGGATTGGGGATTGCGGGAAATGGTAGAGAGCTACGAAGTGAAGGGCGTGGAAAACGAGGGGTGGATTCGATTCGAGGCGACGGTTCGGTGGAAGAGGGATCGGGAGATCCTGTTGGAGGATGGCTCTTCGGTCGCCGTTCAGAGGGGATCGTCTCTTCGGCTTTTTTCGAGCTATCGCTTCACCCGGGAGGGATTTGCGCGACTTCTGCGGGCGACCGGATTTGAGCCGGTCGCATCCTGGACGGTATCGTCGGGAGAGGAGGGAGTTTGGCTTGCGGCTCCCTCCGACTCTTGCTCGAAGCCGACGGTGTAGGAAACGGGGGAGCGGCGATAGGGGCGAAACTCAATGCGGTTCGCTTCGAGTACGACTTCGACCGCCGTCCTGCCCAAGCTGCGGCCTTTTCCGATTCTCCCTTGCGGGTCGAGTTCCCGAAGGCAGGCACCGCTCGGTGCCAGAGAAAGCCACAACTGGTTCGTGGGTGCAGACCGATGCATCGTCGGATCGGAGACCGCTTTGGTCCGCTCGACAAAGAGGCTGAGGTGCTTGGAGGGGAAAGGCGCGGTCTTTTCTTCCGGCGAAGATTCCAGAGCGAGAGCAAAGGAAGGAATCCCCGGTCCTTCGAAGAGCAACGGGGGAGCCACGGCCGAGTCCGAGCGTTGGCGGAGGCGATAGGAAGCGGGCCGTACGCAAAGGGGAGCCGCTCGGGAAAAGCGCTCGAAGGGGGCGAAGGGTTTGAGGACCCCCCAGGGGCTCGGGTCGGCAACCGCCCACTGGTCACCTTCCGGTCGAAAGGTGCCGGCGAGCCAGTTCCACCCGTAGAAGCGTCGAATCGGTTCCATTCTCGCCAAGGAAAGCGTGCCTTCGCCTCCTTCGATAAGGAGCTGCTTTCCTTTCCATCGTGCGATGCAGGCCGATCCGAGGGGGATTGCGGGAAAGAGGAGGCGGAGATTGCGTGACTCGGAAAGCAGGGTTGCGGGGTCGCCTACGGCGATGCCCGCGCCGGGAAGGTGGGAGGCAAAGGCGACGGTGAGGAGCAAGCCATGGGCGAAAAGCCAGTTTGCGTTATTGAGGAGAATTCCGAGGAGTCCCCAGAGGCTGCCGAGGAAGAGCGAGAGCACTCCGACCGTGACGATGAGATCCGCCAGCGGAACCACGAGTAGGTTGACGAGGGGAGCGACGAGGCTGACGAAGTGAAAGTGGGCGATTTCGAACGGGAGAGCCCCTAATGATGCCGCGACGGAGGAGCCCAAGAGAAAGCCAAGAGCTTTGCCGAAGCGTTCCCGGAAACGGCTTTGGGGAGGAAGGAGGCTTCGAGGAATGAGGGGATCGGGCAAAAAAGGCGTGGTAAGCCATCGCGCGAGGGGAGCACTGAGCAGAAGGAGCGCCAGGAGGACACCGAAGGAGAGTTGGAGGCTTACATCTCTGACGGCAAGGGGTTCGACCCCAAGGAAGAGGAGGAGGCAAGCTCCCCAAAGGTTTAGGAGGCGGACCGGCCGGCGCAGGAACCAAGCGGCCAAGACCAAGGAAGAGAGCAAGGCTGCTCTGCCGACGCTTGCGGAACCTCCCGAGACGAAGGCGTAGAAGGTGATAAGCGGCAAAAGCGCCCAACCCCATCTCCATCGGGAAACTCTTCCCGCCTCAAGCAAGGCGAGCCCTACGGCTAAGAAAGCAGCGATATTTTGCCCGCTGACTGCAAAGATGTGGTAGGCTCCCGCGAGGCGAAAATCTTCTTCGACTTTTGCGGGCAGCCCTCCGGTCTGGCCGTAAAGCATACCGGTAAGGAGGGAGACGGCTTCACGATCGCTTTCGATTCCGGTTTGCAAGAGCCGGGAAGCCCACCGTCTCGCGGCGGTAATTTGGCGGCCGAGCCGGCTGCCGGCGTCCAGCGGTCGAATCTCTCTCCAAGTGGAGGTCAGGCGGTATGCGATGCGGCGAGAGGCGAAAATCTCCGTCCAGTCGGGATCGCCCGGATTTTGCGGCTTTCCGGGGCGTTGCAGAGCTCCCCGGACCCAGAGGTGTTGGGAGAAAACGAGAGCGCCGGGCGGAGCGGAGCGAACATCGAGGAGGATCCTGCCCGAGACGGATCGACAACTCCCCGCAATTCGCGCTCGATGGACGGCGAAGATGGCCGTAGTGGCGCGGTCGACGGGGCGATCTTTTTCGATGGGCACGCTCTCGATGGTGCCTCCCCACCAGCAGTCGGCAGCAAACTTTGCCTTTGGAAGATGGCGCAGGTGATCCGGAGTGCTCCATCCTTTGTGGAAGGAAGCGCTTGCGGCGCCGGAAAAGAAGATGGCCGAGAGAAAGGGCAGGAGTGCGCTCCGGGGCCCATTCGATCGAAACCAGAGAGCGCCCATGAGAGCGACCGTGGCGAGAGCCGGCAAAAACAGGTGCGGAAATCCGGAGCCCAAGGCGCAGCCGGCGGCAAAGACCAAGGCGGGAGCTAGGAGGGGGCAGCGGGCGGAAGCGGAAGGACGGCTGGATGGCTCGAAGAGAGCGGAGTCGGGCTGCCGATGGGTCCACATTTGGCGTCGGCTCCGTAGTCGAGGAAGCTTCCGGCAACGGAAACGGATAGGTTGGCTCCGAACACGTACTTACTGCTCCTCCACCGTTTCCGGAGGTTTGCGGCGGTGGAGGATCCGATCATTGAACTCGCGGATCGCGTGATCGCTCGGCCAGGAGGGCCCGAGCTCTTCCCGGAGACGGCTGATGACTTCTTCGTCGGAGTCGGTGGCAAGGACGATCTGTTCCATGGCTTTGGAGTCGACGCAGAGAAATTCGAGGACTGCACGATCTTCTTTCCGCAGAAAGGGCCCTACGGAAGGGAGAAATCCTGAGGAAAGACGACGGATCGAGTCAATGAGGTGGGGGAGCTGGGCGAGCCCGGCCAAACGCTGATCGGGGGGGCGACAGGGGGGGAAAGCGCCGATTTCGATGGGCAGGGCCGCCTTCCGCCAAGCCTCCCAGCCTCCGGCAAGGGAGTAGACGGTCGGGAAGCCCATTTGGCGGAGAAGGTCTGCCGCGATGAGCGAGCGCTCTCCGATCCCGCTGTAGCAGAGGAGTGGAATTTCAGAGCTCGAGATCTTCGACTCGATTGCAGGGGGCAATTGTCCAAACTCGATGTGGATTGCTTTCGGTAAGTGGCCGGCGACCCATTGGCGGGGTTGGCGAAGATCGATGCACCCTCCCTTGTCTTCGCGGATCCAATGGAATGCTTCGGCCGGGGAAAGCTCACGGACGCGCTGCCGCAAGGAATCGAGGAAGAGCCGGTAGCGGTGGGGCGTTGTCATTGCTGGGCCTCTTGGAAAGATGGACTTTCGCCCACTGGTCGGTCGGGAGCGCCTTTTTTGAGGGCGACTAGGAGCACCGCGAGATCGGCCGGGTTTACTCCAGGGATTCGCGCGGCTTGGCCCAGGGTCGAGGGCCGGATCTGCTGGAGCTTTTCCCGCGCTTCGTTCTTCAGCCCCACAACCTTTTGAAAATCGATCCAAGGAGGAAGAGCAACCCCTTCCATTCGCCTGGCTCGCTCGATCTGCTCCTGTTCCCGGGCGATATACCCCGCATATTTCACTTCGCATTCGATATGGGCGGCGATCTCCGGCTCGACATTGCGGAACGGTTCCGGAAGATCCCCCCAATGAAAATCGGGTCGGCGAAGCCATGCCAGGAGCGAGCAGCCCTCCTTTTTCGCCTCTGTCAAAGTTCTCCGAACTTCTTCGAGCCGGCGCTTTTTTTCGAGCCACCTCTTCTGTCGTGGTTGTAGCACCGATCCGACCGCGCAACCAATTTCGGCAAGGCGGACATCGGCATTATCGTGACGCAGGACGAGACGGTGTTCTGCTCGTGCGGTGAACATCCGATAAGGCTCTCGGATAGGGCGAGTCACTAGATCGTCGATCAAGACGCCGATATAGGCTTGATCTCGGCGCAGGACCAGCGGGGGGGCTCCGCGGACGATGCGAGCGGCGTTGATTCCCGCAATCAATCCTTGCGCCGCCGCTTCCTCATAGCCGGAAGTTCCATTAATCTGGCCTGCGAGGAAAAGGCGGGCGACCCGCTTTGTCTCCAGGGTGGGAAGGAGTTGAATGGCGGGACAATAGTCGTATTCAACGGCATAGCCGGGCCGCAGGATATGGGCTTTCTCGAGGCCGGGGATTGTCCGGAGGAAGGCGCATTGAGCCGAAAAAGGGAGGCTCGTGGAGCAGCCGTTGACATAAAACTCTTGGGTGTGTCTGCCTTCGGGCTCAAGAAAGATCTGGTGGCGTTCGCGATCGGCGAACCGGACCACCTTGTCCTCGATCGAGGGACAATAGCGCGGTCCGATTCCTTCGATCTTCCCCGAGTACATCGCGGAGAGATGGAGATTTTCTCGGATAATCCGATGCGTTTCCTGAGTCGTATAGGTGGTCCAACAGGGCATTTGTTCCACGTGGAACATCTGGCCGTTCCATCGATTGAGCGTGAACAGCTCCTTCCCTTCCCCGGACAATTCGTCGGGAAACAGAGAAAATGTCGGAGGGGGCGTTTCGCCCGGCTGCAGCTCGCAGGAGCCGAAATCGATCGTCCGCCCGTTGATCCTCGGCGGAGTTCCCGTTTTCAGTCGCCCGATCTCGAAGCCCAACCGCTTCAGCTCCAACGATAAACCGCTGCTCCCTTCGCCCGCCCTACCGCCCGGTCGCTGCTCCGATCCGACGTGGATCAATCCGCGGAGGAATGTTCCAGTGGTTATGACAAGACTCTTCCCAAGATATTCGACCCCTAAATCGGTGACGATCCCCTCCACGGCGTCGTCTTTCACGGAGAGCTTCGAGACCGAGCCCTGCTGAAGATCGAGATTGGGCGTTGATTCGCAGATCGCTTTGAGCCGAAACTGATAGGCCTTCTTGTCGCATTGCGCTCTAGGCGCTTGAACGCTCGGACCCTTCCGGCGGTTGAGCATGCGGAATTGAATGCCGGTTGCATCGGCATTCTGGGCCATGACCCCCCCGAGGGCATCGATTTCTCGCACCAAAATGCCCTTCGCAACCCCACCGATCGACGGGTTGCAGGACATTTGACCGATCGAGTCGAGCTGGAGAGTCAAAAGCAGCACCTCGCAACCCATGCGAGCGGCAGCGAGGGCCGCCTCCACCCCCGCATGTCCTCCGCCAACCACGATCACATCATAACTTTTGGGCCAACGCATTTTTTTCGATCCGCTTTTGCTTTCCGAAACGACTTTCTTACTCGGTCTCCGCTTCCCTTTTCGTTATCTTCGCACCGTGCCTCGCGCCAAGAGCACCGCCAAAGAGCCTCCGACCGAAACGCCGCTACCCGCCGTCCTCTACAGCGCGGAAGCCGAGCGAGCCGTTCTCG
>NZ_CABFUZ020000088.1 GCF_902143385.2 Methylacidimicrobium cyclopophantes
GCGCCCGGTACGGGCGAGCTGGCGCAGGGCGTCGGTAAGTTCATACTCCCCGCGGGGGGATTGTTTTAGCTGCTCCATAAAAAAGAAGACTCGGGGATGCAGGGCATAGAGGCCGGCATTGTAGAAGCTGTTTGGGAAGCGGATGGGATTTTCTGGTTTTTCAATAATATCGACGACAAAGCCGGAAGCATCGAGCAGAACGGCCCCGCCGAGTCGAACGTCTTGATTGGAACAGAGGGCGATCACTCCATCATCCCGGTAGGCATTCGCGAGCCGCCGGTATTCTTCCGGATGAACGAGAATATCTCCGTAGGAGAGGAGGAAAGGTTGGTCCGCTACCCAATTGCGAGCGAGGAGAGGGGCTCGGCCGGTACCGTCAAGAACTGTTTGTTCCCGGTAGGTGATGGAGAGCCCAAAATTGGTTCCATCACCGAAGTAGGAGAGAATCCGCTCCTTCTGGTGTCCCACTACGACGCAAATCCTCGTCACCTCCGCAAAGTCACGCAAGCCGCAAAGGATCCATTCGAGCACGGGGCGGCCGCCGACGCGGAGCATAGGCTTGGGGAGATCAGATGTGAGCGCCCCCATGCGGGTGCCTTTCCCCGCTGCGAGGATGATCGCTTTCATTAGAGGATTTTGGAGGAAGCGATTGGGAAAGGTCGAGCCTCAATGCCGGGGAAAGAGGAAGCCGGGGGTCGTTTTCAACCCAGAGCGCGAGTCGGGAGAGCAGGTTGGCGACCGCTCGCCCGCGATGGCTGTATCGATCCTTTTCTTCCGGTGGCATCTCCGCAAACGTTCGCAGCGCGCCCGATGGGAGAAAGAGCGAATCATACCCGAATCCTCCGGTTCCTTTGGGAGAGCGAACGATGCTTCCAGGGCAGCTGGCTTCGACCGTTGTCAAGATTTGTCCATCACGAGCTAATGCAAGGGCGCAAATAAATGCGGCATCGCGTGCTGCTCCTTCATCGGGAAGTTGCGAGAGCCGCTCGAGGAGAAGGCGGCGATTCTCGGCGTCGGTGGCGCGCGGGCCGGCATATCGGGCGGAGTAGATGCCGGGTTGCCCCCCAAGCGGGCCGACCGCGATGCCGGAATCGTCCGCGAGAATCAATCCAGGGGTAACGGTGCTATAATAGAGAGCCTTTTTGATGGCATTGTCCAAGAATGTTAAACCATCTTCTATACATGGAGGTATGCTAGAAGGAAGATGAATGGGTTGTAATAGGGTGTACGGGGCGAAGAGGCGCGTAAATTCTTCTAGTTTGTGGATGTTGGCGGAGGCGAGGTGAAGAGTAAGCACGCTCGTTTTTAACACGAAGAGGGTGGAGAAGGAAGGGGGAGGGGGATCGCGCCTGGATTCTTCCTATTTTCTCTGCTTGCCCGACTCGTAGGGCGGCTGGTACGCTGGGAAGTTCGAGCGCGGTTAGCTCAGCGGGAGAGCACTACCTTGACACGGTAGGGGTCACAGGTTCAATCCCTGTACCGCGCAATCCTTTGGCGCTGCGACGAGGGGAAGGCGCAACGTAGCCTATTCTGGAGGGGACGCTTTTTTTAGACGTGGTGTTTCCCCTCTCGGTCGGAGAAGAAATCCTCAGGAGGCGGATGCCGGCAAAGGGTTTCGTTGGAAGCTCGTTTTTATAGTGCGCGAGGAAAAAGGAGAGAGCGGCCTTTTCCCGATAGGTTGCGAAGTAGGTGGAGCGAATGGGGAGTTTCGATCCGCCACGCGGGAGTTGCTTCGGAGGAATTCAAAGCGAAAGGAGAGGGGCTTGGGTTGGGGAGAGCGCTTCCGGAAACGAGAAGCTCTCGGAGAGAAAGAAACTCATGGGCAGCCCTTGCCATTGCGATCTGTCGGCTGTATGGGAAGGAGGGATGCATCCGGACCTGCCCGCGTTGCTTGAGCTGCAAGAGCTAGACCAAAAGATCGCACGCCTCCGTTCGGAACTTGCTCAGTTGCCAGCTGCAAAAAGGAGATTGGAAGCGGAATTGGAGGAAGCGAGGCAAAAATTGCAGCATGCGAAACACCAGGAGCAGGCGGCTCTCCTCCTTCGGCGGCAAAAGGAAGGGGAGATCGAGGAGTTGCGGCGACGGCTCACGCGGTATCAGGCGCAGCAGATGCAGGCGCGAAAAAACGAAGAGTACCAGGCGCTCTCTCATGAGATTGCGTTGGTGAATGCAGAGGTGGAGCGCGAAGAGGATGCCGTGCTGCTCCTGCTCGAGAAAGCCGATCTCTTGAAAGCCGAGGTGAAAGAAGAGGAGGAGAAGGCGGAACGAGCGGCAAGGACCGTGCAACAGAAACGAAAGGAATTGGGAGATCGGGAATCACGGTTGACCGCGCTGTTGGCCGATGCGGAAGGAGGGAGAGAGAAAAAGAAAGCGGACGTCAACCCCGGGCTGTTGGCTCGTTACGAGCGATTGGTGCAGGGGCACCGGGAAAATGCCGTTGTCCCCGTAGTTCACGGGAGTTGCGGAGGGTGTCACATGAAGGTCACTCGGCAGACTCTTTTGCGCGCGGAAGCCGGAACGGAACTGGCTTTTTGCGAAAACTGCGGGCGCATCTTGTTCGTCGCCGCCTAGGTGGGGCGAAAAGTCGGTTGCGGAATGCCAGGATCTCCATGGGACGTTGGTGTTTTGGGAAAGAGTTGCTCATCCGGACGAAATCGTCTATTTGTTAGGATTTGGCTTTAAAATAGGGTGCAACAGTGAGTGAAACGATTACCACGCTTCTTTCCGCGGCTCTCGCGAAAATGGACTCTCCGGAGGTGTTGATCAACGCGGTCTCCAGCCGAGTTCGCTTGCTGGCGAAAGGGGCTCGCCCGCTTGTGGAGGTCCATCCTCAATGGAGCTTCCTGCAAGTGGCCCTCAAAGAGATTGCGGCAGGGAAGCTGACGGTGGCTCCTGCAGAGGAGGCTCCTACGGAGTTCACCTCGCTCGTTTCGGAAGAGCCGGCGGTATAGGGTCGCTAGTTCGACAGCGACTCCGGCGCGAGTTGCATTTCGGGGCTTCGTCAGGAAGTGGGAAAGGCGGATGGGGCGATCGTGAGTGAAAGAGTCCTCTCCGATTTATTGGTGAATCGCCGTGCGCGACGGGATTACATCTTCCTCGAAACCTACGAAGCTGGACTGGTTCTCACGGGGTCGGAGGTAAAATCTCTCCGGGAGGGAAAAGGACAGCTCGAAGGAGCCTATGCGCAGATCGAGGGGGGAGAGGCGTGGCTCCTTCAAGCGAACATTCCCATTTACGCGAACGCTACCAGCTTCACGGCCCGCGATCCGAAAGCGCCGAGGAAGCTCTTGCTTCATAAAGCGGAGATTCGAAAGCTCTTCGGAGCGACGTCCCTCAAGGGAAGGGCTCTGATCCCCTTGAAGCTCTACTGGAAGAACGGCAGGGTAAAAGTTCTTCTTGGGCTGGGGGTCGGAAAGGCGGAACATGACAAGAGAGAAGAACTCCGAGCCCTGGAAGCGAAGAAAGATATTCGAATCGCGATGCACCGACGGCGTTAAAGCGCCCGGATTCGGAAGCCGAGAGCGACGAGCAGCCCGAGGAGAAATTGGATGATGGTTATGGCTAAAAGCAGAAACGCGAAAAGGAGAAGGCTGCGCAGGATTCGCCGCTCCTTTCCGTCTTCGTGCGGGGGCCACTGAGGGTTCTGGACCATAGGGGTATGATTTCCGGGCGCCAGTCTGCGTGAGGCCAGCAGCGCCCACAGTTTGTCGGCTTGCAATCCCGCTACCGCCGCCCTGCGAGGCTATTTGACATGCGACTGTTTCGTCCGTACTTTTATCACGGAAGATAGGGGGCGCAAACGGCAATCGATTCCCGTGCATCCCCGTTCGCGGCAAGTCGAGGGCTTGGGGTAGGTTGGCCTCGTAAAAAAACCTGCTCGAAGAAAATAACTGCCGACGCTGAGTTGGCTCTTGCTGCTTAAGCGAATCGCTGAGCAGTAGGCGTTTGTTTCGTTTCGCGCCGGCGCGAACGAGACAGGCGTGTTTAATCGCCGGACGATGCATTCATGGTTATGAGCTCCATGAATGAGTCGCACAAAAAAGCTCGGCGTATCGTCTGCATCGCAGGCGGCTTGGCCAGCAGACATGCGCGTTTGTCAATCAAGCCGCTAAACTTGTAGAAACGAGCGAGGTTCCACGAGAAGACGAGGGTTCGACTCCCTCCGCCTCCAAATTTTTTGCGACCCGACCCGCAAAGCCCCTTAGCAGAGCAGCACTCTTCTTTTTCCCGGAACAAGCCGGCCGATAATGCGGCCATGGACTAGATCGGCGGCGCGCTCTCCGTGATCGGCGGAGACCACCAGGACCATCCCGATCCCCATGTTGAAAACCCGATAGCTTTCCTCTTGAGAAATGTGTCCGAGATCGCTCAGAAAACGAAAAAGAGCGGGGACGCGCCAACTTTTCAACTCGATGCGAGCGTCGAGACCCTTCGGGAGAATGCGTGGAAGGTTTTCGAGCAGACCGCCTCCCGTGATGTGCGCGATTCCTTTAATCGGCAGAGGATGCTGACGAAGCCGTTGAAGCTCGGGGAGATAGCAGCGGTGTACCCGCAGAAGCTCTTCTCCCAGGGGTCGGGGGCATCCCGGAATGCGCGTTTCCAAGGAGAGGTGCTGTTCCTCGAAAAGGATTTTTCTGGCCAAGGAGTAGCCGTTGGTATGGAGGCCGTTCGATCGGAGACCGATCAGCAGATCGCCCGCTCGCATGCTCTTTTTGGGGAGCAAGGCTTGACGGTCTACCACTCCCACGATGACCCCTACTAAATCATACTCGTCGTCGCGGTACATTCCCGGCATCTGGGCCGTTTCTCCCCCCAAGAGGGCACAGCCCACTCTGCGGCAGGCGCGAGCCATCCCCCGGAGAATCTGCCGAAAGCTGTTCGGATCGAGACGCGAGGTTCCAACGTAATCCAAAAAAAAGAGCGGCACCGCCCCCGTCGTCGCAATGTCGTTGACGCAATGATGGACCAGATCTTCGCCTACTCCTTGATGGCGGTTAGCGAGGACTGCGACTTTTAGTTTCGTGCCGACGCCGTCGATGCTCGCAACCAGGACTGGCTCGCGATAGCCGGAAAACATGGGGCGAAAGAGGCCTCCGAAGCCTCCGATTGCTCCCAGGACCTCGGGACGCCTACTTTTTCGCGCGAGGCCTCGCAAGCCTGCCTTTACCGTGGCAGCCAGATCGAGATCGACCCCCGCTTCGCTATACCGATCCATGGTGAGAAAAAAAGCGGGCCGATTGCTATTTGGCGGCGAGAGGAGTCAATTGGTTCCGCTCCAAAATCTCCTTGTGCAATCCTCGTCGAAACGCAACGGGATATCGGCCGGTGAAGCAGGCGGTGCAAAAACCCATGCTCGATTCGGGAGATCCGCACGCCCGAAGCAGGCCGTCAATGTTCAGGTAGCCGATGGAATCCGCATTCAGGTACGACTGGATGCGTTCCAAGGTCAACTGATTGGCCAAAAGGGAACCGGGGTCGGGGAAATCGATTCCGTAGTGGCAAGCAAAGCGGTGAGGGGGACAGCTTACTCGAATATGAACCTCCGAGGCGCCCGCTTCTCGAAGATTTGCGACTCGAGCGCGGGCCGTAGTGCCCCTGACGATCGAGTCGTCCACCACGACGACGCGTTTGCCGCGCACCGATTCTTGGACAAGGTTTAACTTAATGCGGACGTTGAAGTCACGAATGAGCTGCGTGGGTTGGAGAAACGTGCGGCCGATGTAATGGTTTCGAACGAACGCAAAGTTGAATGGAATGCCTGATTCCTCCGAGAAACCGAGCGCGGCATAATTCCCCGAATCCGGTACGGGAATGACCAGATCTGCTTCCACCGGGTAGAGCCGCGCGAGCTCCCGGCCCATTTGGATTCGAGCCTGACTCACATTGATCCCATGAATCGTGCTGTCCGGCCGAGCGAAGTAGACGTATTCGAAGATGCAAAAGGCCGCGGTTTCTATGGGTCTCGGAGCGCGCAAAACATGAACTCCGTCGCCATCGATGGAAATCACCTCGCCGGGAGCGATGTCCCGGAGGAATTGGACATGGAGAAGATCAAAAGCACAGGTTTCACTGGAGAGGATGTAGCCATCGTCCAATCGTCCCAGCGATAGAGGACGAAAGCCTTGTGGATCCCGTGCCGCAAGAATCTTGTCCTTTGCCATGAGGACGAGCGCATATGCCCCTTCCGTTTGATCCAGGGCCCAGAGAAAGGCTTCCTCGACGGGCTTGCCGACGCGTTGCGCCATGAGGTGCAAGATTACCTCGCTATCCGTGGTAGTCTGGAAGATGGACCCGCGGTTTTCTAAGCGCGCGCGCAACTCCGATGCGTTTACGATATCGCCGTTGTGCGCCAACGCCAGCTCGCCTTGAGAGCAGACCACGGCAATCGGCTGCGCGTTCATGAGGTTGCTCGAGCCGGTGGTCGAATAGCGGACGTGCCCGATGGCCATCGACCCGGATAGGGAGGCGAGAGCGGCCGAGTCGAATACTTGGGAGACGAGTCCCATGCCTCTATGAATGCGAAAGGGATGTTTTCCATCGGAAGCGGCGATCCCGGCGCTTTCCTCGCCACGATGCTGCAAGGCATAAAGCCCATATGTTGAAAGGGTAACCGCATTCGGGTGGCCGCAAACGGCAAAGACACCGCACTCTTCCCCAGGATAAAGGCGCACTAATGATTCATAACGCACGAAACACAAAGGTACAAGGGTAAGGATTGATAAAGAAGGAGTGAGCAAAGGTGTAGGGCGATCCATGACCTGTGCATGGAGTGATAATGAATAGGAGATGGATTAATGCTAGTCCAGGAAACTTTCGTGCAAAGGGAGCATTTTTGCTTTGACGCGAAGAAGAGGCCCGCCTACAACAACGACCATGGCGGGGAAGCCCTACCGGAGTAAGCTGGAAGCTTACTGGGATACGATCCGGGAATTGCGCCAGAGGCGCAAAAGTTGGCGCGAAATTACCGAAATTTTACGCGCGCGCGGCGTAGAAGTCAGTCAACATGCTTTGTACAATTTCGTACAGGTGCGCAGGAAATGGGCCAGAGAAGGGAAATTCGGAGAGCTTCCTCATCCCAGCGTCATCGGCAAAGGGAAGGGGGGCTCCAAGGATATAGCCGCGGAGCCTCCGGCGAAAGCACCGGTCAAGGGCGCAAAGCCGCCAGAGGCATCTCCTTCCGAAGACCCGAAAATCCTGTCGGAAGAAAACCGTTTGGAGAGTGCGATTGCCGCTGCGAAGGCGGCGGCGAAAGAACGGGCGGCTCAGAGGCCCACCGTAGAAGCAGTCGAGCGGATCGAAGCGCTCACTTTCCTGCCTTCTAGAAGGAGGGAGGAACCGGAAGAGAAGCCGACGACGGAAAAGGGTCAACGCCGTGGTCGCTCTTCGCGGAAATAGGCCACGGCAGAATGTGACTCGGAGTAATTGGCAATGTCGAAAAGCGTCATACATATCGTCCTCGGTACAAAAGGTGGGGTAGGGAAAACAACGTTAGCCTGCCATTTAGCAGACTACCTGGCGGGTCACCATGTTCCGCACCTTCTCGTAGATGCGGATGATGAAAACCATTCTTTCCATCGATTTTTTCCGGAATCGATGCTGGTCAATCCACGCAACGTTCGAAGCGTGGATTCCATCGTAGGAATGGCGGAGAGCGGGGATCACCGCATCGTGCTGGTCGATTTGCGCGCCGGCAGTGGGGAAGAGATGCTGCGATGGTTCGAGGACGTTCCCTTCGACGAGCTCCGAGATACGGTTCGTTTCGTTGGATGGGGATGCGTTACGACCGATCCCGATTCGGTCGTCGTTCTCTTGCGATGGGCCCAGGCCTTGGGCGATCGGCTGCAATATGTCGTCGTAAAAAACGAAAAAGATGGCAAGGAGATGGCAGCGCTCGAGCAGACGAAAGAAGGAGCGGAGTTCCTGAAAAAACGGCGGCCGGAGGAGGTCCGGATCCCCTTGCTTTCTCCATCCTCGGCCGTGGTCGAGCTCAACAAGAACAACCTTTCTATTGGGAATGCCCTCGCACTGAAAGAAAAGATTCCGGGTTTGACCGATACGATGATGAGGAGCCGTTTGCGTCGGTATCAGCGCAGCATCTTCGAGCAGTTTGATCGGTTGGCGGAGGTCATCTTCTCCTGAGGCGATAGATCGCCCGGGTGAGCGGCCGACTCTCCGCGAGTCTTCGTCACCATTCCAAGAGGGCGCTTGCCCACGTCAACCCGCCTCCGAACGCGATCAAAAGGATTCTTTCGCCAGGTTGAATGCGCCCTTCGGTGAGCGCCTCATGGAGAGCGATGGGCATGCAGGCGGCGGACGTATTCCCGTAGCGTTCCAGGTGGATGAAGAATCGTTTCAAGGGCAGTTTCAAGCGGTCGGCCAACAATTCGATGATCCGCATATTTGCTTGATGTGGGATTACACAGCTCACTTGCTCGACGGGAAGATTCGCCTTTTCCAGGCAGGCTCTTGCCGTGCATTCCATGGCATCCACCGCAAGCCGAAAAACCTTCTTCCCGACCATATGAATAAACTGCAAGCCTTCCCCGATGTTTTCTGCGGTGAGGGGGATCCGGGAACCTCCTGCCGGAACCATGAGCACTTGGCCATGGGATCCGTCCGCTCCTAAATCGTGCGCGAGGAGACGTCCTCCTTCGGAAGAGTGGCGTACGATCACGGCTCCAGCGCCATCACCGAAAAGAACACAGGTATTTCTATCCGTCCAGTTTACGATGGAGGAGAGTTTTTCTGCTCCCACGACAAGAACGGTCTGATAGCTTCCCATGGCCACCAGATGGTGGGCCATGACGAGCCCGTAGAGAAATCCAGAACAAGCCGCTTGCAGATCGAAAGCGGGAATTTTTCGAGCGCCGATCTTCTGCTGAATCTGGCAGGCCGTCGACGGGAAGAGTGTATCCGATGTCGTGGTCGCCACGATGATCAAGTCGAGCTCTTCAGAACGCAAACCGGCTCGTTCCAGCGCCATCATGGCAGCCGCTGCTCCCATGTCGGATGGACATTCTTTATCGGCCGCCAGTCGTCGTTCTCGGATCCCCGTTCTCTCAACGATCCAGCGATCGCTGGTTTCGACCATTCGTTCTAGGTCATGATTGCTGAGAACCTTTGCGGGAAGATAAGCTCCCGTCCCCACAATGGCGGGTTTACGCTCTCGAAGCCGCTGTGTTTTCAGACTCTGCCTCACAATGACGCCTCATCTCCTGGATGATTCGGCTGTTTACGTTTTGGGTGACGGCTTCTCGTGCGATGCGAATCGCATTGCAAATTGCTTTCGGGGTCGAAGCTCCATGGGCGATGATGCAGGTTCCGTTGACCCCAAGCAGCAGGGCTCCTCCATATTCCTCGTAGCTGGCTTTTTGCTTCACCGACAAGAACGCTCCCCGAGCGAGATAAGCGCCGAACATCCGGAGCGGATTTTGCGTAAGCTCTGAACGCAACCAATGCATGACGGCCTTTGCTACGCTTTCGGCCGTCTTGAGCACAACGTTGCCGACAAAACCATCGCAAACGACCACATCTACCGGCTTTTCAAAGAGGTCATGGCCCTCTACGTTGCCTCCGAAGTTGATTTTAGCTTGGGCAAGAAGCTTGAATGCCTGCTTGGTCAGCTCATTCCCCTTTACGTCTTCCGTCCCGATGCTCAAAAGCCCGACCCGTGGATTGGGGACGTGAAGGACCTCTCGCGAGTAGATACTGCCCATGATCGCGTAGCCGAGAAGATGCACGGGATCGGAATCGATGTTGGCCCCGGAGTCGATGAGGAGAAAGGGCTTCTGCTCCGTCGGGATTGTTGTCGCGATCCCGGCCCGGCTAATCCCTGGAAGAGTTCGCAGGAGAATGGTAGATGCCGCGACGACCGCCCCTGTATGACCGGCGGAAACCAAGGCATCCGCTTTGCCTTCCTTCACAAGTCGAACACAGCGGCTGATCGAGGAATCTCGTTTTTGACGCACGCTTTCGATGGCCTGCGCGTCCATGGGAACTACTTGCGAAGCATGGACAAACTCTACCCGGTCGCCGAAAGCACGCCCTCCATGTCGCCAAAATTCCTCGGCGATCCGTTCTTGATCTCCAACGAGGAAGAGGAAGAGGTCGGGATAGGATTGGAGTGCGCCAACGGCTCCCAAAAGAGGATTCCGGGGCGCAAAATCACCACCCATGACGTCTAAAGCGATCTTCATCCGCTCTAGCTATCTCTCATTCCTCGACGTTTTTGGACAGGACTTGCCGCTCTCGGTAACTCCCAGTGGCGGGATCGACACAATGAGGGAGATGAAGATTCCCCGTTTTTGGATCCTTGAAAAGTCCCGGAGGCGTCCAGCGATTGGCTGCTTTCCGGGAACGAAGGCGGGCTTTTGAGGTCTTGCGCTTGGGAACTCCCATGATTACTCCTTTTTTAAGCTGCTGCGGGAAATCTACGGGCCATTGCCGTCCGTCACCGCTCCTCCTCTAGCTAATAGACCGGATCAGCGATTTCTTTCGAATCGCTCCAGAATTCCCCAAATGTCCCTTCCGTGAATCGACTGTTGTACGTCGGTTTCGCTCAGTGCTCGAATCCCATCGGTAAAGCAGCCTTTCGCGGTCCGCTCATCACAAACCGCTACCATCGGAAGGGCCAACAGGATGTCTTCTCGGATAAAGGGTGTCAAGTCGATCCACAGGGGCAACGGGGGGCGTATCCGGAGTTGGAAATCCGGCAGCCGAATCGGCCAATCGAGCCAGCGACAGCAGCGGCCGCACTGCAACTCCACGGCGGTTTCCACCCTTCCACTGCCGACGACCAGATCGTCCACGAGGTAGAGGGTGAGGTCGATCGCGATTGGATCCTTCGCATGGGCCGCGGGCTCATTTAATCCAAGAATCGCCGGTTGCAGGATCTCTTTCACGCGAAATGGTTCCGCCGAGAGACTGGCCGTCTTGATTTTCATGGTCCAAGTAAGCGCACCAAAGGGAGTTTTTCCATCAAAAAGAGGGAAAACAGCGCCTGGAAATTGCAAGAGCGGTATTGTCTTTAGAAACGGAATCTGGTAATCAGCTCCCTACGTGTGGGTCTTCCGCTATCCGGCGAGCATTGCTGCGCGGCCGCTTTCCCTTGTGCAGGATCGATCGAACCGCCTTGTTCCTTTTCGTAAATCTCTAGAGATTATGGACCTTTCGCGGAGTAGGGCGAGCCGGTGGGGCTATCCTTACTGGGAGGAACAAGAACAAATTCCAGGAAGACTCTTCCGGACCAAAAAAGGGGAGAGAATGGATATCGTCCACCAGAAGCCCGGTTCTCGTGGGAGGGAATCGCTCGACGACTGATGGAGTCACGAGATCTCTTTGCGTTACGATGAAATGTCCGAAATGCGGCAAACAAAAGGACCGAGTGGTTGACTCGCGTCCGCTGCGCGACGGGGCCGTTATCCGCCGACGTCGAAAATGCCTCAAATGCGGAGCGCGCTTCACTACCTACGAGGAAATCGAGCAACTGGCGCTGCGGGTCCAGAAAAGGGATGGGAGTTTCGAAATCTTTGATCGGCAGAAGATCCTCTTGGGGGTCGAGAAGGCCTGTGAAAAGCGTCCGGTCAGCCTCCAGGCGATCGAAAATCTCGTAGACCGAGTCGTCGCCGATCTGGTCCGCCGCCATGGACAGGAGATTCCTTCCAGCGAGATCGGGGAGAAGATCGTAGAAGGGCTCCGAATGCTCGATGAAGTCGCGTACGTGCGCTTTGCCTCCGTTTATCGAAAGTTTCGCGATGCGAGCGATTTTGTTCATGCGGTAAAAAAGTTGAACCGTTCCGCACCAAATTCGGAAACGCTTCCGCTATTGTAAGAGCATCACGCTCTGCACCTTATGAAGAGCATATTTCGCCGTATCATTGAGCGAGAGATTCCCGCAGAGATCATTTACGAAGACGATCGGTGCATCGCAATTCACGACATACATCCGGTCGCGAAAGTTCACGCGTTGATCATTCCGAAAAAAGAGATCCCGCGGCTTTCTGAAGCCGACGCCGCCGATCGAGAACTCTTAGGGTATCTGCTTGGCATTGCAACGATCGTTGCGGCAAAACTCGGGATCGCTGACACCGGCTTCCGTGTCGTTATCAATAACGGTAAGGATGCGGGGGAAAGCGTTCCGCATCTTCATTTGCATCTCCTCGGGGGTGAACCCTTGGGGTGGAAGCACGGCGGATCAAACTGATTCGGGAGCCGTTGCCGGCGGCTGGAGCTGAGGGCGACTGCATTGCCGCTGCATCTCGCTCCGTTTTTGCCGATGCGAGCACTTCGAGGGGAGCCGGGTTTTCCAGTCGGCTTCTTCGGCGAGTAGATGGAAAGAAGTAGGCCGTAGCCCGATCGAATCTCTTTTCAGCGCGCATTCCGTTGTTCGCCCGAGGAGAAGGCGAGTGCGGGATCGGCCGTTGGGTTTTCGCTTGCCCTAATTAGTGCGCACAATACTTGTTATGTTAAAATACTAGGGTAAGCAAAGCGGGTGGCTGCCACCGGCTTTGCCTGCTGGCGCAAGCTCTCGCATTCCCGCTCCTTTGGGGTTCCTCCGTAAAGTTGCGGTTCTTTCGACCCCCAGCCGGGATGGTTTTTGCGCGCAAAGGCAACTTCTCCATGGCATAAAAGATGCTTTTCGTGTTGCAGTCGCAGCAAAAGACGGTTAGCAAGAATGCGGAAGTCGCCCCGTCGGTATTGGCAGAGTCAGGAAAAAGGAATTGGGGAGGAAAAACATGGCGCTGTGTAAGATCGAGGCAGTGATCAAACCCTTTAAGCTCGAAGAAGTGAAGGAGGCGCTTACGGAAATCGGAATCGCCGGCTTGACCGTGGCGGAGGTCAAAGGGTTTGGTCGTCAAAAGGGGCACACGGAAATCTACCGAGGCAGCGAATACACGGTCGACTTTCTCCCGAAGGTCAAGATCGAGGTGGTGTTGGAAGAGGAGCTGCTGGCGAAAGCGACAGAAGCGATCATCAAGGCGGCCAGGACGGGAAAGATCGGCGACGGGAAGATCTTCGTGGTCCCGGTATCCGAAGCAATTCGGATTCGAACTGGGGAACGGAACGAGCATGCAATTTAGGCTGTGGGTCCCTTCCCCGGCGTGGAGGAAACCGGGTGCTCGCTTCTCGTAGGGGGTATTTTGGAAGCGAGGCCGCAGGCGCCCCTCATTCTTCGATGGGTTCTATGGGCGCCGTGCTTCGTCCAAGGCCGGAAAGCTCGGAGGATTCCGGGCATCTCTCCTCTCTTCCGCGCTGAGGATTCCGGTAAGTGGAGACGATCCGGATGGACGGAGCGCAGAAGCGGAGCGATATCGCTTGCGGTGTCTCCGATAAGCGATCTCGGTTCGTTCCATGCTGAGAAGTCGAATCAATAAATAGGAGGAATAGGGAGTCGTATATGGCTGAGAAGTATAAACGGTGCGCTTCCGGAGAAGAAGCGCTGGCGTTCGGGCGCGAGCACAATGCACGCCTGGTCGATTTGAAATTCTGCGATCTACTGGGAACATGGCAGCACTTCACCATGGGCATCAACGAGGTGCCTGCCGAAGCCTTCGAGGAAGGACTCGGGTTTGACGGCTCTTCGATTCGGGGATGGCGAGGAATTCAGGAGTCGGACATGCTCGTCATGCCCGACCCGTACACGGCGTTCATCGATCCGTTCATCGCGGAACCGACGTTGAGCTTCATCTGTGCGATCTCGGATCCGATTACCCGCCAGACCTACGTCCGCGATCCTCGCAGCATCGCGATTCGAGCCGAGGCCTATTTAAAGAGCACGGGCATCGCGGATACTGCGTACTTCGGACCGGAGGCGGAGTTCTTCATCTTCGACGATGTTCGATACGAAAATCAGACGAACGGTTCCTTTTTCGAGGTCGACTCGGTCGAGGGAATCTGGAACACCGGTCGCGACGAGGAGCCGAATCTCGGGCATAAGATTCGGCACAAGGAGGGGTATTTTCCGGTACCGCCGGCGGACACCCTCCAGGACGTGCGCGATCAAATGGTCCTAGGGCTGGAAAGCCTCGGGGTTTCGGTGGAGCGACAGCACCACGAGGTGGCAACGGCCGGCCAAGCGGAGATCGACGTCCGCTTCAACACCCTGCTCCGGATCGGCGACGATATGATGACGTATAAGTATGTCATCAAGAACATCGCCCGCCGTTTCGGCAAGACCGTAACCTTCATGCCGAAACCGATTTTCGGCGACAACGGCTCGGGGATGCATACCCATCAATCCCTTTGGAAGGACGGAAAGCCGCTCTTCGCCGGCAACCGGTATGCCGGGCTGAGCGAACTGGCGCTCCACTACATCGGTGGAATCCTCAAGCACGCACCGGCGCTGACTGCAATCACCAATCCGACGACGAATAGCTATAAGCGGCTCGTCCCCGGATTCGAGGCTCCGGTCAATTTGGCGTACTCCGCACGGAACCGGAGCGCTTCGGTGCGCATTCCGATCTACTCGCCGAGTCCGAAGGCCAAGCGCATCGAATTCCGCACGCCGGACCCCGCAGCGAATATCTATTTGGCGTGCGCGGCGATGTTGATGGCCGGCCTGGATGGAATTCAGAACCGGATCGACCCGGGTGAGCCGCTGGAGAAGAACATCTACGAGCTTCCGCCGGAAGAGTTGAAGAAGGTGCCGACCGTACCCGACTCCTTGCGAGGAGCCATTGAAGCTCTGGAAAAGGATCATGAATTCCTTCTCAAGGGCGATGTCTTCACCAAAGATGTGGTCGAGACCCTCCTCGAGTTGCGGAAAAAGGATTACGACACCTTGCGACTCCGTCCGCACCCGATCGAGTATCAGATGTACTACGACATCTAATCGTTCGCGTTCGGTTGCACGATGGAGGAAGGCCGCGCTTCGTGGGCGCGGCCTTCTTGTTGGTAGACCTATCCGCGAGAATGAGGGAAAAAAAGGGCGGCACGGTTTTCCCATGCCGCCCT